>DASXTK010000122.1:0-32336 GCA_036505485.1 Acidimicrobiales bacterium
GAGTCTCCCAAGCCAGCCCCCGAGGGGCTGGCTTGCTCCAGTGTGTTGCCGTCCGTGCCCGGGCCCTCAATGGCGGTAGCGGGTCCTTGCCGAAATTGAGGCGTTTCTCGCGCTATAAGCGCGGCAAACGCCTCAATTTCAGCCAGCCAGCCCCTCTGGGGCTGGCCTACAAGCCTCGTTGGCTAGAGCACCGCGGCGACGAGGTCGGCGGGGCCGGCGGTTACTGCCGCGGTCAGGCCGGCGGCTTGGGGCAAGAGTTGGTCGCAGTAGAAGCGGGCGGTGACGATCTTCTGCTCCAGAAGCACATCCGTGGCGCCGGCGTCTAGGAGCTCCCGTGCCGCCAGGGCAGAACGGGCCAGCAACCAGCCACCGGTCACGATGCCGCTCATCCGGAGATAGGGCGTCGCTCCGGCCAGGGCGTTGGCCGGATCGGCCAGCCCGTTGGCCATCAGCCAATCCGTGGCCTCCTTGAGCACCCGGTGCCCATCGGCGAGCCGCTCCCCGATCGGGGCCAACGCATCGCCGGCCTTGGTCACCTCGGCCGCGGTGGCTTCGATGCCGGCCAGGAAGTCGCTCACCACCCCGCCGGCCCGCAGCGGCAGCTTCCGACCGACGAGGTCCATGGCCTGGATGCCGTTGGTGCCCTCGTAGATCGGGGCGATGCGGGCGTCTCGGTAGTACTGGGCCACCCCGGTCTCCTCGATGTAGCCCATCCCGCCGAACACCTGGATGGCCAGCGAGGTCACCTCCACCCCCATGTCGGTGCCCCAACCCTTCGTGATCGGAGTGAGCAGGTCGGCCAGCTCGGCCCGCTGCTGGCGCACCGCTTCGTCGGGGTGATGGACGGCCAGGTCCATGCACTCGGCGTTGAGGTAGACCAACGCCCGCAGGGCCTCGTTGATGGCCCGCATGGTCAGCAGCATCCGGCGCACGTCGGGCAGATCGACGATGAGCGACTGCTCGCCGGCTGGAGCCCCCGCCGCCCGACCCTGGCGGCGCTCGTGAGCGTAGGCGATGGCCCGCTGGTAGGCCCGCTCCCCCAGCCCTAGGCCCTGCAGACCCACCGAGAGCCGGGCGTTGTTCATCATCGTGAACATGTAGCGCATGCCCTGGTTGGCCTCGCCGATGAGATAGCCGACCGCGCCCTCGTAGGCCATCACGCAGGTCGGGCTGGCGTTGATGCCCATCTTGTGCTCGATGGACACGCACTGGAGGCTGTTGCGATCGCCCAGGTTCCGATCGGCCTCGACCAGGAACTTGGGCACGATGAAGCAGGAGATGCCCTTGGTCCCCGGAGGCGCGTCCGGCACCCGCGCCAAGACCAGGTGGATGATGTTGTCGGACAGGTCGTGCTCGCCGAAGGTGATGAAGATCTTCTGACCGGTGATGCGCCAGCTGCCGTCGTCGGCGGGGACGGCCTTGGTGGTCAGGGCGCCCACCTCCGAGCCGGCCTGGGGCTCGGTGAGGTTCATGGTGCCGGTCCACTCCCCGCTGATCATCTTGGGCAGGAACAGCTCCTTCTGCTCCTCGCTGCCGTGGTGCAACAGCATGTCGATGGCGCCCTGGGTGAGCAGCGGACACAAGGAGAACGACAGGTTGGCCGCGGTCATGATGTCCTGCATCGCAACCCCCACCAACCAGGGGAACCCGCCGCCCCCGTAGTCCGCCGGGAACGGGACCCCGCCCCAGCCCGCGGCCACGTACTGCTGATAGGCGTCACGGAACCCGTCGGGCGTGGTGACGGATCCCGCCTCCCAACGACTGTGCTGGACATCGCCGCTGCGGTTGAGCGGGGCGATGAGCTGCTCCATGAACCGGGCGTTCTCCTCGAGAACACCCCTGACCGTGTCCGGGTCGAGCTGATCGAAGACCGGCAGCTCGGTGAGACCAGCCAGGTCGACCACGTTCTCCAGAACGAAGCGGATGTCGTCAAGTGGGGCCGCATACTCCGACATAGCGAGGACGGTACCCGGCGCCCGCAGGGTCAGGCGTCCTCAGGCCGGACGGCGCCCGTGGACCGCCTCGGTGAGCTCGTCGGCCACCATCTTCACGGCATCGGCCACCGCGGCCAGCTCGTCGCCGCGGCGCTGGCGGTCGGTGCGGGGACCCACGATGAGGGCCAGGGTGACCCGGCCGGTGTCGTCGAACACCGGGGCAGCGACGTAGGCCTCGTCGTAGGTGGTGTTGGGCTCGATGTCGGTGATGAGCGCCGGGGCTCGGGCCAGGTCGGTCAGGACATCGCGCACTGCGTCGGGCTCGCCGACGCCACCGCTGAGCACGGCCTTGAGCCGCCGCCATGCCGGGACGTCGGCTCCGATGGCCACCCCGTCGCGCCGCACGGCCTCCAGACCGGCGAAGGCCTGCTGGACCCCGTTCATGGCCGGACACCGGGCCAGCCAGGCCTCCCGGGAGGCGGCGTCGGCCCAGCCGAAGAACACCACGCCGTTGGGCGGGACCAGCGGCCACCGGCGCGGCACCGGGAGCTCCCGGCCCGGCCCGGCGTGTCCGATCACGGTGGCGTGGTCGTCGGCGGGGTCGTAGCGCACGGCCACGGCCTCGGCTCCGGCTGCGCTGGCCAGCCGACCCAGGGCGCCGGAGTGGAAGTCGTCGGCCCGGTAGCCGTGCTTGGCCGCCGAGCCGATAGAGACCAGCCGCGGCCCCAGCGAGTACCGCTTCTCGTCGGGGTGGCGCAGCAGAACACCACGGCCGGTCAGCTCGGTGAGCAGGGCGTGGGTCGTCGCCTTGTTCAGACCGCAGCCGCGGGCCAACTCGGAGAGAGTGAAACGGTCACCGGGACGCGCCGCGAAGAACTCGAGCACCGTGACCACCCGCTCGGCGCCAGGAGAGGAACGAGCCACCGCCGCTCAGCCCCGACTTCCGTCCGGGCATGCAGCTGCCCCACCATCGAAAGCCACCAGAAAAAACCCGCCTTACGTATCCGCCTTGTCCGACCACCATAGAACCTTGGCGCCGGTTTTGATCAGGCGAGCCCGCCGGCGTTGACCCTGAACCATCAAGAGGTAACAGTCTCGGCGGCTCGCCGAGGCCTCACAGGGTGGCAGGGTGGCAAGGTGGGGTCGGGCGGGAGGTATGGTCAGGCGCCGTGTCGTTAGACCCTTTAGATACCGGCGTGTTCGGCTGGTTCCAATGGCCGCCGGGACGGGGCCGGGCCAACGCCGGCGTGGTCGTCGACGCCGACGGGATCACGGTCATCGACACGCTGATGACGCCCGACCAGTGGGAACCGTTCGCGGCCGCGGTCGAGGAGATCGGCCTACCGATCCGACGAGCGGTGCTCACCTGCAGCGGCGTCGAGTTCGCCGGCGGGACCGGCCGGTTCAAGCTGGCCGCGGTGTACGGCAGCGCCCAGGCCAGCGTGCACCTCGACCAGCCCCCCAACGTGGCCAGCTGGCAGGCCCTCTACCCCGATCAGGCCGACGGCTTCGACGCTGTGGTCACCCGGCCGGTCAGCCATGTCATCGCCTCCGACGTGCAACTCACCGATGCGGTCGCGGTGTTCGTGTCGGGCGGGCAGATGGACGAGAACCTGATCGCCCTGGTCGACGGGGCCCACATGCTGTTCGCCGGGGCCATGTGCAGCTTCGGGGTCACGCCCCTGTGTTGGCAGGGAGACCCGGCACGCTGGGCCGACGAGCTGGACCGGCTGGCGGAGATGGCGCCGATCATCGTCCCGGGCCATGGCCCCATCGGCGGGATCGAGGACCTGCGGGATCAGCAGGCCTACCTGCGGGCGTGTGTCGAGGCCCGGGGGGATCCCGAGTCTTTGGGCAACGGCCCCTGGGATCTTTGGTCCGACCGAGACCACGACCTGGTCAACGTGGAACGAGCTGCCATGCTGGCCCACGGTGACGGCAGCGTCCCCCCGTCGATGCTGCGCCTAGCCGGGCTGGCCTGAGCCCCACGGAACCATCGAAGACTGGTTCTGGTTGTAGAAGCGGTTCGAGTCCGGCCGGTACAGCAGGACGAGGATCGTCGCCGCCAGCACCAGGTTGACGACGTTGATGACCATGGTGATCGGCGCCTGCTGACCCAGGGCCAATCCGACCAGGTTGGACGCCAGGTTCAAGGCACCCAGCACCGTGGCGGTGGTACGGGCCCACATCTTGCCCTGAGCGTTGGTGCCGGCCATCCAGAGCCAGAGCCCGATCACCGCCGAGCCGATCACCACGGCGAACATGAGCACCGCCGTGGCGTAGGAGTCGACCTCGTCGGGACGAAGCGTCCTGTCGGAATCCCGGATCTGCTTCTTCAGCTCGTCAACCTGGAGGAACGCCGACACGATCCCTATCAGCGTCACCGTGGCGCCGACCCACATCAGCCGCACCGCCAGGCGGATGCTCGGGGGCTGCTCGACCGGCGCTCCCGCCTGGGCCCAGGCGGCCGGCGCACCCCAAGAGCCGGACTCCGGTTGCGGTTGGTTCATGGGGCAGTTCTTACCCCAATGGCGTTCGTTCCAACGTCGATGGCTCCGGGCCGGACTGGGTGTCAGAGGACACCGATACCGTGGGGCCATGCTCTTTGGCCGAGACAAAGTGGCGATGCCGACCGCGGACGAGGCTCTGCCGGGACGGGCGGAGCGGCCGTTCCAGGTTCCCTCCACCCACTTCGTGCTGGGCACGCCGCTGGAGGGGCCGTTCCCTGACGGGCTGGCCCAGGTCGTCGTCGGTCTGGGCTGCTTCTGGGGAGCCGAGCGGCTGTTCTGGCAGCTCGACGGGGTGTTCACCACCGCGGTGGGCTACGCCGGCGGGTACACGCCCAACCCGACCTATGAGGAGGTGTGCTCCGGTCGCACCGGCCACACCGAGGCGGTGCTGGTGGTGTTCGATCCGGCCAAGCTCAGCTACGACGCGGTGTGGAAGGTCTTCTGGGAGGGCCACGACCCCACCCAGGGCATGCGCCAGGGCAACGATGTCGGCACCCAGTACCGGTCGGCCATCTACGTCGCCGACCCGGCGGCCCGGACATCGGCGGAAGCCAGTAAGACCGAGTACGAGAAGGCGCTCGGCCAAGCCGGCTACGGCGAGGTCACCACCGAGATCGCCGACGCCCCACCGTTCTATTACGCCGAGGACTACCACCAGCAGTACCTGGCCAAGAACCCCAACGGCTACTGCGGCCTAGGCGGCACCGGCATCAGTTGCCCTGTGGGTCTCCCCACATAGTTGCGTCGCCACCAGCCCCTACGCAGACTTAGCCCTCCCATGACTGCACCTCCCCTTCCTTCGTTCCACCATCGCGACTTCGCGGGGCGCGGGCTGGTGGAGATCAAGGGGGACCACGTCGTGTCGGTGTGCATCCCGGCTCGGGACGAGGCCGCGACGGTGGGCAAGGTGGTCAGCGAGTTGCGTAGGCAGCTCGTGGACCGGGTTGGGCTGGTCGACGAGGTGGTGGTGGTCGACGACCACTCGACCGACCGCACCGCCAAGGTCGCCGAGAAGGCCGGGGCGCGGGTGGTCGCTGCCGCCGAGATCCTTCCCGAGCTGGTGGGTGGACACGGCAAGGGTGAGGCGATGTGGCGTTCCCTCCACGCCGCACGAGGCGACCTGATCGTGTGGTGTGACGCCGACATCACCGACTTCGGTCCGCGGTTCGTGGTCGGCTTGCTCGGTCCGCTGCTAACCGAGCCGGACATCGCGTTCGTCAAGGGGTTCTACGACCGGCCGCTGATCACCGGTGTCGGTGGAGGTCGCGTGACCGAGCTCGTGGCCCGACCCCTGCTGGCGACGCTGTTCCCCGAGTTGGCCGCCATCCGTCAGCCCCTGTCCGGGGAGTACGCCGGCCGCCGCGACGTTCTCGAACGTCTGCCATTCGTCCGGGGCTACGGCGTCGACTTCGGCCTCCTCGTCGACGTCGCCGCCGGCGTCGGGGTCCACGCCATCGCCCAGGTCGATCTGGGCACGCGACGGCACCGCAATCGGCATCTGCACGAGCTGAGCCCCCAGGCGCTGGCCGTGTTGCAGACCGCCCTGCATCGAGCGGGCGTCCCGGCCCCCAATCCGGCCTTGCTCGAGCGTCCGGATCACGAGCCGGTGATTCAGGCCTTCGGGGAGATCCCCCCGTTGGCCGAGGTGCTCGACCAGCTCCCAAGCCTGAGCGCGTGATCCCCACGCCCACCCTCGTCGTCAGGGGCCAGAAGGTCGATCTCACCGAGCCGGTGCTGATGGGCATCGTCAACGCCACGCCTGATTCGTTCTCCGACGGCGGCCTCTACACGACCGCCGCCGCCTGCGTCGATCGAGCCGGCGAGCTCATCGAAGCCGGCGCGGCCATCATCGACGTCGGCGGCCAGTCGGGCATCACCGGGGTGGCCGAGGTGCCGATCGACGAGGAGATCTCCCGGGTCACTCCCGTGGTGCAGGGCCTCCGCCGCGCCTGGCCGGACCTGGTGGTGTCGGTGGACGCCTACCGCCCCGAGGTGGTCGAGGCGGTGCTCGACGCCGGAGCCGGCATCGTCAACGACATCAGCGGCCTGCTGTATCCCGAGATCGCCGGACTCTGCGCCGACGTCGGAGCCGGCCTGGTCCTCATGCACACGCGGGCCGCGCCCAAGGTCAAGCTGCTCGATCCCCGCCTCTACGAGCCCGGCACGGTGACCGACGACGTGGTCGAGTTCCTGGAGAGCCGGCTCGCCGATGTCAGCGCCCGGGGTGTCGCCGCAGAAGCCACGATCGTCGACCCGGGACCCGACTTCGCCAAGACCCCACACCAGACCGTGCAGGTGCTGCGGGACATCGACCGAGTCCGGGCGCTGGGCCGACCGGTTCTCCTGGCCCTGTCCCGCAAGGATTTCATCGGCGCCATCACCGGCAAGCCCCCTCGCGAACGGCTCGCCGGCACCCTGGCCGCGGTGGGCCATCTGGCCGGGCCCGGCTCGATCCTGCGGGTCCACGACGTCGACGCTGTGGCGCAATACCTGGAGTTAGCCTCGCGACGGTGAAAGCTGTCCATGCTCATGAAGGAGCTGGAATCGAAGGGCTGGTGTTCGAGGAGGCCGACGATCCGGTGGTCGGCGTCGGTGATGTCCTGGTCAAGGTCCACGCCACCGGCTTCACCCCCGGCGAACTGAACTGGCCTCCGACCTGGAGGGACCGCTCGGGCCACGATCGCGCTCCCTCGATCCCCGGCCGCGAGCTGTCCGGCGAGGTGGCCGCCCTGGGCTACGGCACCACCGGGTTCGCCGTCGGCGACGAGGTGATCGGGCTCACCGATCCCCACCGCGACGGTGGAGCGGCCGAGTATGCCGCCATCGAGGCCCGCGATCTGGCCCCCAAGCCCGAGACCCTCGATCACACCCAGGCCGCCGCCCTACCCATGTCGGGGCTGACCGCCTGGCAGGCCCTGTTCGACCACGGCCGGGTGACCGCGGGACAGACCGTGCTCATCCACGGCGCCGGCGGTGGGGTGGGCACCATGGCGGTGCAGCTGGCCCACGATGCCGGCGCCCGGGTCATCGGAACCGGTCGGGCCGGCGTGCGGGAGCTGGTCACCGAGCTGGGCGCGGACACCTTCGTCGACGTCGAGCAGGACCGGTTCGAGGACTTGGGCCAGGTCGACATGGTGTTCGACACCGTCGGCGGCGAGCTGCTCGAGCGCTCGGCTGCGGTGGTCAAACCCGGCGGCGCCCTGGTGACGATCACCGTGCCTCCCCCGGTCGAACCGGAGGGTGCGCGGGCCGTGTACTTCATCGTCGAACGCGGCCGGGACCAGCTGGTGGGGTTGGGCAAGCTGGTGGACGCCGGTCGCATCCGCCCCCATGTGGGCGGGGTGTATCCCCTGAGCGAGGCTCGGGCGGCGTTCGCGGCCAAGAGCGGAGTCGCAGGGAAGCTGGTGTTGCAGCCGTAAAGCCTCCGGGCCATCCCCGATAAAGCCCATTACTGTCGGGGACATGACGGAGCGGACCGCGGACCAGGTCGCCGAGCACGTCGCCCGGATCGACGAGCACGGCTACACCATCGTCGAGGATGCCATCGAGCCGGCGCTGCTCGACGAGCTCGATGCGGCGCTGGACCGGCTGGAGCAGGGTCTCGGGGTCGTGCCGGCAACCAACGACTTCGAGGGGCGCCACACCCTGCGGGTCTACAACCTGCTGGTGCACGGTGAGGTGTTCGAGCGGGTGCCGGTCCACCCCAACGTCCTGCCCATCGTCGAAGGGGTGCTGGACAAGGGGTGCCTGCTGTCCTCGCTGTCGTCGATCGCCATCGGGCCGGACGAGACCCCGCAGCCGATCCACGCCGACGACCAGCTGATCCCCATCCCCAAGCCGCACCCGCCGGTGGTGTGCAACACCATGTGGGCCCTCACCGACTTCACCGAGGCCAACGGCGCGACCCGGATCGTGCCGGGCAGCCACAAGGACCAGTCCCCCGATTACGGCCGGGACTACCCGTCGCTCCCGGCGGAGATGACCCGGGGCGGCGTGCTCATCTGGCATGGCAGCATGTGGCACGGCGGTGGGGCCAACACCACCGAGGTCCGCCGGGTCGGCCTGGCCTGCAACTACTGCGCCGGCTACGTCCGTCAGCAGGAGAACCAGCAGCTCGGCGTGCCCCTCAAGATCGCCAAGGGGTTCGACGAGCGGCTGCAGCGCCTCTGCGGCTACAGCGTCTACAACGGTCTGATCGGCCACATCGACAAGCACGATCCCATCGAGCTGCTCCGCGAGGACGGCGACCTGACCATGATCTGGGACAACACCTAGAGCTCGAGGCGCATGCACACCCGGGTCGTCGGGTCGAGGCCGTGGGCCGTTTCGGCATCCCGGACTGCTCGCAGCTCAGGGCCGAGCTCGGATTCGGTCAGGACCCGGAACCCGAGATGCTCGTACAGGGGCTGGTTCCACGGCACCTCCGCGAACGTCGTCAACGTCAGGGCGTGTCGTCCGGTCTGCGCCGCCCAGCTCCGTACCTCGGCCAGCAGTCGCTGACCGACGCCCTGGCCCTGGAACTCGGGCAGAACGCTGATCTGCTCGATGTGCGCCGCCCCGTCGACCAGGTCCACGAGCGTGTAGCCGACCGGGGCGCCCTGGTCGCCATCGATCGCGACCCAGGATCGACCGTCGTTGGCATAGATGGCCAGGACCTGTGGCGAGGGTGGGTCGTGGTCGGCGATCTCCGCCATGCCGACGTCACGGAAACGCTCACCAGCCTGCCGCTCGATCTCCCGGAGGAAAGGGGCGTCGGCGGCGCGTGCGGGGCGGACTGTGGCCATCGGACAGTATGGATGGATGAAGGGAATCGTCCTCGCCGGCGGCAGTGGTACTCGGCTCTATCCGATCACCCGAGGCATCAGCAAGCAGCTGTTGCCGATCTACGACAAGCCGATGATCTACTACCCGCTGTCGACACTCCTGCTGGCGGGCATCCGTGACGTCCTGGTGATCACCACGCCCGAGGAGCAGTCGCTGTTCACACGGCTGTTGGGCGACGGTTCCGAGCTGGGCATCCACCTCGACTACGCGGTCCAGCCCTCCCCCGGCGGCATCGCCGAAGCCCTGCTGATCGGTGAGGATTTCGTGGCCGGAGACCGGGTCGCGCTCGCTCTCGGCGACAACATCTTCTACGGGCACGGGTTGGCCGACTCACTGGAACGGGCGGCCGAGCGCACCACCGGCGCCACCGTCTTCGGCTACCGGGTGGCCGATCCGGAGCGCTACGGCGTGGTCGAGTTCGACACCGAGGGGCGGGCCATCGGCATCGAGGAGAAGCCGCAGAAGCCCCGCTCGAACTATGCGGTGACCGGGCTGTACTTCTACGACGGCGACGCCCCCGAGATCGCCCGGAACCTGCCCCGATCACCGCGGGGCGAGCTGGAGATCACCGACGTCAACGTCGAGTACCTGCGCCGCGGGGCGCTGCAGGTCGAGGTGCTCGGCCGGGGCACCGCCTGGCTCGACACCGGCACCCACGAGTCCCTGCTGCACGCCGCCAACTTCATCGAGACCATCCAGGAACGCCAGGGTCTCAAGGTGGCGTGCCTGGAGGAGATCGCCTATCGCAAGGGCTACCTCAGCCGTGATGCCCTGGCCGGCATCGCCGTGGCCATGAGCAAGAACGGCTACGGGCGCTACCTGCAGCAGCTGCTCGACGAGGAGTGACTAGGCGGGTTCGAGCACGATCACCGGGATCTGACGGGTGGTCTTGACCTCGTACTCGGCGAAGCCGGGCATGACCTGCTTCTGCTTGGTCCACAGCCGCTCCCGCTCATCGCCCTCGGCGACCCGGGCCGTGCGGCTCTGGGTCCCGGTCCCGACCTCGACGGTCACACCGGGGTTGGCCACCAGGTTGTGATACCAGTCGGGGTTGGTGGGGGCTCCGGCCTTGGAGGCGAAGACGACGAGTCGGTCGCCGTCGGCCTGGTACGCCACCGGATGGACCCGGTCCTGGCCGGTCTTGGCGCCTTTGGTGTGGAGCAACAGCAGTGTCGCGCCCTCGAACGGTCCGCCCACCTTCCCGTCGTTCGCACGAAACTCGTCGATGATCGAAGCGTTCCAGTCGGACATGGCGCGGAGCCTACCGACGAGCCCGATCAGCCCGACCAGCTCGGCGTGGGATCGTCACCGGGTAGCCCCAGGGCATCCGCAGACGTGACGATCCCACCTTCCGAGCCGCTGTCGCTCTGGTGTCCCTCCCGAGCAACAGCCCCTGTCCAAAGCCTGCACCGATCGGCTGGACACCGAGAGACCGCGTCAGGGGGCCGGGGCGTTACAGCTCGTCGTCTCCGGACCTGTGGCCATGGGGGAAACCGTCGTAGCGACCGGCCGAGCTCGGATGTTCCTTGTCCTGCCCGTAGGCGTGGCCTGGGCCGTCACCACTCTCTGGCACCTCGCCGCTCTCGGGAACAACCTCCGCTTCGCCCACTGGGCCTGGAACCGGGGTGTCCTCGCCGGCGGGTAGGACTTCGTCGACGACCACGGCCGGCGATCCGTCCTCGCCCGATGTGGACGGACGCTCCTCGGCACCGGTCTCCGTGACTGGTTCTTCCACGATGTCCGCGATCGTGGTCGGGGGCGTCTCGACCTGGGGTGCCGGGGGTTCGCTCCAGCCCGGGACCACGTCCCCGGCGATCCCGGTCGAGGCCGCGGCGGCGACACCACCGGCGAGGACTCCGAAGAGCACCGCCCCCTTGACCACGGCCACCCGCCCGAGCGACTGCGCCGGGGACCGCTCCAGGCGGACCCGAGCTGTGCCACGGGCCTCGGCCATGGCGGCAACGGTGGCCTCCTCGGAGGCCAGCTCGTCGGGCGTCGCCGGCTGCTGGGCCACCCGGATGAGGCGGGCCAGCTCCTCACACCAGCCCGGGGACTCCCCCACGTCGATCGTGCCTTCCCAGAAGAGGTCGCCGTAGCGGGGCTCGATCCGGGACAGCTCCCTCCAGAAGTCGTCCGACGGTGTCATTCCGCCCCCACCTCCTGCGTGAGGCTCATCGCGAGCTGGCGCAGGGCCCGGTGACAGAGCACCCGAACCGATCCGGGGCTGCGGCGCATGATCCGGGCCGTCTCGCCGACGTCGAAGCCGGCGATCACCCGGAGGAGCACCGCCTCGGCCTGGTCCGAGGTCAGATCGGCCACGACCGCGTCGAGCGCGGCCTGCGCGGTCATCCGCTCGACCAGCAGCACCGCGGGATCATCGCCACCGGACTGAGCAGGCGGGCGCTCGAGTCGATCCAACCGATCATGGGAGACCGGGTCGGTGCGGCGTCGAGCCAGCTTGCGCCGGTGCTCGATCAACCGGCAGCGGGCGATGGTGAACAGCCAGGACCGGAAGCCCCGCTCGTCCCCCACGAACCCGCCGAGCCGACGGGCCACCGCCACCCACACCTCGCTGGCCAGGTCGTCGGCCAGGACCGGATCCCGAGCCCGGAGGTAGCGGAGCAGCATCGGCTGGTAGACGCGGAAGAGATCGGTGAGCCCGCTGTGCTCACCCCGACCCGCCGCCGCCACCACAGCCGCGAAACCGCCCTCATCGATGATGTCCGCGACAGCCGAGAGTAACGGTGCCGCCACATCCGCCAGCCCGAACGAACCAACTTTGTACGGACGACTTTCCGGCGCGCCCTATCAGTGGTTGGGGCAGGCCACGTCGAGCATCTCGTACGGGTTGACGGCCGCGCCGCCGCCGGGATGCCACTCGAAGTGCAGGTGCGGTGACGATGCCGCGGCGTTGCCGGAGCTGCCCACGTACCCGATGACCGTCCCCGCCGCCACCCAGCCTGGGCCCGCGTCCGCGTAGCTGGACAGGTGGGCGCCGTAGTAGGTGTCCCCGTCGTCGCCGTAGACGTACCAGGTGATGCCGCCGAGGCTGCTGGACTTGTGCACCACCTCGCCGCTCACCGGGGCGATGGTCGGGGTCCCGTTCGACGCCATCATGTCGGTGCCCTGGTGCCGCCGGCCGCCGGAGCGGGCCGCGCCCCAGGTGTCACCGAAACGCACGGTCCCGGCCACCGGGCACAGGATCCGTCCGGTCATGGCCGCCCGTCGGGCCGCGGCCTCGTCGAGCGCCTCCTGGGCCAGCCGGGCCGCCTCCGCCTCCTGCAGCCCCTGGACCCCGGTGATCAGCTCCTGCTGCCGCTGTTGCAGCAGGTTGGCCAGATCCGGGTCGGTCTGCATCAGAGCGTTGATGTCGATCTGGTCGGTGGTGAGCCGGTTCTGCACGTCCAGCACGAACTGGGTCTGCTGGTCGACCGCGGCTTGGAGATCGGCGAGCGCGGCCTCGGCGTCGTCCTTGGCCGCGGTGGCATCGTCGGCCGCCTGGTTCAGCGCATCCTTCTCCACCTGGAGCTGGTCCCGGGCCTCCTGGTACTGCTGGAGGACGTCGGCGTCCTCGTCGGCCTGCATGTTGAGGATGGCCTGCTTGAGGCTGGCCTCGGTGGCCGAGGACGACGACAGCACGTCGAGCGCGTCGTAGGTGGGCGGGTTCACGAAGGCGGCGGTGACCACCGCGTCGCTCTGGACGGTCAGCGTCTCGATGCGCAGCTCGGTGTCGTTCATCGCCGCGGTGGCTCCGGCCAGGGCGTCGACCGCGACGGTCACGGCCGCCTGCGCCCCCTCGACCGAAGCCAACTGGTTGGCCACGTTGGCCTGGACGTCGGCGAGGGCGCCGACGATCACGCTGGGGTCGTCCCTGGCCACGTCGACGTCGATCTCGACGATGGCCCGGTTGCTCGCAGACTCGTCGGCCTGGTCGTCACGCTCCTGGCGTGGACCGGCTCCAGCGCTCGGTCCGACGCCCGCTCCCCCAGCTGTGGACAGAACTACGACCGCCGCGACCGCGACAGCGCGGCGACGGACGACCCACGTTCGGACGCCCAACTTTCCTCCCATTCGGCGCAAGGCGCTCGGGTCTTCCCCCGTTGAAACCTCCGGGGAAGCCATTGACACTTGACCGTAACAAACAGACGACCCCCCATGCTGCGACCGCGGCCTCCGGTCACCCATTCATTTCCGGAGATGTCGGTTCAGGGCGGCGGCTTCGACGTCGAGGCGGCGGAGGAGGCCGGGGATGATGCGGCGTTCGGCTTGACCGCCGACCAGCGGGACCTTGACGATCAGTTGCCCGTCGATGCGGCGAAGGGTCTGGCTGTGGTCGTCCTCGTTGTCGGACTCGAGGCGGACCCGGGCGTCGCCGTGCAACTGCTTGGGGTTGGCATCCGCGGCGAAGCTCAGCCGGCCCGAGCCGTCGGCCCGGTTCAGACGGATCTCCTGCAGCCAGGTCAGCTTGCGGTGGCCGAGGAGCCGGCGAGCGATGGGATCGAGCTGCCCGGTGTACTCGTAGCGCAGCCGCAGCGTGGCCTCGTCGCCGTCGGTGTCCTGGCCGATGACCTCGGGCAGGGCCAGGTCCGGCAGGGCCAGGTGTTGATGGAAGGCCGGGTCGAGCAGCAGGTCGGTGACGGCCTGCACCGACCCGTGCAGCTGGTGTTCGGCGTGGAACCGCACGGCCGACATCCTGCCAGCCCCCGGTCCCGCCGGTGGCACAGCCGCGCGCTCACCCTGCGGATTGACCGCAGCTCGATTCGTGCCCAGAGTGGGCCAGCGATGGCGGACATCGACCAAGCGCGGGCGTCGGCGGGCGCGCACGGCAGGGTGCCGGACAGCGAGACGGGCGTACTCGAGACCGTGCCCCGGCCGGCCTACATCAGGGTCCTGCGCGACGCGCTGACCCTGCGCATGACCATCGGCACCGCGGCGGTGGTGGCCACCGGACTGGGGATCATCGCCGTGTCGTACACCAAGCCGTTCGAGCCACCCGACGAATCCTGGGTCACCCTCCCGCCCGACCCGCCCTGCCACCCTGTGCGGCGTCGGCTTCGCCGACCGGTCACATGGGATGCTCCGCGAGATCGGCGCTGGCCTCCTGGTGGTGGCCATCGCCAACGTGGTCCTCCAGGTGTTCATCGAGCGCTACCGCCAGCAGCTGTCGTCCGGGCTGGACTCCTTCGTCAAGGACGACGTCACCGCCGAGCTCCGCCAGATCCGTGGGGACATCCGCGGCCAGACCCGGGCGCTGCTCGAAGGCTCCACCACGCTCGCGGCCCTGGGCAGCGCCGGTGTGTCCCGGGCCTATGCCTCCCGGGGCGAGTCGACCAAGGACCTCGCGCACGACTTCGACGCCCCTGGTGTGAGCTGCATCCGCATCATGGGCATCTCGCTCAACGACTTCCTCCGCAGCGATCAGCACGAGACCCTCAATGCGGTGTGGCGGGCCGTCACCAGCTACGCCAAGGGCAGCCGGGCCCCTGACGGCGACCTCGACATCCGGGTGCTGATCATCGACCCCAACTGCTTCGGGGCGCTGCTGCGGTCCTACGGCGAGTCCCGGGAGGACGACCAGCTGGCCGGCCGACTCGACGAGGACGTCAAGTCCACCGCCCGCCGCCTCGGCGATCTGGTGGCCGAGACCGCGCTGCGGGCCGCCGCGACCCGCGACGATCCGAACATCGGCACGGTCACCTTCGACTTCCGTCTCTACCGGCTCCCCCCGACTCTGTTCCTCTGCTCGACCGACAACGTGAGCTATGTCCAGCCGTACTCCCTCCCGCCCGACCCCGCCCTGCCACCCTGTGCGGAGACGACTACGTCGTCACTGTGATCTTGGAAGGTCGCGGCGCCAGTTCGACGTCACCATGCCGATGCTGCGGCTGGAGGGTTCGCCCCTGCACTCGGCCATGGCCGACCACTTCGACCTGGTGTGGGACACCGCGTCGGTCAGCGGCACCGCCTGGCTCGACACCAACCAGGTCGGCATCGACACCGGGGCCCAGCAGACCGGGGCGGTCAACGTCTTCACCGGATCGGGCACGGGCTACAACCGGATGTGCTGGCTGATCGAGCACGCCCAGGAGCGTGTGTGGCTGCAGGGGATCTCGCTCCGGTCGTTCTTCGAGCCCGGCAAGCTCTACGCCGCTCTGCGGGGGGCCATGCGGCGCGACGACGTCGACGTGCGGATCCTGCTGCTGGACCCGGACTGCGAGCAGGCCAGGTACCGCTCGTACCGCGAGCCCGAGTTCTCCGACCACCGCGGAGCCGAGTACGGCTCTTTCGCCGAGTACACCGCGGCGGAGTCCTGCCACGCCGATTCCACGCTGGCCCGGGACACCCACACGACCATCAACAAGATCCGGCGGTCGATCGGAACCCACGCCGAGGCGGTCCGCCTGTACCGCAGCGCACCGGCCTGCTTCGTGCTGATGGTCGACGACGAGGTCCTGGTCGAGCAGTACCACTTCGGCAAGGCGGTGCCCCCGGAGCTGCGGGTGGAGGACCAGGGCACCCCGCCGATCCTGGGCAAGGACATGGCCTTGGTGGAGTTCACCAAGGAACCGAGCGTCCTGGTCGAACAGGACCCGTCACGCCACCCCTACGACCTCCTCGAGAGCCACCTCCTCTTCGTCCACGACCACTGCTCCTCCCGCCTCACCAACACCACCGCCCCGGAACCAGCCTGACGACGAAAAGGCGCGGTCCGGCTGGCTTGTCGGCTCTGTGGAGGAGCTAGCCTCCGACGGTCGCCTCGGGGATGGGCCATGAGGAGGAGGGCGGAGGATGGGGGACGAACGTGCCGCCTGGTGGCTGGGAGCAGATCGGCTGTGGCGCAAGGGGGCGCCGCCGGCCGAGTGGCGTCAGTCCCACGACGGTCGTTGGCATCCCCCGCCCGACCCCTTGGACGAGACGGCCCTCCTACCGGTGACCGGGCACCGACAGCAGCCCGCGGGCCGGCAGCCCGGGCACGCCCGGCAAGGTCCTCCCGAGGGGAACGACCTTCGGGCCCTGTGGAGGAAGTGGGCCGCGCTCGGAACCATCGTCCTGGCCGGGCTGATCGGAACGGTCGCGCTGGCACTGGCGACCACGGCCACCGGCGCGGGCCCTCACGAAGCCGCCGCGGACCGACCGGGCCAGCCGTCGGTCGGCGGTACACCGTCGCAACCGGCGGCGTCGCCTTCCACAGTGCCCCCCGTCACGTCGACGAGCCAACCGGGGCCAGCTCCGACCACTACGTCGACTCCGACAACTGATCCGGCCACCACGACGCCGGACGATCCCTTCGCGCTGTGCGCGGCCCAGGGCTTCCGGTTGGGGCACCGCGGACACGATCTGGACTGGTACCAGAACCACTTCGACCGCGACGGCGACGGGATCCTCTGCAACTGACCAGGCGGTCCTTGGGCTCTTACGGACCCCTTACGCCAGCCTCAATGCGGGCTCACCTTCGGTCCTCATACTCCCGGTAACAAATAGGGCGGTGGCGCTCGGACCCATCCCGATGGATTGCCGCGGCCCGGTAGCCGTGTTTGCCGACCGGGGGGAGGGCAATGCGAGACCGTCCTGATCATCCAACGCGCCCTGACGAAGCCGCGTCCAACACAGTGAGCCGTCGCGGCTTCCTCAAGGGAGCCGGAACCACCGCCCTGGGGGCCGGAGCTCTGGCCGGCGCATCGTCGTCGGTGGTGCTCGGAGCCGGCGCTGACGCCGGCACCGCCGCGGCCCAGGAGGCCAGCGGCAGCACCCCGTCGGCCAACTTCGGCCGGATGTTCCCGAACCTGCCGCCGTTCGCCCAGCCGTCGGCGGCGCTGACCGAAGCCCTGACCGACATCGGCAAGCCCGGCGGAGTCCTCGATGCCAAGGACAACCTGGCCGCCGGTCCCATCCAGCTCATCGTCGATCCGGCCCTCAACCTGGTCAACCGCAACAACGACACCCATACCGCGGGCACCGCGTTCTTCGGCCAGTTCCTGGACCACGACCTGACCTTCGACGCCACCTCGCCGCTCGGTATCCCCACGGAACCGACGACGTCGCCCAACGCCCGCACCCCGATCCTCGACCTGGACTCGCTCTACGGCAGCGGTCCGGTGTCGTCGCCGCAGCTGTATCAGACCGGCGACAAGGCCAAACTGCGGATCGAGAGCGGCGGGCAGTTCGAGGACGTGCCCCGGGAGCCGACCGGGCGGGCCATCATCGGCGACCCGCGCAACGACGAGAACCTGATCATCTCGGGTCTGCACGCAGCGTTCATCCTGTTCCACAACCGGGTGGTGGATCTGGTCCGCTCTCAGGGGTGGAGCGGCTTCCAGACGGTGTTCGCCGAGGCCCGGAAGCGGGTGGTGCGGCACTACCAGTGGATCGTGGTCAAGGAGTTCCTGCCGCTGATCGTCGGGCAGTCCGTGGTCGACGACATCTTCCGGCGGGGCCGCCGCTTCTACCGGCCGAGCCGGGCGTTCATGCCCGTGGAGTTCCAGGGCGCGGCCTACCGCTTTGGCCACAGCATGATCCGGCCGTCGTATCGGGCCAACCTGGCCGGGGACAACGGTCAGCCCTTCTTCGGGATGATCTTCGATCCCGCCGGCGAGGGTCAGGCCGACCCCGTCGACCTGCGAGGCGGAGCCCGAGCCGCCCGGCGCTTCATCGGTTGGGGGACGTTCTTCGACTTCCAGGACGGGAACGTGAAGCCCAACAAGCGCATCGATGCGGTCCTGTCGACACCTCTGTTCAACCTTCCGTTGGGGGCCATCCCCAGCGGCGACCAGCCCACGGCCCTGCCCCAACGCAACCTGTTGCGGCACGTCACCTGGTCGCTGCCCTCGGGCCAGGCCATCGCCAACGCCATGGGGGTGGCGCCGCTCAGCGCTGGGGATCTGTCCGAGCTGGCCGCCTACGGGCTCGGTCTCGATACGAGCACCCCGCTCTGGTACTACGTCCTCAAGGAGGCCCAGGTCCGCACCGACGGGCTGACGCTGGGACCGGTCGGGGGCCGGATCGTGGCCGAGGTGTTCATCGGCGTCCTCCTGCTCGACGGGAACTCGTATCTCAACCAGTTCTTCTGGCGACCCTCGCTGCCCCAGCGCGACGGCCGGGTGACCGGCAACTTCCGCATGGTGGACCTCCTGACTTACGCCAAGGTCGACCCGGTCAATCGCGGCCAATAGCAACAGCTGCGTCGTCTGGTCCTACGTCCGGGACCAGACGACGCACGCCGAGGTCAGGGAACCGAAGCGGGCCGGAGCTCCACGGTGGTCTTGGTCCACGTGCCCAGGCACACTCGGTCGCCGCTGCCTGCGACCACCGCGGGCAGCCGGGGTTGGGTCGTAGCGTGGCGGCGTGACCGAGACTCGGACCTATCGGCAACTGCGGTTTCAACGCCCGCCCGGCTCGTGCGAGATCCTGCTGGTGCGGCACGGTGAGTCAGCTCCGGCCCGGCCGGGCGAGCCGTTTCCGCTCGTCGACGGGCACGGCGACCCCAAGCTGGACCCGGTGGGTCACAAGCAGGCCGAGATGCTGGCGGAGCGGCTGGCGTCGGAGGACATCGCCGCCATCTACGTCAGCAGCCTGCGCCGCACCGCCGAGACCGCGGCACCGGCAGCGGCGCGACTGGGTCTCGAGGTCCAGGTTGAGCCCGACCTGCGGGAGGTGTTCCTGGGCGAATGGGAAGGTGGGATGTTCCGGGCCCACGTCGAGGAAGGTCATCCCCTCGCCCTGCAGATGATGGCCGAGCAGCGCTGGGACGTGATCCCGGGGGCGGAGTCGGCCGACGCCCTGGCCGAGCGGGTGCGGGGCGCGATCCTCCGCATCGCCGAGGCCCACCCCGACCAGACCGTGGTGGCGGTGTCCCACGGCGGGGTGATCGGCGAGGCCATCTCCCTCGCTACCGGAGCCCGCAGCTTCGCCTTCACCGGCTCCGACAACACCGGCCTGTCCCGCCTCGTGGTAACCCCCGACCGCTGGATCATCCGCAGCTACAACGACACCGCCCACCTCGTGTAGCCCTGGCGCAACGAGGCGCCCAGGCCAGCCCCGAGGGGCTGGCCGATCCCATGATGGCTGGCGGTCCCTCACGAGGTGTGCCGTCAAGGCCCGCCGCCACGCCGCTACTCGGCGTGCCATAACTCGGCCTCCGGCCGGCCCTTGACCGCCCACCGCGGTCACCACCCGAAACTGAGACAGTTTCCCCGCATATAGCGGCTTTTCTGACTCAGTTTCGGCGAGGACCCTGAAACTGAGGCCGTTGCCGCGCTTATAGCGCGAGAAACGCCTCAATTTCGGGAAGAACCCGCCACCAACCACCGAGGGCACTGCCGGGAACACACTGGAATGAGCCAGCCCCCTCGGGGGCTGGCTTGGGAGCCATCGTTGCGGTGGCGAACGTTTTCCGGGTTGTCACCCGGAAAGGGAGGCACGGGCTGCCTTGGTGGCCGGACCATGCGGGTGACCATCCAGGCCAGGAACCCGGCCTACGCCGAGGTCGCGGCTCGCACCGCTGCCGCGCTGGCCTGGATCGACGCCACGTTCGACCAGGCCGAGTCCGGGCATGCCGCGGGCGTGCTCCTGCTGATGCAGGCCTTCGGCGACACGGCGACGCAATGGCTGCGGGTCCATGTCGACCGCAACAACCCTGCGGTCTTCGCGTAGGAACCCATGAGCGTCTGACCCAGCGTCAGATACGGTGGCCCGGTGACTGCGGCACCACCCACCCGACCCCATCGCCAGGAGGCCGAGCCGGCCAGCGATGAGGTCACCGAGGTGGCGCCGGGGGTGCTGCGGCTGCAGTTGCCGATCCCGCTCCCCGGCCTGCGCCACGTCAACTGCTACGCCCTGGAGGACGAGCGGGGCTGGGCGGTGGTCGATCCCGGCATGCCGGGACCGTGGTTCTGGCGGGCGCTGGAGCAACGGTTCCGGACCGCCGGCTTCCGGACCCGCAACGTCCACACCGTCGTGCTGACCCACAGCCATCCCGACCACTTCGGCGGCGCCGGCCGGATCCGCCAGGTAGCCGGGGCCGAGGTGGTCAGCTCGGCCAGCTTCCGGCTTTGGTGGGATCCCGACACCAGCGACGACACCTCGCCCGACGACGCCGACGAGCAGCCCGTGCTCGAGCCCGAGCCCCGTTCCGGTGCGGAGCGACGGACGCCGTGGGGCACAGTCCGGCCGATGCCGCCCAAACGCATCCGCATGGCACTGGGGATGCTCGGCCCGTTACGCAAGCGGCTGTTCCCCACTCCCCGCCCGACCCGCCGGCTCAACGACGCGGCCACCATCCAGCTCGGGCGACGAGAGTGGGTGGCCGTGCACACCCCCGGCCACACGCCCGATCACCTGTGTCTGTTCGACCCGGAGGGCGGCACGCTGCTCGCCGGCGACCACGTGCTGCCGACCATCACGCCCCACGTCTCGGGTCTGGACTCGGGGGACGATCCGCTGGGCACCTTCATGGCCTCCCTGGACAAGGTCGCAGGGTTGGACGGGGCGCAGACCATCCTGCCGGCCCACGGCCATCCGTTCACCGGGCTGATCGACCGGGTCGACGACATCAAGCGGCACCACGACGATCGGCTCGACCGGTTGCGCACCCACCTGGCCGAGATGGGCGAGGCCACGGTGACGGAACTGTCCCATCAGCTGTTCCGGCCCCGTTCCTGGGGTGGTCTGGCCGAGAGCGAGACCTACGCCCACCTCGAGCACCTGCGGCTGGGCGGAACGGTGACCCGTCGTGACGACAGCGGCAGCCGCCGCATCGTCTACGCCCTGAAAAACGACGGTCAGTAACAAACAACGGCCGTCGGCTAGTCTCGTCCGCCGTGCCAGTCAGGGGCACGGACGAAGGGGGGCCCTGATGAAGAGGGCAGCGCTGGGGATCCTCGTGGCGCTGGCGGTCGGGTTGACCGCTTGCGGCGGAGGAGGTGGCAAGGATGACGCCAGCAAGTCGGACAAGTCCGAGGACTCGGGTTCGTCCCGGGGGCAAGGCGGCTCCCACGGGGGCGGCTCGGGCGGTAGCGGCGAGTCGGGCGACGGTGGCTCCGGCGAGGGCTCGGGCGACTCGGGAGACCCCGGCGCCGGCAACACCGAGGAGGAGCAGCAGTACGTGGACGCCCTGCTCGAGGCCTTCGGCAACTCGTCAGACATGTCCGACGACCAGACCAACTGCATCGTCGAGGCCTACATCGACACCATTGGCCTGGAGCGACTGCAGGCCGTGGTCTCACCCGAGGATCTGGCCAACAACCCCAACCCGTCGCCGGTCGACCTCGGCATCGAGCTCACCGCAGAGGATGGCGAGGTGTTCTACGACCATCTCTCCGGCTGCATCGACATCCGGGAGACGTTCCTGAACGGCATGACCGCCGAGAACCCCGAGCTGAGCGCGTGCCTGGATCGGGAGATCAACGACGACCTGCTGAAGCGTTACGTCGTCGCCATCTTCCTGGCCGACGCCGGCTCCATGGACCCCGACCTGGAGAACCAGATGACCGCGGTCTTCACCACCTGCTCGGGGGCCTCGGGGACGTAGCCCCGAGAGTCAGGCGACCACGACGACGTGGTCTTGGATGACCCGAACCGGGCCGCCCACGACCACGTCGGGAAGCGTCCCCACCAGCTGCTCGCACTGGGGGCACACGGTGCTGCCGCTGCTGTCGGTGCAGCCCAACCGCAGCCGCCAGCCCGACGCGCCGCAGTGACGCGAATGTCCGATCGGTACGACCTCGGGAATCGGGTCGGGACCGCCGCGGTCCTCTTCGCTCTGCGTCTGGCTCTGGCCCATCCTCCGGGGCCGCCTCCGCAAACGCCGTTCAGGCATCTCGCCCCCGTTCGTGGGCCAACTCGTTGGCCAGTGCTTCGTAGTGCAGGACGGCGTAGAGCTTCTCGATCTGGTCGTCGGAGGCCAGTTCCGACCGCCCGGGCTTCAGGTCGATGATCTTGTCGGAACGGGTGTCAGTCGGCGCGTCCAGACCCAAACTCCGCAGATTTGGCGGGTTTTGGCGTCGGTTGACGTACGCCACGTAGGCGGCCACTGCAACTCCAACTGTGGCAGTAAGGGTTCTCACCGGTCGACCCCAGATGCTTGCGGTATCCCTTGATACGGACCATCGCTCCGGGCTGCCCGGGTTGTCGTACGGTCCAGATGCTCCAACCGTGCTCAGTATGAATCCGTGCGACCCCCGACCGCAAGGGTTTCCTTCAGCTCCCCGGACGCGAGAGGAGCCGGCGTCATCACTGGCGGACATGACGCCGGCTCCTCCCACTTGCCCAGGTCAACCGGCCTTTATGCCCGGTCGAACTCCCCGTCTTTCACGCCACCGAGGAAGGCTTCCCACTCGCTGGGCGTGAATTCCAGGACGGGCCCGAGCCCGTGTTGCTTGGAGTCTCGGACGCCGATGCTGCCATCGGCAGCTACGGCGACTTCCACGCAGTTGTCACCACCACTGGACAGGCTCGACTTGCGCCACGCGGTGAACTTGTCTCTTTGGGTCATGACGTGACTCCCCTCCGTACCGACCACCTTTGTGGTCAGCACATGTCTCTGTACAGCCCAATGTTCCTGACTGTGCAGCAGTATCCACCCGCGGGCGCGCCTCGGCAAGGGGGTCCAGAGATGAATTACCTAACGGGGGTCAGCGGGTGGTCTTGGCGGTGTCGATCAAGTACTCGAGGCTCTGAGCGACCGGCCAGGCGGCCTCCCGCAGGCTTTCGTAGAGCTCCTCGTACCGCTTGACCACGTCCTCCTCGACCAACACCAGGTCGTTGGTGACGGTGTCGACAGTGACCACCGTCGGGTCACCGGGATCGGTGAACGTGTAGATCGAGAACGCCGAACGAGGGACCTCGTAGCCCTCGATCTCCGCCGCGATCGGCAACACCCGCACCTCGTACAGAGGATTGCCGTTGACGGTGGCGGCCACGTGGTAGAGCTGCTCCTTGAGCACCTCGCCCGGGGCGGTGCGGCGCTGGATGGCCAGCTCGTCGATGACCGCCTCGTAGGTGGGACCGCCGGGACGACGCAGCATCCGCTGCCGCCCGATCCGGGCTTGGACCGCCTTCTCGGACGTGTAGCCGCCGGGTCCGGTCAACCGTTCGGCCTCGATGCGGGCCCGGGTGAACTCCGCGGTCTGCAACAGACCGGGGATGAACACCATCTGGAACTCCCGGATCGTGGCCGCGCCGGCCTCCAGGTTGGCGAACAGCGCCTGGCGCTCGCCCATGGCCCTGTTGGATTCCCACCAGCCACGCTCGCCGGCTTCCCGGGCGATGGTCATGACCTGGGTCCAACGGGCGTCCTCCACGCCCAGCGCGTCGAGGATCTTCATGACGTCGTTCTGATCGACGACGTGACCGTTCTCCAGCCGGGAGATCTGAGCCCGGCTCTGCCCGATCCGACTCGCGAGCTGTTCGTGAGTCAGACCGGCTTGCTTCCGCAGCTCTCGTAGTTCTGCCGCCAGCCGCAAGCGACGTACATAGGGGCTGATCATCCACGCCCTCCCGACACCCGCCTGCTGCGCACATTACGCCACTTTGCACGCGTTGGCATTCTTCGCGCGGTCAGTGTTCAGCGCGCGGTCGGTTCCGCCACGGCGCGAAACACGTTGGAAAATATGGCAAATCGTCAAGTTCTCGACCGAACACTTCCGCATCCCGCGTCTTACGCTGTCGGCCGTGACTGAGGGCTCGTTGAATCCGTCCAACGCCGACAGAACCCCCGTCGAGATCGACAGCAGCGTCGCCCATGCGTCTCGGGTGTACGACTACTTCCTGGGAGGAACCGACAACTTCGCCGTCGACCGCGAAGCCGCCGAGGCCCTGGGCGCGGCCATCGGGGGCATCGCCAACGCCCGCTCCGACGTCCGGGCCAACCGGGACTTCCTGGGCCGGGCCGTGCGCTACCTGGTGCTCGAGGCCGGCATCCGCCAGTTCCTGGACATCGGCACCGGTGTCCCCAACGCCGACAACACCCACGCCGTGGCCCAGGAGCTGGCCCCCGAGACCCGCATCGTCTACGTCGACAACGACCCCATCGTGCTGGCCCACGCCCATTCGCTGCTGAAGTCCACCGACGAGGGATCGACCGCCTATCTCGACGGCGACCTGCGCGAGCCCGACCGCATCCTGGGCCAGGCGGCCAAGACCCTCGACTTCACCGAGCCGATCGCCATCATGCTGGTGTCGATCATGCACTTCATCGGCGATCAGGAGGACCCAACCGGGATCATCGGCCGGCTGCTCAACGCCGTGCCCGGCGGCAGCTACCTGGCGCTCTCCCACCTCTCCAACGACATCCAGGCCAAGGAGGAGCTGGGCGCGGTCGACCGCCTGAGCGCGGCCACCCGGGAGACCTTCTACCTGCGCTCCCATGCCGACGTCAGCCGGTTCTTCGACAGCCTCGGCCTGGTCGAGCCGGGCGTGGTCCAGGTAGCCCAATGGCGCAACCCCGACCCCGACCCCCCCGGCACCCGGGTAGCCCCCTTCTACGGCGGAGTAGGCCGCAAGCCGTAGTCGTTCTGTGACCTGTATGCCGCGCCAGGGCGCGGCATACAGGTCACAGAACGAGAAGAAGCGCCTAATCTGACAGGCGTGTCAGGTTTTTGGGGGGAAGTTGGGGGGACCGTCTTTGGGCGGTGGTATGTCACCGCGTTCGGGGTGGCGTTCCTTGTGGCCGCGGTGCGGCATCTGGGGTGGCGGAGGACGCTCCTCTACGCGGCCGCGGCGTTGACGGTTGGGGTCCTGGCCGAGAACGGGTCCGTGAACCTGGGGTTCCCGTACACCCGCTACAGCTTCGATCCGAGCCTGCGCGGCGACGAGCTGTTCGTGGGCGATGTCCCGCTGATGGTGTCGCTCAGCTACACGTTCATGGCCTACTTCGCCTTCGCCAGCGCCCGGGTCATCGTCGGCGGCCCCTACCGCGGCCGGTCGGACATGCCGGTACTCGAGTACCTCACCGCAGTGCTGTTGGCGGTGTGGGCCCTGTGGGTGATCGACCCCATCAGCCGGCTCGGCGAGCACTTCTTCCTGGGACAGCTGTTCCGGTACGAGGGCCCCGGCTTCTGGTTCGGCCTGCCGCTGGGCAGCCAACTCGGGTTCACGCTCACCGCCGCCATCCTGGTCGGAATGCTCACCTGGCTGACCCGCAACGAGCCGGCCGAACCCGTGCCCAGCCTGCGGGAGCACCCCCATGTGGGCGCGTTGGCGTCATTCGTGGGCCAGGTCCTGTTCATGACCGGCACCGCATTCGTGGTCGGTCGCACCAACGGCGACCCGGCCGTGGCCAGCACCGCGGATGCGCTGGCCGGTGCCACCTTCGTCATCGCCCTGCCCGCGGTCCTGTTCGTGGCGGTCTACTGGCGCTCGCTCACGCTGGCCGAGCGGTCACGCCCGCAACAGGCCCACTGACTGCAGCTCGACGAACTCGTCCAGCCCCTCGGGGCCGTACTCTCGTCCGATGCCGCTGGCCTTGAACCCGCCGAAGGGAGAGCCGAAATCCGGGCCGTAGTGGTTGATCCCGACGGTGCCGGTGCGAATCCGGTTGGCCACCGCCATACCGCGCTCGGTGTCCGCAGTCCACACCGAGCCGCCCAGGCCGAACGGCGAGTCGTTGGCGATGGCGATGGCCTCGGCGTCGTCCCGATAGCGGATCACGCAGATCACCGGCCCAAAGATCTCCTCCTGGGCGATGCTCATGCCGTTGTCCACCTCGGCGAACACGGTCGGACGGACATACCAGCCCCGCTCGACGCCGGGCGGCGGACCGAGCCCACCGACGACCGCCTTGGCCCCGTCGGCCTGGCCCAGGCCGATGTAGTTGGACACCCGGGCCTGCTGCCGGGGCGACACCAACGGACCGATCTCGGTGGCCTCCTCGAACGGATCGCCGATGGCCAGGCTCGATGCCATCGCGGCCAGAGCCTCGACCACCTCGTCGTAGTGACGGGCCGGAGCCAGGATCCGGGTCTGGGCCGCGCAGGCCTGACCGGTGTTCATGAACGAGGCGAAGCGAAGGCCCTGGACCGTGCGGTCGATGTCCGCATCGTCCAGCAGGATGGCGGCGGACTTGCCCCCCAGCTCCAGGCTGACCCGCTTGAGGGCGGCGCCGCACAGCTCGGCGATGCGACGGCCGGTGGCCGTGCTCCCGGTGAACGCCACCTTGTCGACCCCGGGATGGCGGACCAGGTGCTCCCCCACCTCGGGTCCGCTCGGCACGATGCTGACGACACCCTCGGGCAGACCGGCCTGCTCCAGCAGCTCGGCCACGAGGAAGGCGTCGAGCGGGGTCTCCGGCGACGGCTTCATCACCACGGTGCAACCAGCCAGGAGGGCCGGCACCAGCTTGGACATGGCCACCACCTGCGGCACGTTCCACGGGACGATGGCGGCAACGACGCCGACCGGGAGCCGCCGCACCAGTGTCTCGCCGCCCATGACGTTGGGGCGATGGTCGACCCAGGGATGGCGCTCGGCCAGGTCCAGGAAGGTGCCGATCAGCATGCTCGTGGCGAAGGACTGGGCCAGCTTGGAGAAGGTGATCGGTGAGCCCATCTCGGCGGTGATCAGCTGGGCCAGGTCGTCGATCTTGGCGGCATACAGGTCGGCGAAGCGGCGGACCGCGGCGATTCGCTCGGTCACGTCCAGGTTCGGCCACGGCCCGGTGTCGAAGGCCCGGCGGGCGGATTCGACGGCCCGGTCGATGTCGGGCGGCGTGCCCTCGGGCACGGAGCCGACCAGCTCGTCGTTGTGGGGTGCTCTGACCTCGATCCGGCCGGTTCCCGCTGGATCGACCCACCGGCCGCCGATGTAGAGCTTGTCGTAGGTGGTTGTCATAGCGGTTCTCCGATGTGGACCAGGTCGCGGCGGTGCCAGCCGTCGACCTCTACCTCGACGGACAGGACCATTCCGTTTTCGATCACGGCGTCGGCGCCGACGGTGTGGGTGATGACTGGGGGCTCGAACCCCACGCCGGAGCCGCGGACCATCCAGCGGCTGGGCGGCCGGACGGCCGCCCGTAGAACCCGGCCGGTGGCTCCCGGGCGGCAGGCGGCGAGAAGGTGCTTCTGGGCTTCGACGGATGGATCAGCCGGGTCGTCCTGGCTTGGGACGGCCTTGCCTCCGGCAAGTCCGAGGTGGGTGGTGCGGCCCAGTCCGCCCTCGTAGCCCCCCAGCAGCACGCCGAAGTCGAGCTGCATCAGCGAACCCACGCGGCGGACCAACGGTGCCGACGACGGAACCGTGGCGCCCCGGCTGGCCATGGCCCGGTGGGCGGCGGCGAGGGCGTTGGCCGGACCACTTCCCTGCTCCAAGGTCTCGACTGCGGCAGCGAACCCCAATCCAGCGATTGCCGTAGCGGCGCGGATGCCTTCCAGCTCGACCGGAAGCTTCACGGTCCGGACATCCCGCAGCACATCGTCGGCCGGGACCAGCTCGGCGTCGGGGGCCAGTCGGGCGGCTGCCCGCGCGAAACCCGGTGACAGGGCATCGACCCCGATCCGGCGGGCCTCCGGGAGTCCCGGGATACCCCGGAGCGCGGCGCCCATGACCGCCGGGTTCCACGTCACGCCGTAGAGGTGATCGAACGGGATCTCCGGGGGGACCCCGGCGTCCCAGGTAGACAGCAGGTGGGTCGACCTTCCGGTGGCGCCGACCAGGACACAGGCGGCGCCGAAAGGTCGAGTTCCTGCGGTCCACAACGACTGGTGACCGGTGGCGTAGGCGATGGAGTCCCGCCGGCCCAGGACCAGCACGTCGAGTCCGGCGGCATCCATGGCGTCGAACACCCGCTCCTGCCGAGCCGCTCGCAAGCTGCTCATGACGTGAACGGCGGGTAGGCGTGGCCGCTGCCCAGATGGCGCCAACCATCTTCGGTCACAGCGATGATCTCCTCGGCCCGGTAGCCGCCAACACCGTCCTCCCAGATGACCGGTTCGAGCACCAGCACCATCCCCGGGGCCAGCACCAGGTTGTCGTCGAACTCCGGGCCGAGGTCGGTTCCGATGAGTGGCATCTCCGCGCTCTCGACCCCCAGCCCGTGGGCCAGATAGAAGTGCGGCAGCCAGGGCCGCCGGTCGCCGTTGGCCGCCGTGGCCGCCCGGCACAGCTCGCCGCCGCTGACCCCCGGGCCGAGCCCGTCGAGGACCGCGACCATCACCGCGCACCAGCGCTCGAACAGCCTCTGCTGGCCTGGATCAGGGTCTCGTCCGACGATCCAGGTGCGCCCGAAGTCCGACGCGTAGCCCAGGTGGTCGACGCCGGTGTCGACCCAGACCAGGTCGCGCTCGGCCAGCACCGGGTCGCCCACGCCGGTGGGGAAGGCCACATCGCCGGTCGTGGTCCGGGGCCCGTCGGCGATCGAGCGCGGCATGGGTTGGAAGATGGGATCGATCAGGTTGGCCTCGACGCCGTGCGGAACCAGCTGGGCCAGGAACTCGCCCGCCACCTCGCTGCGGCGGACTCCCGGACGCACCATCGCCTGGGTCGCCACCATTGCAGCCTCGTTGCGGCGTTGGGCTTCGGCGATGCAGCCCAGTTCGTCGGCGGTCTTGGCGAGCTTGGCAGGACCGATGACCTGGGTGGCCTCGAGCATCGAGGCGTCGGACAGCACCCCGGCCCGCTGCATGGCCCCGGTGATCTCGTCGACCGCGATCCGGTCACGACTCCCGGCAACGTCGGCCAACACACCGGCGAGCAGGACGGCGCCCTCGTCCAGCTCGGGCCAGACGCTCGGGTGCCGTTCCACGTCGAGCCCGGGCCCGGACCCGGCGTCGTCCCACAGCAGGTGAGGCCGGTCCTCCCCCGTGACCACGATGGCTACCGGTCGCTCGTAGATCGCGTGGGTGACGTCGATGCCCCGCACAGGCTGCCCCGTGGCGTACGCGACGTTGGGGGCGTGCAGCAACAGGGCGACGTCGACGCCCTGCCTGGCCATCTCGGCCTGCAGCTTGGCGTGGCGTTCCCGATGCAAGCGCCGGACGTCGATCGCCGTTGAGGGTTCTCGATGCTTGGCCAACAGGTCGCGCAGGTCGGCTCCCATGCGCACTTGATAGCCCGGATATGACGCATCTGTCAGAAAGTCGGGCGGGGTCGTGCTAAGACGATCACGATGACGGACAGGGTCACGGTCGACTTCGACCATCACAGCCGGGAGTTCCACGAGGAGCGCCACGAGCGCTGGGCCGAGCTGCGGCGCTGCCCGGTGGCCCACAACCCCCGCTACGGCGGGTTCTGGGTGGTGAGCGGCTACGACGAGGTCGCCACCGTGGCCCGCGATGCCGAGACCTTCTCCAGCCGGCATCTTTCCGAACCCGATCCGGACACCGACGGCATCGAGTACATCGGCATCGCCGGCGTCCCCCGCGGCGGCATCCCCACCGCGGGGATCGCCGAGGTCGAAGGGGTGGTCCACCGGGCGCTCCGGCGGATCCTCAACCCTTTCCTGGTCCCGGCGGCCATCGCCCGGATGGAGCCGAGGATGGAGGCCACCGCCGCATGGTTCCTGGACCAGGGGATCGAGACCGGTGCCATCGACCTGGTCCTCGACTACGCCAACCCGGTCCCCGCCATCTTCACCATGGAGCTGATCGGGCTGCCTCCGGACAACTGGCACCACTACGCCGAGCTCTTCCACGGGATGGTGGCCCACCGCCGGGGCAGCCCGGAGCTGCGCAGCGCCATGGCCAACATCACCGCGATGCTCACCGAGCTGCGCGACGAGGTGGCGGCCCGCCGCGACGAGCCCCGGGACGACCTGCTCACCAGCCTCGTCGAGCTAGAGGTAGATGAGGGGCGCAAGCTCAGCGACGACGAGCTGGTGTCGGCGCTGTGGAACCTGGTGGGCGGCGGTCTCGACACCACGACGTCGCTGACCTCGCTCACGCTGCACTACCTGGACGCCCATCGGGACCTCCGCCAAAGACTCGTCGACCAGCCCGAGCTGCTCGACCCGGCCACCGAAGAGTTCCTGCGCTACTTCTCGGTGAACGAGACCCTCACCCGCACCGTCACCCGTGACGTCGAGCTGGGCGGCCAGCAACTGCAGCGGGGCGACCACCTGATGCTGAGCTGGCTGTCGGCCAACTGGGACGAGCACGCCTTCGACCGTCCCGACCAGGTGGTCCTCGACCGGGAGCCCAACCCCCACCTGGCCTTCGGGGTCGGACCCCATCGCTGCATCGGGCTGCACATGGCCCGGACCCTGTTCCAGGTGCTCATCCGCCAGGTGCTGGCCCGCATCCCCGACTACGAGGTCGACCGCGAGGCCACCCGGTTCTACCAGGGCAACCCCGAGCTGGCCGGGATCGTGCAGATGCCGGCGCGCTTCACCCCCGGCCCGATCGCCGGCCCGTCCGAGCGGCCGTTCTGATGACGACGACCGACCTCGTCCCCCTGGGGCAGCCTGCCCATCCTGCGGCCTGGGCCGCGGCGGATCCCGACCGCCCCGCGCTGGTGATGGCCCGTTCCGGCGCCACCCGCACCTACCGGGAGCTGGACGAGGCGTCGACCCGCCTGGCTCGGCTGCTGCGAGCCCGGGGTCTCCAGCGGGACGACCACCTCGCCGTGCTGATCGAGAACCGCCCCGAGTTCTTCGAAGCCGTCTGGGCCGGTCTGCGGGCCGGACTCCACGTCACCCCGGTCAACTGGCATCTCAGCCCGGCCGAGGCCGGCTACATCATCGCCAACTGCGAGGCCCGGGCCCTCGTGACTTCGGCCGCTCTCGGCCCGGTGGTGGCCGAGCTCGCCGACGACCTGGCCGCGGTGGAAGTTCGGCTCGCGGTCGACGACGGGGTTCCGGAGTTCGAGGACTACGCGGCGGCGCTGGCTCACCAACCCGGCAGCGGGCCCGTTCCCGATGAGGCCGAGGGGTCGTTCATGTTCTATTCGTCGGGGACGACCGGGAGGCCGAAGGGCATCCTTGCGCCTCTCCCCCAGATCCCGTTCGGCGCGCCGTTTCCGTTCGCCCTCCTGCTCACCGGGGTGTTCGGCTTCACCCCGGAGTCCGTGTACCTGAGCCCGTCGCCGCTGTACCACGCCGCTCCCGCCGGTTGGACCACGACCGTCCACCGCATCGGCGGCACCGTCGTGGCCATGGAGCGCTTCGACCCGATCGAGCTGCTGGCCTACGTGGAGCGCTACCGGGTCACCCACATGCAGCTCGTCCCCACCCACATGGTGCGTCTGCTCAAGCTGCCCGAGGAGGACCGGCGGCGCTTCGACCTGTCCAGCCTGCAGATGATCGTGCACGCTGCGGCGCCCTGTCCGGTGGAGGTCAAGCGGGCGACCATCGACTGGCTCGGGCCGATCGTCCACGAGTACTACGCCGGCAGCGAGGGCACCGGGTTCTGCATCATCGGCCCCGAGGACTGGCTGGCCCACCCGGGCTCGGTGGGAAAGTCGCTGCTGGGAACCATCCACATCCTGGACGACGAGGGCGCCGAGCAGCCCGTCGGCGAGGAGGGTGGGGTGTGGTTCGAGACCTCCCGCCACTTCGTGTACCACGGCGATGCCGAGAAGACCGCCCAGGCGTGGAACGACCGGGGCTGGAACTCCCTGGGCGATGTCGGCCGACTGGACGCCGACGGCTACCTGTACCTGACCGACCGGGCTTCCAACATGATCATCTCGGGCGGGGTGAACATCTATCCCCGTGAGGTCGAGGACCACCTGGTCGTCCATCCGGCGGTGGCCGACGTCGCCGTACTCGGCACGCCCGATCCCGACTGGGGCGAGCAGGTCACGGCGTTCGTGCAGCTGCTGCCCGGGGTGGAGCCGAGCGACGAGCTGGCCGAGGCGCTGATCGAGCATTGCCGGGACCGGCTGTCGCACTTCAAGTGTCCCCGGTCGGTGCGGTTCGTCGACGATCTGCCCCGGCTGCCGACCGGCAAGCTGCTCAAGCGACTCCTGGTGGTGGAATGACCTTGCCGTCCCGTCCCACTGCGCTGGTCACCGCGCCGTTCTGCGGACCTGGGGTCGAGCGGCTGTCCGAGATCGCGGACCTGGTGATCGACCCCTGGATCGATCAGCGGCCGATGCGGCTCTACAACCAGGACCAGCTGGCCGAGCGCATCGACCAGGAGGG
>DASXTK010000123.1:0-3728 GCA_036505485.1 Acidimicrobiales bacterium
TCCAGAGAACCAACTTGCGGCTACGCCGCCATCTCATATTTCGCACACATGGTCAGTTTGCCGCGGTCGAGGCACACAATCTCCTGCAAAAGCACTCACTCGGCGACCCTGGCCAACCATGCGCACGATCCGCGGCGGTGCCTGTACCGGCCGACCCTGGCGCGAAGGCAGCGGCCATGAGGCGGGTGACCCTGAATCACCCGCTTGGGGTGATGTCCCCTCACCCGGGGTGCAGTCACCGTGGACGCGTCCAAAGCGGGGCGGTGCGAGGCCGGGAGGGACCATGGCCAAGGAGTTCAAGGGCAGCATCAGCCTCGACATCCGGGACTCGGTCCCCGACTGGCCGGCGTTCCTGCCCGACCGGGCGCCCCAGGGCGCCCCGAACGTGCTGGTGGTGCTGTACGACGACACCGGCTGCGCGGCCTGGTCGCCCTACGGCGGCCGGATCGAGATGCCGACCTTGCAGCGGCTGGCCGACAACGGGGTCACCTACTCCCAGTGGCACACCACAGCGTTGTGCTCGCCGACCCGCTCGGTGTTCCTGACCGGGCGCAACCACCATCAGAACGGGTTCGCCTCGATCTCCGAGACCTCGACCGGGTTCCCCGGCTACAACTCCCACATCCCGCGCGAGAACGCCACCATGGCCACCGTGCTGCGTGACGCCGGCTGGTCGACGTACTGGGTCGGCAAGAACCACAACACGCCGGTCGACGCCTGGACGATGGGTTCGTCGAAGAAGGACTGGCCGCTCGGGCTTGGCTACGACCGCTTCTACGGGTTCATCGGCGGCGAGACGAACCAGTGGTATCCGGACCTGGCCGAGGACAACCACTACATCGACCAGCCGTACGGGCCGGAGGACGGCTACCACCTCTCCAAGGACCTGGCCGACAAGGCATTGGAGTTCATCCGCGACTCGAAGCAGTCGGAGCCGGACAAGCCCTGGTGCCTGTGGTTCTGCCCGGGAGCGAACCACGCGCCCCACCACTCGCCCAAGGAGTACATCGACAAGTACCGGGGCAAGTTCGACGACGGCTACGAGGCCTACCGTGAATGGGTGCTGCCCCGGATGATCGAGCGGGGGATCCTGCCCGAGGGCACCGAGCTGACCCCGATCAACCCGATGACGCCCGGCACGTTCAGCGAGGGCGACTCGGTGCGACCCTGGGACAGCCTGTCGGAGGAGGAGAAGCGGCTGTTCTCCCGGATGGCCGAGGTGTACGCGGGGTTCTCGGAGTACACCGACGCCCAGGTCGGCCGGATCGTCGACTACCTGGAGGAGTCCGGGCAGCTGGAGAACACGCTGATCCTCTACTGCGCCGACAACGGTGCCTCCGGCGAGGGCAGCCCCAACGGCTCGGTCAACGAGAACAAGTTCTTCAACGCCTGGCCGGACACGATCGAGGACAACCTCGCCATGCTCGACCAGCTCGGCACTCCCGCGACCTACAACCACTACCCCACCGGGTGGGCGGTGGCCTTCTCGGCCCCGTTCCGGATGTTCAAGCGCTACTCCTATCAGGGCGGCGTCGCCGACCCGCTAGTCATCCATTGGCCGGCCGGGATCTCGGCCAGGGGCGAGGTCCGCCACCAGTACCACCACTGCACCGACATCGTCCCCACGATCCTCGACTGCTGCGGGGTCGAGATGCCCGAGGTGGTGGACGGCTACCGGCAGACCCCGCTGCCGGGGGTGTCGATGCGCTACAGCTTCGACTCGACCGACGCCCCCACCCGCAAGGAGACCCAGTACTACGAGATGCTCGGCACCCGGGGCATCTGGCACAACGGCTGGAAGGCGGTCACCGAGCACGGCCCGGTCCCGATCAACCTGGGCAGGTTCGACCAAGACCGCTGGCAGTTGTTCCACACCGACGAGGACCGCTCCGAAGCCCGCGACCTCGCCGACCAGCACCCCGACAAGCTGGAGGAACTCAAGGCCCTGTGGCTGGAGGAGGCCCACAAGTACAACGTCCTGCCCCTCAACGACCTCGGCATCTTCGAGTTCCGGGCCCTCGAGTACACCATGGCCGTGCCCGCCAGCGGCCAGTACACCTACTACCCAGGCACCTCGGAGGTCCCCGAGGCCTCGGCGGCGAACACCATCAACGTCTCGTACAAGATCCTGGCCGAGGTCGAGTTCACCCGGGAGTCCCAGGGGGTGATCTTCGCCCAGGGCTCGCGCTTCGGCGGCTACTCGCTGTTCGTCAAGGACGGCAAGCTGACCTATGTCTACAACTTCCTCGGCATCCCGCCCGAGCAGCGGATCGTCGCCGACGCCCCGACCTCCGGGACCCACATCGTCGGCGTCGAGTTCACCAAGGAGCGCATGGGCGAGCACCACGAGCCGTACGGCCCGCTCAAGCTCCACGTCGACGACCAGGTGGTGGCCGAGGGCGAGCTCCGCACGATCGCGTCGCGCTTCAGCCTCTCCGGCGAGGGGCTCTGCATCGGCTACGACGGCGGCGACGCGGTCTCCAGCGAGTACAAGCCCACGTTCGGGTTCACCGGCGGCAGGATCGTCAAGGTCGTCTACGACGTCGGCGACGACCGCTACGTCGACCTCGAACGCCACCTCCACGCCGCCATGGCCCGCGACTGAGAGCGCGGGAGGCTCGATACATGGGTGAGGCGATCGGGCAGTCGCTGATCGCGTCGTCCCCCATAACCGCCGACCTCCTCCGCTGGCGACCACTCGACGGCCACTCTCCAGCAGGCCGGGGTGAGCCGTCTTCACCCTGGCCGGGTGATTTGGTCGCCGGCTGGCTCACGGGGTTGCTGTCAGTCCCGGTGTCAGTCCACCAGCCAGCACCAGACCACTGTGGCGGTCTGGCTGGATTCGGCACCTGACTTGAGCTGCACAGACAGCACTCAGACGCACTGCGTGGACGTAGAGCACCAGCCTACGGATCTGGCGGTCGGGTGGGTTCGCCCTTCCCATCCATCTCTGCGGTTGCTTTCCACTAGGCTTCCAGGGGTGAGCCGAGCTTGGGTCGAACCGGTGCGGTCGCTGCTGGAAGCTCCCTCTCCCGCAGTGCTGACGACCTACCGCAAGGACGGCAGCGCCCACACCGTCCCCGTGTGGTACCGCTGGACCGGTGAAGCCTTCGAGGTCGTGATCGCCAAGGGCGATGTGAAGCTGCGCCACCTGGCCCGCAACCCGCAGTGCGTCCTGGTCGCCTTCGAGGCCGTCCGGCCGTTTCGTGGCGTGGAGGTGCGCGGGGTGGCCGAGCTGGTTGAGGGCGACGTCACGTCGGCGCGGGTCGCAATCGCTGGCCGCTATCTCGGCGTGGAAGACGGCGAGCGCTTCGCCGCCGAACGGCGATCCAGGCCAGGGGTGCTCCTCCGGCTCGTCCCCGACAGTCCACGGGTATGGGGGACCTGTCGGGAATCCTGCCTTCCTGATAGACCCTGGACAGCATCGACCTACCGGCCGTGCGTGTTGCTTGGGGCTGGGCCAACTGGGAGTTGCTTGCCTTGGCATCCGATTCTTGTCGGAAGGTGCCGGACCGACCATCAGACCACGGCGGCGGAAGGTGGGCTTCCCGGTGGGAGCTACGACCTTCCGATCCTGATCGGAAGGTCGCCCATGGTTCGGTGGGTCTCCATGGGTCGGTCTGGTCATTCCCTTGGTCATTCCCCCTGCCATTACGCCACAGGCCAGGAACGCACTGGATGGACGAGCCCGCTGACCTGATTCCCTATGGAGGTTGGGGTCGTCAAGC
>DASXTK010000124.1:0-17798 GCA_036505485.1 Acidimicrobiales bacterium
AGGTGACCTGGCCGATCATGTGGCCGGCCCATTTGGCGGACACGCAGCGTTGCACCGCGGCAGCGAGGTCGTCGTCGGAGGCTCCGGATCGGAGCAGGGAACGCAGGTCGACCTCGTCCACCGCGAACAGGCAGGCCCGGAGTTGGCCGTCGGCGGTCAGGCGGATCCGGTCGCACGACGCGCAGAACGCACGGGTGACCGACGGGATCACTCCGATCTCGCCGCCGCCGTCCCGGTAGACGAACCGCTCCGCCGGCTCCGACCCCCGCACCACCGGGTCGACCGGGAACACCGCGTGGATGGCGGAAACGATCTCGTCCTGGCTGACCACGGCGTCGGCGGCCCAGCGCTGGTCGGCGTCCAGCGGCATCCACTCGATGAACCGCATCGTGACCGCTCGCTCTCGACCGAAGGCCGCCAGCGAAACCAACTCGTCGTCGTTGACCCCCCGCATGACCACGGTGTTGATCTTGACCGGAGCAAGGCCGGCCTCACGCGCCGCCGAGATCCCGTCCAGGACAGCGGAGAGCTGGTCCCGCCGGGTCAGCGTGACGAAACGATCGGGGCGCAGCGTGTCGAGCGAGATGTTGACCCGGCCCAGCCCCGCGGACCGCAGGGAGGGAGCCAACGTCCGCAGGGTGGCGCCGTTGGTGGTCATGGCCAGGTCGACGGGAAGCGAAGCCAGCTTCGACACCAGCACCGGGAGATGGGCCCGCACCGTGGGCTCGCCCCCGGTCAGGCGGATGCTGTCGATCCCGAAAATCTCGACGCACACCCGGGCCACCCGCTCGATCTCCTCGAAGCTGAGCAGCTCGGACCGGGGCATCCACACCATGCCCTCGGCCGGCATGCAGTACGTGCAGCGGAAGTTGCAGCGGTCGGTGATCGAGATGCGTAGGTCGCGATGGATCCGCCCGAACCCGTCGACCAAAGAGCGCTCCGCTGCTGCCGCCACCTCGTCAGCCTAAAGGTCCCCGAGAAGAAGCACCTCGACTTCCTCATCGACGTCGACCCCAGGGCCGTCGGGCAAGACCGCCAACGCGTTGGCCCGGGCCATGGCGCTGAGCTGGTGCGATCCCTGCCCGCCGGCGGACCGCACCCGCAGCTGACCGTCGATCACCCGGGCCACCACCCGCACGAAAACCACCTTGCCGTCGGAGCGGCGGGTCAGAGGCTCGTCGGCGACCGCCCGAAGCCGGGGTCGCTGCAGACGGGAGTCGGGATACCCCGCCCGACGCCGCAGCCCCGGCCGGGCGAACAGCTCGAAACTCACCATCGACGACACCGGGTTGCCCGGCAGACCCACCATCGGCACGCCCCCGACGACACCGAAGGCCAGGGGCTTGGCCGGCCGGATCGCCACCTGCATCCAGCGCATGGCCGACCCGGCCAGACGATCGAGCACCACCTTGACCAGGTCGGTGTCGCCCATCGACACCCCACCGGTGCTGAGCACCATGTCGCAGGTCTCGAACCCCCGAGAGATCGTCGCCGTGATCGCGGCCTCGTCATCCCCGGCGTGGCCGAGGTCCACCGGCACCGCCCCGGCGGAAGCCACGAGGGCGAGCAGGGTCGGGCGGTTGCTGTCGTAGATCTGGCCGGGACCAAGCGGGCCGTCCCCCGGCACCAACTCGTCCCCGGTGGACAACACCCCCACCCGGGGCCGGGGATGTAGCTCCAACACGAATGCCCCCACCGACCGCGCCGCCCCAAGCCGGCCGGCAGTCAGCTCAACCCCAGGCGAGATCACCACGTCCCCCGGTGCGACGTCGTCGCCGGCCGGACGGATGTGCGCGCCCGGAACCGCCGGCTCGTGGATCTCCACCTCGGCCCCGTCGGCGACCCGCGATGTGTTCTCCACGATCACGATGGCGTCCGCCCCCTCCGGGATCGGGGCGCCGGTGAAGATCCGCATCGCCTCGCCCGGCGACAACCGACGGGCCGTCGGATGACCCGCCCCCACCACAGCCACCACCGGCAGTCGCACCGGAACCGTGGCCACGTCGGCGGCCCGGACCGCGTAGCCGTCCATGGCGGTGTTGGCGAACGGCGGCACCGGCGCGGCGGCCAACACCGGCGAGGCCAGGACCTGACCCAGCAAGGCCTCCCGCCATGGAACCCGCTGCGGCGCCAGCGGTCTGCAGCCGGCCAGCACCGTGGCCAGCGCCTCCTCCCAGGGAATCACGACAACATCACCACCCCGGCCAGCAGCCCGAGGCAATGGTGCCCATCACTGAACGGCTGAGGCGATGGTGCCCATATCCGGCCACCATCGCCTCAAGGCCGCTCGGGTGGGCACCATTGCCTCGCAGCAACAACGGACTCACAGCAGACCGCGGCGGCGCATCACGTCGGTGAGGAACGCCGCGAAGTCCGGCCCGAGGTCCTCCCGATCGAGGGCCAACTCCACCGTGGCCCGCAGGTAGTCGAGCTTCTTGCCGATGTCGAAGCGGCCGCTCTCGAAGACGTACCCATAGACCGCCTGCTCGGCCAGCAGCACGCCGATGGCATCGGTGAGCTGGATCTCGCCACCCACGCCCGGCTTGGTCTCCCGGAGGGCGTCGAAGATCTCCGGGGTGAAGACGTAGCGCCCCATCACCCCCAGCTCCGACGGCGCATCCTGCGGTGCGGGCTTCTCCACGATGCTGCGCACCTTCACCAGGTCGCCAATGACGTACTCGTCGCCGGGGGCCTCGAACTCCACGCAGCCGTAGGCCGAGATCTCCTCACGGGGGAACGGCTTGAGCGCGATCACGCTGGCCTGGTGCTGCTGGTGGGCGATGATCATCTCCTCCAGCACGGTCGACTTGGCGTCCATGATGTCGTCGCCCAGCATCACCACGAACGAGTGGTCGCCGACGTGCTTGCGGGCCACCGAGACGGCGTGGCCCAACCCCAGCGCCTCGCCCTGGCGGACGTAGTGGATGTCGGCCAGCTCGGCCAAGCTCCGCATCTCCTCCAGCAGGTCGAACTTGCCGGACTTCTCCAGCGAGACCTCCAGCTCGATCGACCGGTCGAAGTGGTCCTCCAGGCTCCGTTTGCCACGCCCGGTGATGATGAGGATGTCGTCGATGCCGGCTCGCACCGCCTCCTCCACCACGTACTGGATGGCGGGCTTGTCCACCACGGGCAGCATCTCCTTGGGCTGCGCCTTGGTGGCCGGGAGGAAGCGGGTCCCCAGTCCTGCCGCCGGTATGACGGCTTTCCTCACGATGGTCATGCGCGCAACGTACCCTCCTCACCCCGCAACAGCCGTCCGATGTTGCCGGAATGGCGCAGCAGGACCAGCAGCGACCCGACGATGAGGCCGGCCAGCTCGCCCCCGGGCACCCCGACGATGGCGGCGACGACGGGCACGGCGGTGCACGCGGCCAGCGATCCCACCGACACGGTCCGGGTGACGGCGACGGCCAGGCCGAACGCCGCGGCGGCCACCGCGGCCAGCCCGGGGAACAGCACCAGCAGCATCCCGGCTCCGGTGGCCACACCTTTGCCGCCCCGGAACTGCCGGGTCACCGGAGCAACGTGGCCCACGACCGCCGCGACCCCGCAGGCCACGCCCAGCCCATGGCCGCCGATGGCCCACCCCAGCACTGCGGCCAACGCCCCCTTGCCGGCGTCGCCCAGCAGGGTCAGCCCGGCGGCGCTTCGGCCCGCGGTGCGCAGCACGTTGGTGGTGCCTGGGTTCCGGGATCCGGCGGCGGTGGGATCGACCCCAGCCCGGCCGCCGGCCAGGAGCGCGCTCGGAAACGTGCCCAGGAAATACGAGAGAATGACGCAGGTCAGCGTCACAGGAACGGAGACGGAGCCGGCTATCGACACGGGTGTTGAATGGTACGGGCTGTTAGCCTTGGCACTCGTAAGCCGAGAGTGCTAATCGGCAAGAACGAGAGCCTCAACGGAGAGTCGACATGCCCACGTACGAGTACCGCTGCAAGACCTGCGGCGAGCATCTCGAAGTCGTCCAGTCGTTCACCGACGATCCCCTCACCGAGTGCCCCAACTGCGCCGGTGAGCTGCGCAAGGTCTTCAGCCCCATTGGGATCACCTTCAAGGGCAGCGGCTTCTACAAGACCGACTCCCGCGCCGGCTCGGCGACCTCGAGCCGTAGCTCGTCGGGGGCCAGCTCCTCGGACAACGGGTCGAGCGGGTCGAGTGGGTCGAGCGATTCCAAGAGCTCGAGCGACTCGAAGACCTCCAGCGACTCCAAGGGTTCGAGCTCCAGCAGCTCCGGGACCGAAGCCAAGTCGGCATGACCGAAACGCTGGGGAGCGGGAACGGACGCCGGGCGGACGTCGGCGTCATCGGGGGATCAGGCCTCTACTCACTGCTCGACGAGGTCGAGGAGCTGGTGCTCGACACGCCGTACGGCGCGCCGTCGGCCCCGCTGACCATCGGCGCGGTGGGCGGCCGCAACGTCGCCTTCCTGCCCCGTCACGGCTTGGGCCACACCTTGCCGCCGCACCAGGTCCCCTATCGGGCCAACCTGTGGGCGCTGCGGTCGGTGGGCGCCCGGGCCATCTTCGCCCCCTGCGCCTCGGGGTCGCTGCAGCCCAACATCCACCCCGGGCAGTTCGTGGTGGTGGACCAGCTGATCGACCGCACCTGGGGCCGGGACTCCACCTTCTTCGACGGCGAGACCAGCCCGGAGGAGTTCGCGGCCGTCAACCACGTCACCTTCGCCCACCCCTACAACGCCGACCTGCGCCGCGTCGCCATCGAGGCCTGCCACGCCCTCGACGTGGCCGTCCACGAGACCGGCACGGTGGTGGTCATGAACGGGCCGCGGTTCTCCACCGTGGGCGAGTCGCGCTGGTACGGCCAGCAGGGCTGGCACGTCATCAACATGACCCAGATGCCCGAGGCCGCCCTGGCCGCCGAGCTGGAGATCCCCTACGCCGCGATCGCCCTCATCACCGACTACGACGTCGGCCTGGAGGGCGAGGCAGGCATCGAGCCCGTGACCATGGACGAGATCTTCGCCATGCTCGAGCGCAATGCGGAGGTCGTCCGCAAGGTGCTGTTCCGGGCCATCGAGCTGCTCCCCGCCGAGCTCCTGGCCTAGTAGCCGGAGACCATTCCCCAGCGGCAACACCGTGCGTGCCGACCGAGCGGATGCCGTCCACGGCCATGGCCACGGCGCCGACCGCGACTGACGTGACAGTCAGCAGCAGAAATCCTTGACTTAGAGCGCACTCGAAGTCCTACGGTCGTCGTCGTGACCATGACCACGACCGAGCCGACGCACACCATCGCCGAGGTGGCCGAACGCGTCGGTGTGACCGCCCACACCCTGCGCTACTACGAGCGCATCGGCCTGCTGGGGGTGGGCCGGGATGCGGGGGGACGCCGGCGCTACACCGACCAGGACGTGGCCCGGGTCATCTTCATCACCAAGCTCCGGGCCGCCGACCTGCCCATCGGCCGGATCCAGCACTACTTCGCGCTCGTCGCCCAAGGACCGCACACCGAGCCCGAGCGGCTGGCCCTGCTGGAGCAGCACCGTGACGAGATCCGGTCGCGGCTGCACAGCCTGGAGTCGGCCCTGGCCACCATCGAGTTCAAGATCGCCCGCTATGGCGGCACGCTCGGCACCGATTCGTCGGCGTGCGGCAGTTGATCCAAGGAGCACCTGACATGTCTGTCCCCACCCGCACCCTGGGCCAGTCCGGCCTCACCGTCGGCGCCCTGGGCCTCGGCTGCATGAGCATGACCGACGTCTACGGACCCGGCGACGCCGACTCGGCCGTGGCCACCATCCACCGGGCCATCGACCTCGGCGTGACCTTGTTCGACACCGCCGACATCTACGGCGCCACCGCCAACGAGGAGTTGGTCGGACGGGCCCTGGCGCCGCACCGCGACCAGGTCGTGCTCGCCACCAAGTTCGGCATCGTGTTCGACCCGGCGAAGGGCGGCTTTCCCCGCGGGGTCGACGGCCGGCCCGAGTACGTCCACGCCGCCTGCGACGCCTCGCTGCAGCGGCTGGGCCTCGACCACATCGACCTCTACTACCAGCACCGGGCCGACACCGAGGTCCCGATCGAAGAGACCGTGGGCGCCATGGCCGAGCTGGTCGCCGCGGGCAAGGTCCGCTACCTGGGTCTGTCCGAGGCTTCCGTGGACACCATCCGCCGGGCCGCCGCGGTCCACCCCATCGCCGCGCTGCAGAGCGAGTGGTCGCTTTGGAGCCGGGACGTCGAGAAGGGGAACGTCGAGGTGTGTCGGGAGCTGGGCATCGGCATCGTCCCCTACAGCCCCCTCGGCCGGGGCATGCTGACTGGGTCGGTGACTGCCGACAACGACCTGAGCGAGCACGACTTCCGGCGGGGCAACCCTCGGTTCCAGGGCGACGCTCTGACCGAGAACCTGCGGCTGGTGGACGAGCTGAAGGCGCTCGCCGAGGCCAAGGGCGCGACCCCGGCCCAGGTGGCGCTGGCCTGGGTGCTGTCCCAGGGCGACGACGTGGTTCCGATCCCGGGGACCAAGCGGGTGCGCTACCTGGAGGACAACCTGGGCGCCGTCGATGTGAAGCTCGACGAGGACGACCTGGCCCGGCTCGAAGCCCTGCAGCCGGTCGGCGACCGCACCGCCGACATGGATTGGGTGAATCGAACAACCCGCCCGCTCTGAACTTCAGTCAAAGACCGCGAAGTACTATGGCCAGCCATGACAGACCCGTGGACTCTGGCCGTCCGGTTCCGGCGATTCGCGGCCCGTCGTAGCGCCCGGCGCGCCCTGGTCGTGGCGGTGGCGGTGACCAGCGGGCTCGCCGCGGCGTGGCTGATCGACGCCGCCGGCGAGGCCCGAGGCCGGTGGGGACCGACCCGGACGGTGGTCGTGGCTCGCCACGACCTCCAGCCCGGCGATGTCGTCCGACCAGGAGCGGTCACCCAACGGAAGCTGCCGGACGCCGCGGTGGCCCGGTCCGCACTGGCCGACATCCCCGCGGGCGCGGTGGTCCGCCAGCCGGTGGCCGCCGGCGAACCGTTGATCCCGGAACGCCTGGCTCCGCAGGGTGTCACCGGCGTGGCCGCGCTGGTGCCCGAGGGTCACCGGGCCGTGGCGATCCCCGTTGGGCCAACCGGGGCTCCGCCGCTGCGGATAGGCGACCACGTCGACCTCCTGGCCATCCTCCCGATGGGCGACGAGGACACGCACAACCTGCCCTATCCCCTGGTGGAACGGGCGCTGGTCGTCGACGTCGACCGGGACGGCCAAGCGGTGGCGGTGGCCGTCCCCGAGGCCGATGCCCCGGTGGTGGCCGCCACCTTGACCCAGGGCGTCGTGGTCCTCAGCCTGGCCGGCGTCTAGCGGAAACTGGTGGCCAGGATCACGAGCACCGAGGTGCCGAGGATCAGGCGGTAGATGACGAACGGGGCGAAGGAATGGCTGCGCACCAGTTTCAGGGTCCCCCACACCGCGAGGTACCCGGTGACGGCCGAGCTGATGATCCCCCATACGAACGCGGCCCGCATGTTGTCGGGGATGCCGCCGTCACCTTGCACGTCGATGAACTTGTAGGCGAGGGCGCCCGCGGTGATGGGCAGGCTCATGAGGAAGGCGAAACGGGCTGCCGCGTCCCGACCCAAGCCCACGAACCGGCCGGCGGTCATGGTCACGCCCGACCGGGAGACGCCGGGCTGGAGGGCCAGGGCCTGGGCCATGCCCAGGATCACCGCATCACGGGGAGTGACCTCGTCGATGGTGCGCTTGCCCAAAGCGCCGTCCGCCCAAGCCAGGGCAAGAGCACCGACGATGAGCATCACGCCGATCATCGCGATCGAGGTGTGCTCCTCGATGGTGTCGGCGAAGATCGCCCCGGTGATGGCCGCGGGCACGGCCGACAAGGCGATCATCCAGGCCAGCCGGCCGTCCTTGCGCTTGGGGTCGAGGATGGCGGCCCGCACCAGCCGGCGGATGTCGGAGCGGAAGTAGGTCACCGCGCCGATCAGCGTGCCCAGGTGCAATGCCACATCGAAGGTCTTCTCGAGCGACGCGTCGCCCGCGAAGTCGTTCCAACCGAACAGCCACGGGATCAGGATCAGGTGGCCCGACGAGGAGATGGGCAGGTATTCAGCAAGCCCTTGGGCGATGCCAAGGACGATGGCGTGAAGGATCGACACTGGTCCCCACTGGGAGTAGAGCGCTCTGCGGAGCCAGCATCGTCACCGACCGGAGCCACCCGCCGCAAGAGGGGGTGGTGATTCTGACCGTTCTAGGTGCCGCTCAGGGTGACGTTGTCGATGACGAGGGTGGACGATGCAGTGCCACCCGGGGTCCACTCGCGGTCGCCGCCGACGGCCCGGACATCCAACAGCAGCCGCTGGATGGTCGAGGCCACGGTGGCCTCCCGCACCGGCTCGGCCCGCTTCCCGTTGCGGATCAGCAGACCCTCGACCCCGACCGAGAAGTCGCCGGAGATCGGGTTGACCCCGGAGTGCAGGCCGGTCATCGACTGCACCAGGATCCCGTGATCGACCTGGGCCAGCAGCTCGTCCAACGTGCCGCTTCCGGGGCGCAGGGCCAAGGCCTGCGCGCCCACCCCCGGCGTCGAGCGGTAGCCCCGCACCGCCGACGCCGTCGACGCCGTTCCGGAACGCCGCCCGGTGTAGGTGTTGTGGAGGAACCCCCGCAGCACGCCGTCGTCGATCAACGGAATCCGACGGGTGGCCAGTCCCTCGCCGTCGTGGGTGTCGGCAGCCAGCGATTCCGGGTCGGTGGGGTCGTCGACCAGATGCAGCAGCGGCGAGGCGATGGCCTCCCCCATCCGCTCGGCGAACGGCGACCGGCCCTTGAGCACGGCCTCGCCGCTCAACATCCCCGACACGATGCCCAACACGATGGCGGACAACCGAGGTTCGAGCACCAGGGTGACCAGACCACTGTCGGGCTGACGGGCCCCCAGCAGCCGGGTCGCCCGGTCGACGGCGTCGCGGGCGGCTTCGTGCAGGTCGATCTCGGTCGGCTCCCGGCCCACCGAGACGCCGTAGCCGGTCTGGGTCTCTCCGTCGGCCTCGGCCAACGCGCTGACCGCCATGTGGCAGCCGGTGCTGCGGCCCCAGGCCTCGATGCCGGTGGACGTAGCCACCCCACCCTCGCCGATGCCATCGCCCCAGCTGGCGGTGCGCACCCCGGCGATGCGGGGATCGCCGGCCAGCACCGCGGCCTCCAGCTCGAGGGCCAGGGTCACCTTGTCCTCGGTCGACAGGTCGTCCAGCCCGTCTCGCCACAGATCGATGGCCGGCGGCTCGACCCCGTCGGGCTCGGCCAGACCCACCCACTCGTCGGGCTCGGCGAACGTCATGTTGTCGCGGGCCTCGGCCAGCACCTCGGCCACCACGGTGTCGTCCAGCGAGGCGGCCCAGGCGAACCCCTGCCGACCCTCCCGGACCACCCGCACGCCCACCCCGGCCGAGGCGGCCTGGGTCAGCGACTCGACCTCGCCCCCGTGGACCTTGACCGACGTGGATCGTCCCCGGGCCACGAACGCCTCGACCTGTTCGCCGCGCCCGTCGGCCCGGCCCGCGATCTTGCGGGCCAGCTCCAGCAGCTCGGTCACTGGCCGGAGATGGCCACGTCGCCTATGACCAACGTGAGCCCGGCTGCGCTCATCGGCAACCAGGTCAGGTCGTTGCCCACCGCGGCCAGGTCCTGCAGCAGCTTCTGCAGGGTGGAGGCGATGGTGAACTCCCGCAGCGGCTCGGCTACGGCACCGCCGCGAATCCGAAGGCCCTGGGCGCCGCTGGAGAAGTCGCCGGAGATGGGGTTCACCCCGGAGTGCAGCCCCGACACCTCCTGGATCAGCACCGCGTTGTCCAGCCCTGCGATCAGCTCCTCGGGGCTGGTGTCGCCGGCCGCCAGGCTCACGGCCCGACATGCCGCCCCCGGCGTGGTCTTGAACCCGCCGCGGACCGCCGAACCGGTGGAGGTGGTTCCGGTGCGGCGGGCAGTCCAGGTGGAGTGGACGAAGCCCCGCAGCACGCCGTCCTCGATCAGAGGCACCCGACGACTGGCCAGACCCTCGTCGTCGACCGGGCTGGCGTTCCAGGCCAGCGGGTCGGTGGGATCCTCGATCAGGGTCACGATCGGCGCCGCCACCAGCTCGCCCTCGCGCTCGGCGAACAGCGAGCGGCCCTTGACCACCTCCTCGGCCGACAGCGTTCCGGCCACGATGCCGAGGAACTGCGCGGTCACCCAGGGGTCGAGCACCACCGTCAACCGCTCCGACGGAGGCTTGATCGCCCCGAGCATGCGGGTGGCCCGATCGGCCGCGTCCTTCCCGGCCTGGCCGACATCGAGGTCGTCGATGCTGCGCCCGACCGAGAAGCCGAAGCCGGTCTGGGTCTCCTCACCGTCCGCGGCCAGCGAGTAGCCGACCAGCTCGCAGCCGGTCTGGCGGGTGGCGTGGCGGATGCCGGTGGTGGTGGCCACCACAACCTCGGTGGCCAGGTCGGCGTAGTCGCAGGACTCGACGCCGGTCACCCGGGGATCGGAGGAACGGACGGCGTTCTCCAGCTCCGCCGCCATCTCCACCTTGCGCTCGGTGGGGACGGACAACAGGTCCTCCCGCCAGAGGTCCAGCTCGGGCGGGGCGACGCCGTCGGGCTCCGCCAGACCGACCCACTCGTCGGGTTCGGCGAACGCAGCGTTGTCGCGGGCCTCGGCCACGGCCTCGCGCACCGACGCCGGATCGAACGTGCCGCAGTAGGCGAACCCCTGCCGCCCATCGCGCACCACCCGGACCCCGACTCCGAGGGACTCGGCCACCGAGAGCTGCTCCACCTCGCCCTCGTACACCCGCACCTGGGTGTCACGGGACCGGGACACATAGGCCTCGACCTGCTCCTCCCCCTGCGTGCCCTCGAGAACCAGATCGGCAACGTCGAGGAGATCCATCAGGCTGTCTCCGCATGCGATCTCGGCGAGCTCTGGTCGTCGCTCGGAAGGACGACGACGAAGGTCGGGTAGGGCACCCGGACGAGGAGGAGGACGCCGCGAGCGGCGGCCAGAGCCGGCGAGATCGTCATGCGGCTGTGCCTCCGATGGTTAGAGCCTTGACCCGCAGGGTGGGCACGCCGTCGCCGACCGGGACCCCTTGGCCGTCCTTGCCGCACGTGCCGGGATGGCCCATGGCGAAGTCGTGGGCCACGGCATCGATGTCGGTCAGGACCTTGGGGCCGTTGCCGATGAGGTTGCCCTCACGCAGCGGCTCGGTGATCTTGCCGCCCTCGATCAGATAGGCCTCGGTCATGCCGAAGACGAAGTCGCCGGTGGCCGTGTTGACCTGGCCCCCGCCCAGCGAGGCCACATACACCCCGCTGTCGGTGGTGGCCACGATCTCGTCGGGGTCGCTCTCGCCCCCCAACAGATACGTGTTGGTCATCCGCACCATCGGCAGGTGCTGGTAGCTCTGGCGCCGGCCGTTGCCGGACCGGGGCCGTCCGTCCTTGCGCGACCGCAGGAAGTCCCACATGTAGTCGGTGAGCACGCCGTCCTGGATGAGCACGTTGCGCTGGGCCGGGGCGCCCTCGTCGTCGATGGCGTAGGCCCCCCACTCCTCGGCCATGGTGCCGTCGTCGACCAGCGTCACCAGCGGCGAGGCCACCTGCTGGCCGAGACGGTCCTTGAACACCGAGGCGCCCTTGTCGACCAGGTCCTTCTCCAACCCGTGACCGCAGGCCTCGTGGAACAGGACCCCACCGCCGCCCGGCCCGATCACCACCGGCATGGTCCCTGAAGGTGCCGGCCGGGCCGCCAGCTTGGTGATGGCCCGCTGGGCCGCGGTGCGGGCGATGCCCTCGACCTCGTACCGGTCGAACAGCTCGAAGCCGACGGTGCGCCCCACCGACTCGTAGCCGGTCTGCATGCCGGTGTCGCCGAAGGCCACCGTGGACACCACGAACAGCGTGCGGACCTGGTCGTCGCCGGCCAGGAGCCCGTCACTGTTGGCCACCAGGATCTGACGGCGCGAGTCGCCGTAGCGGGCCCGCACCTGGCGGATCACCCCGCCCTCGGCCCGCGCCGCTTCGTCGGCTCGGCGCAAGAGCTCGACCTTGGTGCCCTTGCCCACGGTCTCGGGCAGGATCGCGACCTCGTTGGGCCGGGCTGCCTCCTGCCGGGTCAGCTCGATGGTCCGCACCCCGCCACCGCCCGACCGGGCCGCCGCGGCCGCAGCCTCGGCGGCGGCGCGCAGACCCTCCTCGCTGAGATCCGCGGTGTGGGCGAACCCGGTGGTCTCGCCGTCCACCACCCGGATCCCGGCGCCGCGGTCGTGGCCGGAGGACAGCTCCTCCACCCGACCGTCGTCGAGCATGGCAGAGGAGGAGCGTTTGTCTTCGACGAACACCTCGGCGAAGTCGCCACCGGTACGCAGGGCGGCTCCGAGAGTTCGCTGGATGACAGCTTCGTCGAGCACGGGCGACCTCGATTTTGGTCGGGTTTCGGTCGGGCTTTCGGGAGGTGTTCCCGGGTGCCAGCGGGCCCATCTTTCGCCCGCCAGGCGCGTGGATGCGTACTGTACCCGGGTGCCCCTGGAACCCGGTCTAGCTGCCAAAGTCGTGCTGGAGGTGGGTCCGAACGACACCGCGCTGGCGTTGCGGTCCGGTGAGGTCCCGGTTCTGGCCACGCCGCGGCTGATCGCTCTGTGTGAGGAAGCGACACTCGAAGCGGTCGCCGGACACATCCCTGAGGGGCGCACCACGGTTGGCATGCGGGTCCAGTTCGATCATCTGGCCCCGACCGCGGTCGGCACCAGTGTTACCGCCGAAGCCACCCTGGAGAGGGTCGAAGGCCGGCGCCTGACGTTCACCGTCTCGGCTACCGACGACCGCGGGCTGGTCGGGGCGGGCAAGGTGACCCGGGTCGTGGTCGACGTCGACCAGTTCCTCCAGAAGTGCTGCTGAACGCCGGTCAGCCGTTCAGCGACGTGTAGACGATCACGCCCAGGAGCATCCCCACCACAAGGCCCGCGACCGAGATCCACATGGCCGTCGTGGCCAGCCGTTCCTTCCTCGACATGGCCACGCCCGCGAAGATGATCCCGAGCGGCCCCAACAGGATGGGACAGAACAAGAAGGCGATCGACCCGCAGACGATGCCGGCGACGCTGAAGCCGATGCCCGGGTCGGGCGCCGGATAGCCGTACCACGGTGGCTGACCCTGCCAGGGAACGCCGGGCTGGGCCCCGGGTGGTGGCATCTGCCACGGACCCTGCTGGGACGGGTCGCCCTGAGGCGCGACACGCCGCCCGCAGCCGCTGCAGTACGTCGAGCCCGGCTCCACGTACGTTCCGCAAAACTCACACATATCGCCCCCGACGTCTCACGTTCGTACGATCCATGGTGGCTCTTGCTTCGGCCTTGCGTCTGGCTTGCCAACCCCGATCCCTGCCCCCCTCCAGCTGGGGCGCGAAGCTAGCGTTTGCCTGGTTGTCACTCTGCGTCCAAAGGGCAGGAACTCCTTCGTCACCCAGGTCGTAGAATCCTAGGTACCCGCAAACGGCTGAAGGGGAAGCGCGGTGGCGTGGGTCTCGACACACAAGCGAGGAGTCTCTCTGACGCTGAGGATCGGCGTCAGCCTCGCCATGCTCGTCGTGCTCTTCGTTCGGGTCCCCAACTTCTCCTGGAACCACCTGGTCCCCGACTGGAGTTTCCGCACTGCGTTCTGGCTGGCCGTTGCCGCGCTTCTGACCCTCGTCGGCATCGTGCTGTCGGCCCTGCGCTGGCAGAAGGTGCTGGATGCCCTGGAGGTCCGCACCTCGCTGCCCCAGCTGGTGCGGCACTACCTGGCCGGCCAGTTCGTCTCCAACGTCCTGCCCACCACCATCGGCGGTGACGTCCTGCGGGTGAGCCGGCTGTCCCGCGACACCGGCGAGCCGCCGGAGACCTTCGCCTCGGTGGTGCTGGAGCGGCTCACCGGCTGGCTCGTCCTGCCGGTCATAACCATGGTCGGGTTCCTGGTGAACCCCGGGCTACGCCATCTGGGCACCGCAACTCGGGTGGCCATGGGCCTGGCCGTCGGCACCCTGGCCGTCCTGATCGGCGTGCTCGTCGTGGCCGGCAGCAGCCGCATCGGTGGTCGGTTCGCCACCAGGGAGGGCTGGCGCCGGTTCGCGGGCGCGGTACACCTGGGTCTGACCCGACTGAAGTCCCATCCCGCGGCAGCAGCAGAGCTGCTCGGTGCGGGGTTCGCGTATCAGCTGGCTTTGGTACTGGCTGCGGTGGCCGCGGCTCAGGCGCTCGGGCTGCAGAACGCCGCGGGCCTGACTGCGCTGCTGGCCTTCTTCCCCGCAGTGCTCATCGCCCAGGTCATGCCCTTCGCCTTGTCGGGCCTCGGCATCCGCGAGGGAGCCTTCATCCTGTTCCTCGGGCCGTTGGGCGTGGGCCGCGAGGAGGCGATCGCGCTCGGTTTGCTGCTCTACCTGCTCAACCTGGCCGTGAGCCTGCTCGGTGCGCCGGCCTTCGCTGCCGGTGGCGGTCGTCGCGACGATCCCGTCGCTACGGCTTGACTGTCGCGGTAGGCCGTCAAACTGCAGAATGACGGCGGTGCAAGAGACCGAGACCGCGATCGAACCAGAGTCCGAGAGCCCCACCCGCGCCCGCCTGCTGGGGCTCTACTGGTGGCACGAGGTCATCTACATCGTGCTGGTGTACCTGGGGTACTCGACGGTGCGGAACCAGTTCGGCTCGGGCGATGGCGGGTTCCTGAAGGCCGAGCCGGCGTTCAACCATGCCAAGGCCGTCATCCAGGTCGAACGCAACGTCCACTTGTACTTCGAGCAGAGCCTGCAGAACTGGTACCTCGATCTGCCGGGCCACGGGATCATCCGGTTCTGGAACGTCTGGTACGGGCTGGGGCACTTCGTCGTCGCCGCCAGCGCCCTGGTGTGGATGTTCCGCAAGACCCCCGAGCGCTACCGGCAGTGGCGCAACACCCTGGCCTTCACCACCATCCTGGCCCTGGTGGGGTTCGCCTCGTTCTCGCTGATGCCGCCCCGGCTGCTCGACGACGACGGCGTGTACGGCGGCTGCCAGGTGTACGCCCAGGACTCGCCGCGCCTTCATCCCGCCGGCACTCCGCCCTGCGACGAGTACGGCTACGTGGACTCGGTAGCCGAGTACGGCGGCTGGGCGTCGTTCGGCAGCGAGGAGATGGCCAAGGTCTCCAACCAGTTCGCGGCCATGCCCAGCATGCACATCGGTTGGTCGACATGGTGCGCGCTGGTCATGTTCCCGATGGTGCGACGCCGCTGGGCCAAGCTCTTAGTGATCGCTTATCCGATGTTCACGCTCTTCGACATCATGGTCACGGGCAACCACTACTGGATCGACGGCCTCGGTGGGTTGGCCACCCTCGGCGTCGGATACCTGCTCGCCCGGATCGCCACCCGATGGTGGGAACGTCACTGGCCGCGGCGACTGCATCGCCTCGAAGGGACCGGGAGCGATACGGTGGCGCTCGGCCGGGGAACGACCTCGGTCGCCTCGTGCCCGTAGTTCGGAGCCGCCTCTCATGCTCCTCGATGCGATCAAAGAACCCGCTGACCTTCGCGGGTTGAGCTATCCCGAGCTGGATCAGCTCGCCTCCGAGATTCGCACGCACGTCGTGGACGCCGTGTCCCACAACGGTGGCCACCTCGGCTCCAACCTCGGGGTGGTCGAGCTCACGCTGGCGCTCCATCGGGTCTTCGAATCACCGCGGGACGTCCTGCTGTGGGATACCGGCCACCAGGCCTACGTCCACAAGATCCTCACCGGCCGCCGGGAGGACTTCGATCAGCTGCGCCAGTCCGGCGGGCTGTCGGGCTATCCCTGCCGGGCCGAGTCCGAGCACGACTGGATCGAGAACAGCCACGCCTCCACCATCGTCTCCTACGCCCACGGGCTGGCGGTGTCCAAACAGCTGCGGGGGACACCGCAAGGCGCCATCGTGGCCGTGGTCGGCGATGGGTCGATGACCGGGGGCATGGCGTTCGAGGGTCTGAACAACCTGGGGCACTCCGGGGCCCGAGCGGTCATCGTCCTCAACGACAACGGCCGTTCCTACGCGCCCACAGTGTCCAAGCTGAGCGAGAGCCTCGGGCGCCTGCGGGTCAGCCCGACCTATTTGCGCAACCGGGCCCGGCTGGACAAGGTGCTGCACGAACTGCCGCTCGGTGGTCCGATCGAGCGTGGGGTCGAGGGCGCGCTGGCCGCGGTGCGGGAGATGTTCGAGCCCCCGGCGTTCTTCGAGACCCTCGGTGTGCGCTACATCGGGCCGTTCGACGGCCACGACATCGCCGGGCTGGAGCGGGCCCTCACCAACGCGGCCCAGTTCGACGGGCCCATCGTGGTCCACGTCCTGACCCAGAAGGGGCGGGGCTACGCGCCGGCGGAGAACGATCCGATCAAGCGGCTGCACGACCTGTCCGAAGCCAAGCCGGGCAGCTTCACCGCGGCCTTCACCGAGGCCATCGTCAAGGAAGCCGAGGAGCGACCCGAGCTGGTGGCCATCACCGCCGCCATGCCCGATTCCACCGGGCTGCTGCCGTTCAAGGAGCGCTTCCCCGACCGGTTCTTCGACGTGGGCATCGCCGAGCAGCACGCCGTAACCAGCGCGTCCGGCATGGCCATGGGCGGTCTGCGGCCGGTCGTGGCCATCTACTCGACCTTCCTGACCCGGGCCATCGACCAGGTGAACCTGGATGTCGGGCTGCACGGTCAGCCGGTGGTGTTCTGCGTCGACCGGGCCGGGATCACCGGGGACGACGGCGCCAGCCACCACGGCGTCCTCGACCTGGTGCTGCTGTCCAAGGTCCCGGACATGACCGTGTTCGCGCCGTCCTCGTACCGCGAGATCGGCGTGATGCTGCACGACGCCCTCGACCTGTGCACCGGGCCCGCGGCGCTGCGCTGGCCCAAGACCATGCCGCCCGAGGACGACGACGAGGTGGGCTCGGGCTTCTTCGCCCGCAAGGTCCGCCTGGGCGAGGACACCTGCATCCTCGCCGTCGGCAAGATGCTGGCGCAGGCTCGGCAGGCCGCCGACTTGCTGGCCGAGCAAGGCATCGAGGCCACTGTCTACGACGTGCGGCTGGTCAAGCCGCTCGACGAGGAGATGCTGGCCGACGCGGCCCGCCACCGCCTGGTGATCACCGTCGAGGACGGCTACCGGGACGGTGGCTCCGGGTCGATGATCGCGGCCCGTCTGGCCGAGCTGTCCGGCGGAGCCACGCACACCCACGTGCTGGGGATCCCGTGCACGTACATCCCCCAGGGCAAGCCGGACGCAATCCTGGCCGGCTTCGGGCTGAGCGGCGAGGGCATCGCGGCCGAAGCGACCCGGCTCCTCAGCGGCGTCGTCGCCAGCTGACGTCCCGGTCCACGGCCCACCTCGAGGCGGTCTCGGAACGTACTGACGCGGCCGCGTTCAGAGGCAAGTTCCACGTCAGATGATTCTTCCGACCGCCACACGCGACAAGGCCCGGACCGAATTTCTTCGGCCCGGGCCTCTCCCCCTGGTCGCCCCCAGCTGTGACGGGTTCACCCTATACGTTGTAGGTGGCGCCTGTCACATGAAGTCAACGTTGCGCTCCTCGGACAGGTAACGGGTCCTGCAAATCTTCCCGCTGGCTGATGGGATCGTCAGGTGTAGTACGGGTTCTCGCCCTGGGTGTGGTCGGTGGTGTCTTCCACCTCACGCACTTCGGGGATGGCTTCTTTGATCGAGCGGGCGATGCCTTCGCGCAGCGTCATTGCCGAAACCGCGCAGCCCTGACATCCGCCGCCCATCGTCACGTAACAGACGTCGCCCTCGAC
>DASXTK010000125.1:0-1951 GCA_036505485.1 Acidimicrobiales bacterium
GGCCTCGATACGCGACCGGCGGGCGTGGGTGTCGCGGGCGGCTTTGACGGTGGAGTGGACCCAGATGATGCGGTAGCCCTCCGTGGAGGGCAGTGGGGACGGGAACGTCGACCACACGCGGGGCAGGTCACCGATCCGCTCGCCTGGCAGGCGGATCGCTTCTGTCCACTGTGGTTGGTTGGTCTGGATCCAGTCGCGGAACCACTTGTCCTCGCCGCGGGTGCGGGGCAGCACGGTGACGAACCGGCCCTCCTGGCCGTCGATGTGGCGCATCGCATCCCCGGAACACAGCTTCGAGTCGGCCACGTAGAGGAAGTCGCGCCGGCCCAGCACCTTGACCAGCGCGTCCCAGGTCGGCACGTGGGTCGGGTCGTCGGCGGTGTTGCCATCCGTGAGCCGGTAGGCCATCGGCACCGACCCGTCCGCCGAGACGGTCAGGATCCACACCAGCTGTTTGAGGTCTGGCCGGTGGTCCTTCGAGTGGCCGAAGGTGACCGCTGCCGTGGGCTTGCCCCGACGCGGCCGCCCGTCCGCATCGTCGTACTGGCCGTGCACGGACACCGAGGTCGAGTCGTTGTGCATCTCCGAGGTGTCCACCCCGAACTCGGCGATCACGCCGACGATCAGCTCGGTGAGCAGGCTGGCCCGGTCCGCGTCGAACAAGCTGACCAGCGCCCGACCGACCCGGTCGTCATTGAGCCACGCGGTGTCCCCGCCCGGCAGACCGAGAAGGTTCGGTGCGTACGGGGCGGCCCACGCACCCAACCCGTACAACGGCGCCCGCCCGACCAGCAGGTTGACCACCAGCAGCCGGATCGCCGTCACCGGCGACAGCTTGAACCGACGGTCCGGCTCCGGCAGCCACCGCGCCAACGCCTGATCCAGACCGATGCGATCCAGGAAGTGGTTGACCAACGGCAACCCGCCCAACCGGTAGCTGACCAACCCGAACGGCCCACCCTTCGGCGTGTCCACGCCCACCTCCGCACCTCGACGATCCTTCCGTATACTATACGGAAGGATCGTGAAAGATGGAGACATCGACACACCGAAGGAGGATGACGTGGCAGACGACGAACTCGCCCGGCTGGAACGTCGCTACCGCGAGTTGAAAAAGCGCCTACAAGGCCTCGGCTTCGCCGTCGCGGGCACCATCGCCGAGCGCTACACCGTGTGCGGCAAGGCCAACTGCCGCTGCCACGCCGACCCGCCGCAGCGGCACGGCCCCTACCACCAGTACAGCCGCAAGGTCGCCGGCAAGACCATCAGCCGCCTCGTCAGGGCCGACCAGGTCGACCAGTACCGGCAGTGGATCGCCAACCGGCGCACCCTCGACGACATCACCACAGCCATCGATGAGATCTCACACCAGGCCGCCGAACTCCTCGCCGGCCGGCCCGCAGCGGACAACCCCGAGTAGAACCACGGCCGCACGCCATACCAGTGAGGGGCCAAATCAGGTTCGAGAAGTGCGGAACGTCAGCTTCAGCGCGCGCTCGTCGCAGACGAGCAGCCGGTCGGCTGGCAAGTGTTCCTTGCGCAGACCACGTCAAACCCCGGCAAGGCCAGACAGCTCGGACCGAGCGCCCGGCGCCGCACCACGACGCAGTCGTGTTCCGCGATCAGGTCATGCAGACGGGACTTCGACGTGCCCCAATTGCGCCATGATCGACAGCTGGTCGTAGTAGATCTCCGCCGACGCCACCTTCCCGTCCCCGTCGTAGCGGAGGATCTCGCAGAACGCCACGTCCATCCGCCTGCCGGTGGCGGCGAACGTCCCGAGTTGGCCGTCGTTCGTCCCGCGTCCATAGAAGGTGGCGACGCTGAAGTCGCCGCCGTCCAGGTACACGGGATTCCCCACGGTGGCGTCCGAGAAGGCCGTGGCCCACTCACCGAGCCAGCCCTTGACGTCGTCGATCGACTTCATCGTGAGCCCGCGAGCCATGTCCGT
>DASXTK010000126.1:0-11974 GCA_036505485.1 Acidimicrobiales bacterium
TCCGGCCCAGCCGACACCGAACCGGAACCGCGCCACGTCGGCGACGGCGATCCCGCCCGCCAGCCCGGCCAGGGAAACCACCGGCCAACGTCGGTGCAGCTCGGCCGTGAGAGGAGCAACCGCCACGACCGCGCAGTACACGCCCAGGAACCACAGCGGGATGAAGACCACCATGCCCCACTCCAGGACGCTGCGGTGGCCGTCGGACACCCGCCACGCCAGGTCGACCACCAGCCAGCACGCCAGGTACACGCTGACCGGACGAACCAGCCGGGAGAACCGCTTCCTCCAGAACGCCCGGACCGGTGCCTCCACGCGCCGGCTCATGATCGCCTCCCAGGCCGCCAGGTTGGCGTACCCGCCCACCAGGAAGAACAGCGGCATGACCTGGAGCAACCAGGTCGCCGCCCACAGTCCGGGCACGTCGCCGATGGGGTTGGGCATCCGCAGCGCCCCGTCCCGCCAGTGGGTGATCGAGAAGGTCCAGTGCCACAGCACGACCACGGCGATGCTCACGGCCCGGAAGAAGTCGACCACCCGGTCCCGGTGGTCCGGCGTGGCATCGACCAGGGCGTCGATCGACAGGTCGCCCGACGCGGCGACGGAGGTGGAAGGCATGGGCCGAGTGTCGCCTCGACGCGCTGCGAGGTGGATGGAGCGGTGGCCCTATCTCCCCCTGGGGAACCCCTAGCCCGGATAGGTGCGGCTGCGGCGTCGGGGACGCTCGCGGTGGCCCTTCTCGACGTACTGGATGATGCGGCTGGCCACATCGATCTTGGACGCGGTCTCGACGCCCTCGAGACCGGGGGAGCTGTTGACCTCCAGCACCACCGGTCCGTGCGTGGAACGCACGACGTCCACACCACACACGTTGAGCCCCATGGTCTTGGCCGCCCGGGAGGCGATGGTGCGCTCCTCGGGGGTCAGCCGCACCTGTTCTGCCGCCCCACCCCGGTGCAGGTTGGAGCGGAACTCGCCCGGCGCGCTCTGGCGCTTGACCGAGGCCACTACCCGCCCGCCGACCACGAAGGCCCGGATGTCGGCGCCCCGGGCCTCCTTGATGTACTCCTGGACCAGGATGTTGGCGTTGAGCTGGCGGAACGCCATGATCACCGACTCCGCGGCCTTCTTGGTCTCGGCCAGGACCACACCGATGCCCTGGGTTCCTTCGACCAGCTTCACGACCACCGGCGGTCCACCGACGGTCTCGAGCAGGCCGTCGATGTCCTTGGTGGAGTGGGCGAAACCGGTGACCGGCAGTCCGATCCCGCTGCGAGCCAGCAGCTGCAGGGCCCGCAGCTTGTCCCGGGCCCGGCTGATGGCCTGGGAGTCGTTGGCGGTGAACACGCCCATCATCTCGAACTGCCGCACCACCGCCGTGCCGTAGAAGGTGTAGGCGGCGCCGACCCGCGGGATCACCGCGTCGATGTCGGTCAGTTCCTCACCCTGGAAGATCACCGTCGGGCGATGCGCAGTGATGTTCATGTAGCAGCGCAGGTAGTCGATGACCCTGACGCTGTGGTCGCGCGCCTCAGCGGCCTCCCGCAAGCGGGAGGTGGAGTACAGGCTTGGATTGCGCGAAAGGATTGCGATCTTCACGGCTCGATCCGAGGTGGGCGGGCGGCGTGACTGTACTGCCACCGCCTACGAACGAGCGGCACGGATCGACGACGAACCGACGCCGTATGGCTGACCGGCCGAGCAACATGCGGAAACCCATCTCGTCGCGCCGGGTCAGGGTGAGATCGATGCGGAAACGCCGGCCGGCAACGGCCAGCGACGTCCGGACGACCGGGCGCCGTTCGACGTCTCCGTTGCTCGATCGAACGTCCCGGGCGTCCACCAGCAGACCCGAGGCCCGCACCGTCAGCGACTCGTCGTCCTCCAGCGGGTGGAGCACGAAACGCAGCCGGGGCGGGCTGCTTCCGGGCACGATCTCGATGTCCCAGGCGTGCAGCGACGAGGATCGAGCACCGGTGTCGACCTTCGCCTTGATGGCCGTGACACCCAGTCTCGGAAGAGCCACCCACTCTCGCCAACCGATCAATGTCGGCATGGCCGTGGTCGGAAAACTCGCCGTCGAAACGGTCATGTCTTTGTAACCGTACCCAACCTGGCCCGGAATACCTGACATTTCGCGCCCTGTGGATACCCTGCTCGGCGTGTGCATGCGCCTTTTGCTGGGTGACGAGGCCCCGTTGTTCCTGGGCGAGGACCTGTTGGCCTGGTTGGTGCTGGCCCTCGGCGGCGCCATGGCTGCCGGAAGCATCATGGCCTTGATTCGACCACCCGAGGCGCCAAAAGAAGGCGATTTGGCCCAGGCGCCGACGGCGCGAAGCGTGACCATGGCGGTGATCGGGGTCCTTGCCGCCTTGTGGGCGCTGGCCAGCCTTCTGCGCTAGCGAGCGGGCCCGGTTCGCAGCAGCTTGACCTGGCTCACTGCGGCGATCCGCTCCTCGGCCAAGCGGTTGGCGGCCTCGGCCGTCGTGACTCCGTCGGACTCGGCCCGATCGAAGACCGCCAGCAGGGTGTCGTGGATGGTGCGGATTCGGGCGTAGGCCCGGGCGTGGTCGTAGCCGTGGGGTTCCTCGGCGATGTTGATGACCCCGCCGGCGTTGGCCACGAAGTCCGGCGCATAGACGATGCCCCGCTCGGCCAGGGCCGCGGCGTCGGCATCGTCGGCCAGCTGGTTGTTGGCCGATCCGACCACGGCGGCGCAGCGCAGGGCCGGGATCGTCTGGGGGTTGAGCACCGCCCCCAGCGCGCACGGCGAGAAGATGTCGCACTCGACGGTGTGGGCGTCGGCCGGATCGACGATGGCGGCGCCGTGCTGCTGCTCGGTCCGCTCGACCGCCTCGTGGTTGACGTCGGACACGGTGAGCTTGGCCCCCTCCTCGTGGAGGTGCTCGGCCAGAGCGGAGCCGACCTTGCCCACGCCCGAGATGCACACGTGACGTCCGACCAGCGAAGACTCTCCCCAGAGCCGCTCGGCCACCGCCTTCATGGCCCACAGGACCCCCCAGGCCGTGGCCGGGGAGGGATCACCGGATCCGCCCAGGGACTCGCTGACCCCGGTGACATGCGGCGTTTCCCGGCGGATCAGGTCCATGTCGACCTGGGTGGTGCCGACGTCCTCGGCGGTGATGTAGCGCCCACCCAGCCCGTCGACGAACCGGCCGTAGGTCCGCAGGAGAGCTTCGCTGCGCTGGGTCGTCGGGTCGCCGAGGATCACGGCCTTGCCCCCGCCGAGGTCGTTGCCGCACACGGCGTGCTTGTAGGTCATGCCCTGGGCCAGCCGGCACACGTCGGCGATGGCCGCAGCCTCGCTGGTGTAGGGGTAGAAGCGCGTGCCCCCGAGCGACGGCCCCAGGGCGGTGGAGTGGATGGCGACGATGGCCCGCAATCCGCTCCGTGCGTCGTGACAGAACACGATCTGCTCGAAGCCCTCGGCCTCGGCGATGTCGAACACGCTCGGACCCGGCACGTAGCCGAGGGTACTCCCGTGGCGCTGGACGCGTTCCCGCTGCCATTCGTCGGCTAACTAGGTTTCGGGGGGTCGCGTGGTGAGGGATACTTACCCTCCGTGGCTACCCCGACTGCTGCTTACAGTGTCCGTCTTCGGGTGCGGATGGAAAATCGCCCCGGCTCCCTTGGTCGCCTCGCTACCGCCGTAGGCGAGGCCGGGGGCAACATCTCGGCGCTCGGCGGCTTCGACGTACGGGGACCGGTGCTCGAGGAGGACCTCGTCGTCAACTGCCGCGACGAGCAGCACATCGAGCAGGTGCGCGCCGCCGTCGAAGGGCTCGAGGGCGTCGAGGTGCTGGAGATGCTCGACCGCACCTACCTCATGCACGACGGCGGCAAGATCGAGGTCCTGGCCCGCATGCCGGTCAACGACCGCGACGATCTGTCGATGGCCTACACCCCGGGTGTGGCCCGGGTCTGCAACACCATCTACAAGGATCCCTCCCGGGTCCACGACCTGACCATCAAGAAGAACACGGTGGCGATCGTCACCGACGGCACCGCGGTGCTCGGCCTGGGCGACATCGGTCCGGCCGCTTCGCTGCCGGTGATGGAGGGCAAGGCGCTGCTGTTCAAGCACTTCGCCGGAGTCGACGGGTTCCCGATCTGCCTGGACGTGTCCACGCCCGACGAGATCGTCGAGACCGTGGTCCGCATCGCCCCCACCTTCGGCGGCATCAACCTCGAGGACATCGCCGCGCCGGAGTGCTTCGAGATCGAGGAACGGCTCAAGGAGCTGCTCGACATCCCGGTGTTCCACGACGATCAGCACGGCACCGCGGTGGTCACCCTGGCCGCGCTGGAGAACGCCCTCAAGATCGTCGGCAAGCGCATGAACGAGCTGAAGGTGGTCATCGCCGGCGTCGGCGCGGCCGGCGTCGCCATCAGCAAGATCCTGCTGGCCGGTGGGGTCGAGGAGATCATCGGCGTCGACCGCAAGGGCGCCATCTGGGCCGGGCGCGACGACCTCAACGTGGCCAAGCTGTGGTTCGCAGAGAACACCAACCCCGAACGCCACGAGGGCACCCTTTCCCAGGTCCTGCCGGGCGCCGACGTGTTCATCGGGGTTTCCGGGCCCGGGCTGATCACCGCGTCGGACCTGAGGAAGATGGCGTCCGAGCCCATCGTGTTCGCCATGGCCAACCCTGATCCGGAGATCACCCCCGAGGACGCCGACGGCTTGGCCAAGATCATCGCCACCGGCCGCAGCGACTACCCGAACCAGATCAACAACGTGTTGGCGTTCCCCGGCATCTTCCGCGGCGCCCTGGACGTGGCGGCGACCGCGATCACCGAGAACATGAAGCTGGCCGCGGCGCGGGCCATCGCCGAGTGCGTGACCGACGACCTGGCCCCCGACCACATCGTGCCGTCGGTGTTCGACACCCGGGTGGCCCCCAAGGTGGCCGCCGGGGTGGCTCAGGCCGCGATCGACGAGGGCGTCGTCCGGATGCACCGACCGCCCCAGCCTTAGCCGGAGCTAGAACCAGGGAGTGGTCTCGCGGCGCTGGCCGCGGGGCTCCGGCGCCGGCCAGAGATCGGGCCCCGGTGGTGGCCACAGGTCGGGATCCTCTGGGCCGTAGTCCGCTACCGGGGGCAGCCCGTGGTGATGGCCGTGGCCGTCGTCCTCCAGGGGTTCGGTGTGGCTGAGGATCATCGCGGCCAGCCAAGTGGTGATCGGAACGGACAGCACCAGCCCGATCGAGCCGACCAGCATGCGCACGATCTCCGCCGACACCAGCTCACCGGTCACGACCCGGGCCACCGGCAAGGTGCCCTGGGCGAAGAACAGCAGAAGCGGCAGCGACGCTCCGGCGTAGGCCAGGACCAGGGTGTTCACCGTCGAGGCGACGTGGTCGCGTCCCACATGGGTGGCCTCGGTATACAGCTCGCGTGTCGTCAGGCTGGGGTTGGCCCGGCGCAGGGCGGCAACGGTGGACACCTGGGACACGGTGACGTCGTCCAGCACACCGAGCGCACCGACCACGATCCCGGCGATGAGCAGCCCGCGCAGGTCCAAGGCCTGGGCGGTGAACTGCAGGATCTGGGCCTCCTCGTTGGCCAGACCGGAGAGCTGGGTCAGGCTGGCAGCCACCAGGGCTATGAGCGTGGTCGCGGCCAGGCTGACCAGGCTTCCGGCCAAGGCGATGGTGCTGGATATGCCGATGCCGTGGGCCAGGTAGATGGCGAGGAACGCCACCACGGTCGTCCCCACGAGCGCGACCAATACCGCCGGCGAGTCCCTCAGCAGGGCAGGCACGACGAAATAGACCAGTACCGCCAGGCTCAACCCCAGCCCGACCAGCGCTCGTAGGCCCTGGAATCGACCGAAGGCGACGACCACCACCACGAACGCCAGCCCCAGCCACAGCAGCGGGGTGGTCCGCTGGAAGTCGTAGAACTGGAATTGGAACTCGGGGGTGATCGTGTCGACATAGTCGACCAGGACCACCTTGTCGTTCTCGTGCAGGTCCGGTATCTCGACATCGGTGGGCAGGACCCGGAACTCGACGCTCTCGCCCTTGGTCGGGCCGGAGGTGAGGTCGGCGGTGTAGATCCAGCAGCGCGTCGGCCCCGAGACCTCGATGCCCTCGCAGCCGCCTTCGGTGGCCTGGGTGATGGTGGCGTCGAAGAACTCCCGCTTCGGCTGATCGCCGAGGGTCGGTCCCTTGCCTCGGGGCCACATCGCGACCAGCCCGAGCACGGTCAGTGCGGCCACCACGGCCATGGTGATGCCGAGCCAGCGCCGCACGTGGTCGCCGCCGATGCGTCGATCCATCGGACGACGACCCTACGCGACCGGCGCCACCCATGACCGCCGAACGGGCTCGCGATACTCTGCCGGCATGTGCGCGGTGTGCGTGGCCCAGGGCATCACCTACATGGGCGGTGCCCTCGCCGGCCTCCAGGTCATGGGCGCTCGGGCCAAGTACAAGCGCGGCCGGGGTGCCGATTCCAGCGACGACACCACCGCTGAGGGCGAGGCCGAGCAAGCCGACGAGGAGACAGTCGGCGCCAGCCACTGAGGATCGACCTCTAGGCTCGCGCGTCATGAGCGAGCGGGGGATCGAAGCGCTGCAGGCCGAGCACGAGGAAGTGCTGGTGGTGGCCAGAAGCCTGAGCGAGGCCGAGTGGGCGGCGCCGAGTGACTGTGACGGTTGGCGGGTCCAGGACGTCATCGCCCACCTGGCCAACACGTTCCGCATGGCCGTAGATCCGGCGAGCATGCCGGCGCCGGTGCCAGGGGACATCGAGGCCACCCAGGCGGTGCACGCCGAGGCCCACCGCGACTGGTCCCCGGCCGAGGTGCTGGCCGACTACGAGGACATGGCGACGAAGGGGGTCGCGATGTTCGCCGGATTCCAGGGACCCGAGTTCGCCGAGCTCACCTTCCCCATGGACAACGCCGGCGAGTACCTGCTGCACCTGCTGCCCGACGCCTTCACGTTCGACCACTTCTGCCATCTGCGCAACGACATCCTGACCCCGCATGGTCCGGTGGACCGGGCCGCGCCGCCGGCCGACGACCTCCGGGTCGGGGTCACGGTGGGATGGCTGCTCGGCGGCGTGCCCCAGATGAGCGGGCCCGCCCTCACCGAAGCCACCGTGGGTCCCTTGGGCCTGAGGCTCACCGGTCCCGGGGGCGGGGAGTGGACCATCCAACCTGCCGAGGACGAAGGACTCGTCTCAGTCGTGGAAGGCCTGTCCGAAGACGCGAAGGCCACCGCAACCTCGTCCACCCTCGACTTCGTGCTCTGGTCCACCCACCGCCGCCCGTGGACCGACCACGTACAGGTCGAAGGCGACACCACCCTCGCCGCCCCGGTCCTGAACGCCATCCACGTCTACTGAGACAAGACCCGGCCTGGTTCGGCAACCAGCGTCCGCTGCCACACCAACGCGGCCGGGACGGCGATGGCCAGGCCGATGACGCCGACGGTGCCCACGGCATGGGCCGTCCCGATCCAGTCGGCGAGCAAGCCGGCCAGCAGGGGGCTGACCCCCTGGATGGTGGCGAGACCCGACTGACCCAGTCCGAGCGCCTGTGCTCGGCTCTCGTGGGGGATGCGTCGGGTGAACGTGGCGGTCGACTGCAGCAGCGCCGCCGTGCCGAGCGCCCCGGCCAGCGCGAACAGCGTGGCCGAGATGACCAGCCCGGGCTTGGCGAAGCACACCAGCAGCGGCAGGCAGTTGGCGACGGCCAGCCATCCGACGATCCGGGGCCGGATCTCCGGCGGCACCAGGCGGCTGAACACGAAGGCTCCGATCACGCTGCCAAACGGGTCGCTGGCCAGGAGCAGGCCCACCGCTATGTCGCCGCCGCCGATCTCCGCGGTGTACGGCGCGGCCAGGCCTTCGTAGACGAGGAGGAACCCGGCCAACCATCCGAACAGGACGAGGACCAGGGTCCCGCTGTTCCCGAAGATGAGCCGTGCGCCGGTGCCCAACCCGCCGACCAAGGACGGTTTGGTCGACGTGCTCGCCGCGGCCGGGCGGTACTGGACGCCGAAGCGCACGAAGGCCGCCGAGGCCGCGAAGGTGGCCGTGTCCAGGGCCAGCGCCAGGTACGGGTTGAGCGCGCTGACCAGCACGCCGCCACCGGCGAAGCCGATCAGCTGGGCGGTCTGCATGGTGATCTGGCGGATCCCCATGCCCACCTCGTAGCGGTCGCCGGCCAGCACGTCCGGCAGCAGCGCCAGTTGCGCGGCCTTGAACGGCGCCTGGAAGAACGACACCAGCGCCACCAGCACACACACCAGGGGAAACGGCATGCCGGGGATGGCCACGAGCCCGACGAGAGCACCCCGCACCAGGTCGGAGGCGACCATCACCTCACGGCGAGGGAACCGGTCGGCCAGCCCGGACAGGAAGATCCCGCCGAGGAAGGCCGGGGCGAAGGTCAGCGCGTACGTCAGTCCAGTGAGGGCGGCCGAGCCGGTCCGGTCGTAGACGAGGATCGCCAGGGCCACGCGGGCCAGCTGGTCACCGGCTTGGGAGAACGCCTCCGCAGCCCACATGGCGCGGAACTCGGCGACAGCGAAGACCGATCGGAAGGTGACCTGTGTCCCCCGCGCCATGAGTGGGCGATCGTAAGGAACCGCTGTTAGCCGCTTGCTAGCAGCGCCCTCAGGACGGCGATGACGCCGCCGTGCCGTGATAGGTGACTGGCCCCTTCTCCGGAGCGGCCGTCGGTCGTACCGTCGACTACGTGGGGGCGACGGAGGTCAATGTCCGCATGCTGTTGGCGGTGGCCGTCGTCATCGCCGGCTCACGGGCGCTCGGGTGGGGTTTGGCCCGGCTCGGTCAGCCGCGAGTCCACGGCGAGATCGTGGCCGGCATCCTGCTGGGCCCGAGCCTGCTGGGCCAGGTCTGGCCTGGAGCAGTCGACTACGTCTTCCCGCCGGAAGTGGTCGACGCCTTGCGGATCTTGGCCCAGCTGGGACTGGTCATCTTCATGTTCCTGATAGGCCTGGAGCTGGACCTGGGGAAGCTGCACGGGCACGGCCGCACCGCGCTGGTGGTCAGCAACGCTTCGATCGCGGTGCCGCTCGTACTGGGCGCGCTGTTGGCGCTGTGGCTCTACGCCCGACTGGGCCAGAACACCGATCCCTTGGGCTTCGTCCTGTTCGTCGGTGCGGCCATGGCCATCACCGCGTTCCCGGTGCTGGCCCGGGTGCTGCAGGAGACCGGGCTCTACCACACCCGCATCGGGGTGCTGACGATCGCCTGCGCCGCGGTCGACGTCGTCGCAGCGTGGTGCATCCTGGCCGTGGCGGCCGCCATCGTGCGCTCGGGCGGGGCGGCCGACGCCCTGCAGACCATCGCCCTGTCGCTGGTGTTCGTGGTGGCCATGCTGCGGATCGTCCGGCCTCTGCTGGCCCTGTTCCCCGCCATCCCCATCTGGGGGGCGCTGGTGCTGGCCCTGGGCTGTGCCTGGATCACCGAGCAGATCGGGATCCATGTCATCTTCGGGGCATTCCTGGCCGGCACGGTGATGCCCCGCCGCGACGACGCCTTGGCTGGCATTCACGACCGCTCCGAGATCCACGAGAAGCTGGAGACCGCCACCTTGACCCTGCTGCTGCCGGTCTTCTTCGTGGTCGTGGGGCTGGAGACCCGGGTCGACCTGCTTGACCAGGCCTACTTGTGGGCGGTGGCCGCGCTGGTGCTCGCGGTGGCGGTGGCCGGCAAGTGGGGCGGCGCCATGCTGGCTGCTCGGGCCGTCGGCGAATCGTGGCGGGACGCGGCCACCATGGGCGTCCTGCTCAACACCCGGGGCCTGACCGAGCTGATCGTCCTCAGCGTGGGCCTGGAGCTGGGCGTTCTCTCCCCGACCCTGTTCACGATCCTGGTGCTCATGGCCCTCGTCACCACCCTGATGGCCACGCCCACCCTCGCCTTCCTGGGCCTGGCCGGCCTGGGCCAGGAGATCGACGACAGCCGGGGTGAAGGCCGGGTCCACCAGCGCCGCCATCTCGCCCGGCACCGGTGAGAAACCTGGCGGTTCACGCAGTATCCGTGACGGGCAGGTCTCCGTACCGTCGAGGGATGAGAACCAAGCAGGTGGGACTGAAGATCGCGGCGTTGGCCACGGTATGCGCGGCCGGCGCGACCCTCGGGATCGTCGCGCTCCCCGAGACCGCCTCGGCACTGCCGACGAACGACTACTGCTGGTCGGTCTACAAGAACTACGTCGCCGCACCCGCAGGATCCGAGCTAAAGGGCTTCTGGCACGCGGTCGGCCGCGAGGGAGGTTGTTGGTAACTACGAACGACTCGAGGTGAGCGGGACCCAACGACAGATGACCAGGCGTTTGCCTGGTCATCTCTGGTGGTCGGGACCGGCGTCGATCCGGTGACCTCCCGCTTTCAGGCATCCAGATCCACCCAGCTCAGGACAGTTGAGACGCCGATTCGCGCGCCGAACGTGCGCCCTCGGTGCCCGGTCAAGGAAGACCGCGAGCACACCCGGAGGATTCTGGGGCGCGGCTACAGGCCGTGCCTCACGGGCTGCACGACACCTGCGCATCTGGCTTGTACGCCGGTGACATGCTCTTGGGATGGCAGACGACTGGCGAAAGGTTGTCGCCGGCCTGGATTGGTCGCCGGTGCTTGCGGCGATCGAGGGGGCAGGACCGGCAATCGAGAAGCTAGGACCCGATCTTTCGCAGGTCGGGTCGGCGATCAGCAAGGTGGGGCCTGATCTCTCGCGGCTCGCTGGCATCATCGAGAACGTCGGACCCGACCTCTCGCAGATCGGATCGGCGATCAGCAACGTGGGACCCGACTATCCGTCGGTCATGGCGCCGGTGATCGAGAAAGTGGGGCCTGATCTCTCGCGGCTCGCTGGCATCATCGAGAACGTCGGACCCGACCTCTCGCAGATCGGGTCGGTGCTGTCTCAGGAACAGGCTGCCCAGATGATGGCTGCGGTGACCACCTGGGACGCTGATCATCTGACAACCGCAGCGAAAGTCCTCGGAGCAGTCGATGAGGAGTATTTACGGGCACTCGGAGAGATGGCGGCAAGTTGGGATGCATCCGCCTTCGCGGCCGCTGCGAACGTGACAGCTGCAATCGACGAGTCGTATCTATGGATGCTCGGGGAGATGGCGGCAAGTTGGGATCGCAGCGAGGCGGCGGGTTCTCGGCTGGCTGGCAGTACAGAGGCCAGTGGCTCCTTGGCCGGGCTGCGGGACGTGACGCCGCAGGACGTGAGGGAGCTCCTTCGGGCCAAGTCCACGCCATCAGATTCAGGCTCTCTCGCACTGGTGGCGCTCGGACACGTTGTGCTGTGGGCAGGCTGGCTAGTGCTCACCGCTGTTGTCGTGACTGCGGCGTATTTGACTGGTGGCTGGATCCCAGCGGCTGAGTTGGGCCTAGGTTCCGCTACGACGATGCCTAGGGTGCCCGATCGCCTGAAAGGCGGCGGCTGCTGACAGCGCTGGGCAGGGTCAGCGGCAGGACGGAGCCGATGCCCTTGATCCAGCCAAGGCATTCCCATCCTCCGGGCGCCAGGCCTTCCGTTACGTCCCTCCCTGACGTCGCTCGCGCCATGATCGGGTACGTAGATCGGCGGTGACCGCGTCCTCGTAGATGGACCGGGCGGCATAAGCGTTCTGGTTGAGCTCGGCGATACTCGGTGGTGACTGACCGCCATCGGCGAGAGGCGTGTAGGTCCGGAGGTCAGTCACCACGTTTTCTAGGGCCACCGACGCTCGCCGGGCTCGCTGGGACGCCACCAGTGCTGCTCGGTCGATTGCCAGACCAAAGCCGTCGATGGCCTCCCAAGCTGACCGTATGTAGGGCTGGAGGTCGATGCCGCGCATCGGGTTCTCCGTTTGGAGTGCTGACGCCTGGAAGGCCTTGCTGCACTCGGTTGCGACCTGCCGGAAGGCGCCGAGGACGGCGAGGTACTCGGCGCTCCGGCTCGTGTTGAGCCACTGCCG
>DASXTK010000127.1:0-9416 GCA_036505485.1 Acidimicrobiales bacterium
CCGATCGGGGGCTGGTTCGTCTGGGACGGCACCAAGCCGGCGTTGCTTGTGGGCGGCGGTTCGGGCATCGTGCCGCTGATGGCCATGCTCCGCCTGGCCCGACGGTCCCAGCGAGCCGATCTGGTCCGGCTGATCGTCTCGGTCCGCTCGCCCGACGACCTCTACTACGCCGGCGAGCTGCCGGGCGCCGAGACCACCGTGGTCTACACCCGGCGTCCGCCGCCCGGCAGCATCCGCCCCGCCGGCCGACTCAGCGCCGACGACCTTCCCGGCGACTTCGACCTCGATCCCGGCGTGACGGCGTACGTGTGCGGGTCGACGGGGTTCGCCAACCACGCCACCGACCTTTTGATCGACGCCGGCCTTCCCGCCAGCGCCATCCGCGTCGAACGCTTCGGACCGACCGGCGTTTGACCACGAGCGAAGGAGCACGGACCTCATGGCAGGGATCACCGAGCAGGAACAACGACAGATCGACAGCGCCAACGAGTCGGGACGCAAGCCGGTGGTGTTCATCCACGGACTCTGGCTGCTCCCCAGCAGCTGGGACCGCTGGCGGGCCGTGTTCGAGGAGGCCGGCTACGCCGCCCTGGCTCCCGGCTGGCCTGACGATCCCGAGACCGTCGAGGAAGCCAACGAGCACCCGGAGGTCTTCGCCGGCAAGACCGTGGGCCAGGTCGCCGACCACGTGAAGGAGGTGATCTCCGAGCTCGCCGAGCGGCCGGCCGTCGTCGGGCACTCGTTCGGCGGGCTGCTCGCCCAGATCCTGGCCGGACGGGGACGTTCCGTCGCCACGGTGGCGATCGACCCGGCGCCCTTCCGCGGGGTGCTGCCGCTCCCGCTGTCCGCCCTGAAGGCGTCGGCACCGGTCCTGACCAACCCGCTCAACTACGGCCGGGCGGTCGCGCTGACCTACAAGCAGTTCCGCTACGCATTCGCAAACGCCGTCTCCGAGGACGAGGCCAAGGAACTGCACGCCACCTTCGCCGTGCCGGCACCGGGACGACCGCTGTTCCAGGCCGCCACCGCCAACCTGAACCCGTGGACCGAAGCCAAGGTCGACAGCAGGAACCCGGAACGGGGACCGTTGCTCGTCATCTCCGGAGCGAAGGACCACACCGTGCCCTGGGCCATCGCCAACGCCTCTTACAAGAAGCAGAAGCGCAACACCGGTGTCACCGACATCAGCGAGATCCCCAACCGGGGACACGCCCTGACCATCGACAGCGGCTGGCGTGAGGTGGCCGACACCGCCCTCGCCTTCGTCCAGCGCTTCGTCGAGCCCTGACGCGGTGGGCGCGGTTGCGGTCGAGGCGGACGGAACAGTGGTCCTGTCCGTCTACGTCCAACCCGGCGCCACCCGGGCGGGGATCGTCGGACTGCACGGCGATGCCCTCAAGCTGCGGGTGACCGCGCCACCGGAGGATGGTCGGGCCAACAAGGCGGTGGTGGCACTGCTGGCCGAGGCTTGCGGCCTAGCCCCCAGTGCCGTGGAGCTGGTGCGAGGCGCAACCAGCCGGAGGAAGCAGTTCCGGCTATCGGGGCTGACCGAAGAGGAGCTCACGCGCCGCGTCCCCGCGGTGTCCGGCGACTGACGGGTTACGGTCGGTGGGTGCTGCTCGAGCGAGAGGACGCGCTGGCGCAGCTCGGCGCCGCCCTCGACCGGGTGCGGAGCCACCGGCGGGGGGAGCTGGCGGTGGTCGTCGGGGAGGCCGGCGCGGGCAAGACGACGGTGGTCCGTCGCTTCGCCGAGGACCGTGCCGCTGACGTCGACGCCCTGTGGGGTCTCTGCGACAGCCTGCGGACGCCCCGCCCGCTGGGGCCGTTGGCCGACATCGCCCCGCACCTGCTGGCTGAGGGTGCCACCCGGGACGAGATCTTCGCCGCCACCCTCGATCAGCTCAGCCAACCAACGACACGGCCGCCCCTGGTCGTGATCGAGGATGTCCACTGGGCTGACGACGCCACCCTCGATCTGCTGACCATGGTGGGCCGCCGGGTCGCCCAGACCAAGGCGCTCATCGTGCTCACCTACCGCGACGACGAGGTCGGCGGTGGCCACCCGCTCAGGTTCCTGCTCGGCGACCTCGCCGGGACCATCTCCTGCCGGGTGCACGTCGCGCCGCTGTCCGCGGCCTCGGTGGCGGTCCTGGCCGCGGCCGCCGGCCACGACATCGACGCGATCAGCCTGCATCAGCACACCGGGGGCAATCCGTTCTTCGTCAGCGAGACCCTGGCCGCAGGGGACACGGAGCTGCCCACCACGGTGCGCCACGCCGTGTTGGCTCGGGCCGGTCGGTTGTCGCCAGACGCCCGGCAGGTCCTCGACGCCGCCGCGATCGTGCCCGGAGGAGTGGAGGCGTGGCTGCTCGATGCCTTGATCAGCCACCCAGCCGACCGCGCCCTGGATGAGTGCGTGGACCGGGGCATGTTGGTCCCCGCCGGCGAGGGGTTGGCCTTCCGCCACGAGATAGCGCGGCTGGCGGTCGACGGAGCCCTGGCGCCCGGCCAGAAACGGACGTTGCACCGCAACGCCCTCCAACAGCTACAGCGGATCCCCGGCGGTCGGGGGATAGAGGCTCGTCTCGCGTTCCACGCGGCCGAGGCCGGAGCCGGCGACAAGGTGGCGGTGTGGGCACCCATCGCCGCCAGTCAGGCCGTGGCGGCCGGTGCCCACCGGGAGGCCGCGGCCCACCTGGAGTCGGCCTTGCGCTATGCCGACGATCTGCCGGTCGAGCGGCGTCTGGAGCTGTGGGAGGCGCGAGCCACCGAGTGCCTGGCCCTGGAACAGCTCGACGAGGCGCTCACTGCCTTCGACCACGCCACGCAGCTCGCACGACAGATGGGCGACCGGGCCGAGGAGGGTGATCTGCTGGCCCGGAGCGTTGGTCCCTACGGCTTCCTCGGCCAACCGAGGCAGGCCGCGGCCGCGCTCGACGCCGCCCGAGCGGTGTTGGAGCCGCTGGGTGACACCCCCGCACTGGCCCACGCTTTCGGTGTCCGCAGCTCCCACCACATGCTGGCCCGGGAGTTCACCGAGGCCGAAGCCTGGGGCCAACGGGCCCTGGCCTTGTGCAACACCGTCGGGCGGCGCGAAGACCTGTGCTTCGTGCTGATCCAGAGTGGCATCGCTCTGCTCATGTCCGGTGAGGACGCCGGCCTTGACCGGATCCATCAGGGCATCGACATCGCCCGGACCGAGGGCTGGGACCACCGGGTCGCCCTGGGCCTGTCCCAGATCGGGTCGGGCGCCGGTGAGATCCGCCGCTATGACCTGGCGCTGCCGGCCCTTCGCCAGTGCGTCGAGTTCTGCGAGACCCGGGAGCAGTTCGCGCAGCGAAACTACGCCCAGTCCTGGCTGGCCCGGTGCCACCTCGAGCAGGCTCGATGGGACGAGGCGGGAGCGATCGCCACCGAATTGCTCAGGAGCCCCCGCTGCACCGGCATCACCCGGATCACCGCGCTGACGGTGTTGGGCAAGCTCCGGGCCCGCCGGGGTGATCCCGGGGTCTGGCCGCTGCTCGACGAGGCGCTCGAATTGACCCGGGAGAACGGTCACCTCCAGCGTCTCTGGCCGGCCGCGGTGGCCCGGGCCGAGGCCGCTTGGCTTGACGGCGGAATCGAGCGCGAGGACGACACGGTGGCCGAGGCGTATGCCATGGCCGTGGGGCTCGACTATCCCTGGGCCGTCGACGAGCTGGCGTTCTGGCGCTGGCGCGCCGGACAACCCGACCAGCCGGACGCGGCAGCGGCGACGCCGTTCGCGACCCATCGTGCCGGTCATCCGGAGGAGGCAGCCACCGCGTGGGACGCGCTCGGCTGCCCCTACGAAGCGGCTCTGGCCCGGGTCGACAGCGACGATCCGGAGGAAGTGACCGCCGGGGTGTCGGTTCTCCGGGAGCTGGGAGCACGACCGGCTGCGCACCGGGCCGCCACTCGGTTGCGGGCGCTCGGAGCCCAGGTCCCGCGGGGTCCGAGCACGGCGACACGCCTCAACACCTGGGGTCTCACACCCCGTCAGGCCGAAGTTGCGGCCCTGTTGGTCGAGCGCCTCACCAACGCCGAGATCGCCGAGCGGCTTGTTCCATCGCTCTTTGAACGTTTTTGGTTGCCCACCAACCAAAAACGTTCAAAGAGCTCCTGGACTGGACGCCGGTCCCCGACGGCCTGGACATCCCCCTCGACGACACCGGCACCAAGGTGTGCGGCAATGTCGTGACCCAGAACGCCGCGGAAGATGTCACGTGGATCCACTCTTACGTCACGCCGGACAACGGGACGACGTTCTGCATCTACGACGGCCCCGACCCCGAAGCCATTCGGCGAGCGGCCAGTCGCAACGGCCTGCCGGTCGACCACATCACCGAGGTTCGGGTGCTCGACCCGTACTTCTACCGTCCTGTGGACTAGCCCGCGGTGGCGGCGTTGACGCCGGCCCAGAAGTCGTTGACCACCGGCGTGGGCACGGGCGACATCACCTGGCGTTGCGTGAACAGGATGCCGGTGACGCCGCTGAGGCGACTGGAGCGCCACGTGGTCCCGGCGCCGCCGTCCCAACCGATGCCGCACGGGAGGGGTTGGTCCGACGAGCCGGCGGCGGGTACCGCTAGGCCGAGGCCCCAGCCCCCGTGCTCACCGAGGAACATCGGGTTGGCGTCGCGTTGTGGCGGGGTGAGCCGGTCGGTAGTCATGAGGGCGATCGTCTCCGGCGAGAGGATGCGTTCGCCCTTGCCCGTGCCTCCCGCCAACATCATCGAGACGAACGACCAGTAGTCGTCGATGGTGGAGACGAGCCACCCGCCCGCGTCCGGGAACGAGGGCGGTGTGCTCCACCAGCTGTGGGCCGGATCATCGAGGACCGACAGCTCATCGCCTGCAGCATTGGGCAGGTAGAACGTGGTGAGCCGGTGCAGTTGCTCAGCGGGAACCGTGAACCCGGTGTCGGTCATCCCAAGCGGCTCGAAGATGCGCTCACGCAGCACCGACTCCAGATCCTGGCCGCACGCCCGGGCCAGGAGGACACCCAGCACCTGGGACGACGTGCCGTACAGCCACTGCTCCCCCGGCTGGAACATGAGCGGCATCGACCCGAGCGCGCCGATCCAGCCGTCGACATCGTGGGCCACCGGAGGCCACGGCGGACCGCCGATGCTCCGGAGCACCAAATCGTCCTCGGCCTGCTGGATCGGGTAGGTGCCGGGCGGCACCATCACCGAGCCGAAGCCCATCCGGAAGCTGAGGAGGTCCTCGACGGTGATCGGTCGGTTGGCGGGGACCGTGTCATCGAGCTCCGCATCGATGGCCCGCAGAACACGGCGGTCGGCCAGCTCCGGAACCAGCTTGTCGATCGGCTCGTCGAGACCGAGGACGCCTTCCTCGACCAACGCCATCGCGGCCACAGCGACGAGGGGCTTGGTGAGCGAGGCGATCCGGAAGATGGCGTCGCGCCCGAGACGCGTGTCGTCGACGAAGGACGGCGTGCCGATGGTGTCGATGTGCACGTCGTCGCCAGCGGCCACAAGGGTGACGAGCCCCGGCAGCCGACCAGCGTCGACGTGGGCTGCCATCGAGTCGTGCAGGCGGGCGAGGCCCGTCGTAGAGAGCGTGTTGGCCATCAGGCCTGATAGGTGGGGACCAGGATGGCTCGGGCCAGGGTGTGGAAGGCCAGGTTGAAGCCGACCACCGCGGGCGACGTCGACTCGTCCACCGGCAGCGCATCGAGGTCGACTGCATGCACCACGAAGTAGTAACGGTGCGGGCGGTCGCCGGTCGGAGGTGCGGCCCCGCCGTAGCCCATGGTCCCGAAGTCGTTGCGCAGCTGGACGGCCCCAGCGGGCATGCCAGCCCCGTCGGCCGCGCCGGCGCCCGTCTCCAGCGAGGTGACCGAGGCCGGAAGATTGGCCATCACCCAGTGCCAGAACCCGCTGGGGATCGGGGCGTCGGGATCGAAGCAGCTGACGACGAAGCTCTTCGTCTCATCCGGGTAGCCCGACCAGCTCAGCTGGGGCGAGGTGTTGCCGGCGGCGAACGCGTAGGTGTCGGCCATCAGCTCGCCTTGGCGAACATCGGTGCTCGTCACGGCGAACGGGTCCGCGGCCGGCATCAGCTCATAAGGATCAGGCGCAACAGGGCGATCAAGACTCATCGGCACTTCCTACCTCGTTTTGGAAGGACGATGGGGCCTAGCCGCGGCGGAGGGCGGTGATCGGTTCTATGGCGGAGGCTTTCCAGGCTGGGTAGGTGCCCGCCGTTAGACCGATCACGGCGCCGAGCAAGGGTCCGGCGGCGGCGAGGCTGGGTTCGAGAAGGGGGGTCCAGTCCCGTACGACCGCCACGACCACGGTTATCAGGACTCCGGCGGCCGCGCCGACCAGACCGCCGGGCAGACCGATGGTGACGCTCTCCAGCAGGAACTGGGGGGGTGTACAGCGCGGCCACGGCGAAAGCGGTCTGCTGGTCGTACTTGTCGTTGCCGGCATCGCCCGGGTTGAGCCCCAGGGCGGCCAGCGCGGTCTTGAGCTGGGCCACGTCCGGTCCGGAAAACCCAGCCCGTCGGCCGGCGACTCCGATGAAGCCGGCGACTCCCCCTCGCTCACTCAGCCTCCTCCGGACGTCGAGAACGCCTCGCGATAGCGGTCCAGCTCGTCGCGGTGGTCCTCGATGAACTGCTTCTCCAGCTCGACCTGGACGTCGTAGTGGACATCGTCGTAGTCGCCCCGGCACTCGAGGTCGGCCGCGGCGACTTCGATCTCGTAGGCCTTGAGGTCCCGCAGGTCGTCGGGGGCGAGCCCGAGGCTGTCGTCACGCTCGCCGCCCGGCAGAGCGAGCGCCGGTCCGCCCTCGGAGAGCTCGTCATCCGGAGTGCGGAGCTCGGGGGGCAGCAGCTCCTGGTAGCGATCATTCACGAGCTGCGGGGCGTCGTCGGGGACCTCCAGGTCGGGATGGTCGGTGTCGGCCATGCAGTCCGACCACTTCCGGGCCTCGTCGGCCACCCGGGAGTCGGTGTTGACGCCTTCGTACAGGGCGTCCATCTCCTCCCACAGGTCGTTGAACTCGCTCTCCTCGACGTTGGGGTCGCCGCCGTTCTCCTCGACGTTGGGGTCGCCGCCGTTCTCCTCGGCCCACGCCGTGGACTGGCAGCCCTCGCCGTCCCCGATGAGCTCGCCGGTGTTCTCGTCGTAGCTGCCCCACAGCGCCGCTTCGTAGGCGGCCCGCTCGGCGTCGGACATGGCGTCCACGCGCTCCTGGTTGGGGTCGTCGACCGTGTCCTCGTCGGCGACGGGGTCCATCGTGAACATGCCGTAGCCGTACTTCTCGGCGAACTCCTCGGGAGGCAGGCTCCACGGCCCCGAGTCGGCCTCGGCCGAGACCCCGGACCAGTTGGACTCCACCGGCGTGTACTCGAAGCCCTGCTGCTGCATGCAGTCGGCCACCCGCTGCTCGAGCCGGCGTTCCTGGTCAGCCATCTCGTCGTCGGACATGTCGCCGCCGCCGACGGACTGCCAGAACTCGTCGAGCGGTGTCGGGTCCCGCTCGTCGGGACGGTCGCTGTTGTCGTCGCCCTTGGCATCGTCACCGGACTCGTCGTCGCCACTGCAGGCGCCGACCAGCAAGGCCATGCTCACACCGATCCCGACGGTCGCCATCCACCTGCGCCTGCGCCCTCGACCCAGCATGGGGCGGGACCGTAGACGGCCGTCGGTTCCGGGTGACCGCGGCCTACTGAAGGCAATGCGTTCATCGCAGAGGGAGACGAACGTCCCCGCCGGTTCGTTCCCGCTGCCGTGGATTCGGATCAGGCCGTAGCGCGCTCGATCCGGTACCACATGTAGGCGACGGCACCGGCCACGATGGGTAGGAGGAACGACACTGCTCGGTAGGCGGCGGTGGCGACGACGGCCTGGCCAGTGGGGATTCCGGCCAGCGCCAGGGTTCCGGTGAGACCGGCCTCGACGAACCCGAGACCCCCGGGGGTGAGGGGGATCATGCCCAGCAGCTCGGCGGCCACGAACGCCAGCAGCACCAGACCAGGGTTGGGATGGGCTCCCACCGCGGCCAGGGCGGCCAGCAGCGCCAGGTAGTCGAAGGCCACGTTGCCGGCCGCGGTGAGCACGGCGTCGCGACGGTGGTCGCCCAGCCGGGTCCGGATGAGGTCCCGCTCGAACAGCAGCCGGTCGGCGAGGTCGGTGACCGGACGCCGGCGGAAGATCAGCTTGTTGCCGAGGGCCTGCACCCCGTTGGCCAGCGCCACCAGGGGACGGCTGGCGGTCAGGAACACCACCAGCACCGCGGCGAGCAGGATGCTGCCGGCCACGCCCAGCGCGGCGGCCCAAAGCAGCTCGCTGGGCACGTCGGAGAACATGAGCACCGCGGGCAGAACGAGCACCGGGCTGATGAACACGGTCGCGGCGGTGAGCAGTCCGACCACCGGCAGGGCCGAGACCGCGGTGGTGCGATCGATGCCGGCGGCGGTGAGCATCCGCATCTGCACCGCGGCACCGGTGGCCGCTCCGCCCGGGACGACCAGGCTGACCGCGTTGCCCACGAGCTGGGCCCGGGCCACCGCTCGCCACGACGCGGTGTGGATGACCATCCGCATGAGCTGCCACAGGCACACGAAGCTGACGGCTTCGCTCGCGGTGATGGCCACCAGCCACAACGGATGGATGCGTACGACGTCGCCCAGCGACGTGTACACCACCACCAGGGTCGGCCCCACCACCTGGAGCGATGCCGCGGCCAGGACGATCAACGCCACCCGAGCCGCGACCTTCCAGCCGCGATGGGTCTGCGACGTCGCCTCCGCCCCCACCCCTTGGTCGAGGCCGGTGGCACTCACGGGGCAGGCAATACCCAGAATGGGCCCGTCACAGGACGGAAGCGGCAGAGGTCAGCCGGTGCGGAGGGCTTCCATCACCCCACGCCAGCGCTCGGGGTCGCTCTCGTAGGGGGCGTAGAAGTTGAGACGGTCGACCGCATCGCCGTAGCGCCGGATCATCTCCGGGGCGATCTTCTCCGGCTCGGCCACCACCGCGAAGGTGTGGAGGATGTCGTCGTCGATGAGCGTCCCCATCTCGACCCACTTGCCTTCCTTGGACAGCTTGTTCAGCTCCTCCTGCAGCCCACCCCAGCCATGCAGCTCGAGCACCGGCCGGTACGCGGGTGTGGATCCGTAGAAGGCGATCTGTTGGCGGGTTCCGGTGGCCGCCTTGGCCATCTGCTCCTCGTCGGTTCCGGTGACCACGAACAGCGGACCGGCGATCTCGAAGTCGTCCATGGTCTTGCCGGCCTTGGCCCGGCCCCGCTGCAACGCCGGGATCGTGACTTCCCGCAGGTAGCGCTCGGTGGTGAAGCCGTGGCACAGGAATCCGTCGCACACCTCGCCAGCAACCTCGGTCATGAGCGGACCGACGCCG
>DASXTK010000128.1:0-5395 GCA_036505485.1 Acidimicrobiales bacterium
CCGGATCACCGACTTGCCCAGACGTTCGACCGCGAAGCGCTCGGCCTCGGCCGCGGTCTCGTCCGAGGTGAGCAGCGAGGTGACCAGCTCCACCAGCTTCAGGACCGGCACCGGGTTGAAGAAGTGGATGCCGACGACCTGCGCCGGCCGCTGCGTGGCCATGGCCAGCTTCATGATGGGGATCGAGCTGGTGTTGGAGGCCAGCAGCGCCAGCTCCTCGGCGACCGTCTCGTCGAGCCAACGGAAGACCTCGACCTTGGCGGCTTCGTCCTCGACCACCGCCTCGACGACGATCTCACGGTCGGCCATGGCCTCCCGGTCCACGGTGACGAGGAACCGGCCGAGCGCGGCGTCGCGCTCCTCCTCGGGCAGCTTGCCCGCGCCCACCGCCCGATCGAGTGAACGGACGACCCGGTTCCGGCCTGCCTCGGCGGCCTCGGGACTGGCTTCGACCGCGACCACGTCGCACCCGGCTCGGGCGGCGACCTCGGCGATGCCCGAGCCCATCAGCCCGCACCCGACTACGCCAACCCTGCTCATATCTCCCATTGCGACGACCTCCTTGTCGACGGCTCGGGCTTCGATCCGGTCGAGTTGGGCCCATTGTCGCATCGCAGAGCCGACGCCCGGCCCGGTCGATGGTTGCCGTAGCGTCGGCCGGATGGTGAAGCTCATGTTCGCTCTTCGTCGGCGTCCGGACCTCACACGTGAGGAGTTCCAGAGCTACTGGCGGGACCACCACGTTCCCCTGGTCCGATCCCACGCCGAGGCCTTGGGGATCCGCCGGTACATCCAGGTCCACACGCTGGCCGACGAGTTCCAGGCCGCGCTGCGGGCGTCCCGGCAGGCACCGGAGGCCTACGACGGGGTGGCCGAGCTCTGGTACGACAGCCTGGAATCGATCGCCGCCGCGGTGGCAACCGAGGCGGGCCAGGCCGCGTCCGTCGCCCTGCTCGAGGACGAGCGCCGCTTCATCGACCACGAGCGCTCGCCCCTGTGGTTCGGCGAGGAGCACCCGATCATCGGGGACCAAGGGTGGAGCTGACGAAGTTGGCGACGACCTTGGCCAGGTCGGGACCCTTGTCCTCCTGGAGGAAGTGGCCGGCGTCGGAGATGACGGTGTGGGGTTGGCCCTTCGCCCCCGGGACGGTGCGCTGAAAGATGGCGTCGCCGCCCGGCGTGATGGGGTCGCCGTCGGAGAACGCCGTGAGCAGCGGCCCCTCGAACCGGGCCAAGCTCTCCCAGGCCGCGGTGTTGGCCGCGGCCGCAGGGTCGTCCGGGCTGGTCGGCACCAGCAGTGGGAAGATGCGGGCGCCGGCGGTGTAGCTGTCGTCGGGGAACGGAGCGTCGTAGCCGGCAATGACCTCAGGCCCGAGGTCGGTGGTGCAGCCACCGTTGACGATCCGGCCGACCGGGAACGCCGGCGTCTCCTGCGAGAACTTCTGCCAGGCCAGGAAGGCATCGGTCAGGGGACGGTCACCGGTGGGCAGCCCACTGTTGGCCACCACCACCCGGGCGAAGCGCTCGGGATGCTCGCCGACCAGCCGCAGGCCGATGAGCCCGCCCCAGTCCTGGCCCACCAGGGTGACGCCGTCCAGCCCGAGATGGCCGAACAGGGTCTGGCGCATCCACTCGACATGGCGGGCGAACGTGTAGTCGCTCCTCTGGGACGGCTTGTCGGATCGGCCGAACCCGACGAGGTCCGGGGCGATGCAGCGCAGCCCGGCGTCCACCAGGACCGGGATCATGGTCCGGTACAGGAAGCACCAGGACGGCTCGCCGTGCATCAGCACCACCACCTCGCCGTCGGCCGGCCCCTCGTCGAGATGGTGGACCCGGATGCCGTCCTCGAGCTCGACGTAGTGGGGTGCGAACGGGAAGTCGGGAAGATCGGCGAAACGATCGTCGGGCGTGCGGAGTAGGTCCATCTGGCCTCCTAGGCCGGTGCTTCGACGTCGAGGTGGCGGATCTCGGTGGACAGGCTGTCGTACAGATCGGCGATGAGGTCGTCCCGCCGCGACCGGACGGCCGGCGACCGGTCGTCCCACCGGTTGTGCCACTGGTGGGGGTCGTCCTCCAGGTCGTACAGCTCGCCGGTGGCGATGCCGACCCCGCCTGGCCCGTCGTAGGCGTGCTCGTACACGACCGGGGACACGTTGGTGAGCACGCCGTCCCCGAACACCTTCTCCAACCCGTTGGGCTGCCCGGCGGTCGACGGTTCGTACACCGTGCACAGCCAGCCGTCGCGGTAGATCGAGCGGAGGTGCATGCCGTAGCCGGGGAACTGGCTGTCCCACTCGCAAAGCGCCCGCTCTCGGCCCGGGGAGCCGTTGGCCAGCGGCAGCTCCGTGCCCTGCATCCAGTCCGCCGGCTCGACCCCGGCGATGGCGCAGAACGTGGGAGCCAGGTCGACCTGGCCCACCGGGTCGGTGACCACCGCGGCCGGCGTGGCCTCCGCCGAGGGCGCGGGTCGCCAGACCAGCGGCAGGCGCATGAGCGAGTCGGTGTGGAACGGGCCCTTGTAGAGCAGCCCATAGTCGCCCTGCAGCTCACCGTGGTCGGTGGTGAAGATCACGTCGGTGTCGTCGAGCCAGCCCCGGGCCTCGAGCCGGGCCAGAACCCGGCCGCAGGCCTCGTCGATCAGCTCGTTCATCACGTGGACCTTGGCGTTGACCTCGCGGATGTCGTCGTCGGAGCCCGGATGGCCCGGGGGCAGGTCGAGGTCGCGCCAGTCGATGCGGTGCAGCTCGGAGGCCGGCGGATCCCACGGGTGGTGGGGATCGGGGAAGCTCATCCAGCAGAACCAGTCGTCGTCATCGGCGAGGCTGTCGAGCCAGTCGACGGTCAGATCGGCCACCCAGTCGGTGTGATACCACTCCCGTGGAATCGGGTTGTTCTTAGTCTCGGGCGCCCCGGTGTCCCCGCCGGGCTCCCCCTGCAGCAGGTCGGCGAAGCTGTGGAGGTGCTCAGGGTGATTCGCCCGGAGCCAGCGCCCGTAGTGCGAGAGCGGGAAGTCTCCCCAGGCGGCGGCGTGCATGACCTGCACCGAACGCTCGAAGCCCCGCCAGGGTCCGGTGTCGCCACGAGCCGGGCGGGCGTTCTCCTCGAACTTGCGGCGGGGGTCGAAGCCCGGCTCGAAGTGGGCCTTGCCCAGCAGCGCCGTGCGGTAACCGGCCCGTTCGGCCAGGTAGGCGGCCACCGATGGGGCATCGACCGGCAACGGGACGCCGTTGGCGACCACGCCGTGGGTCCGTGGGTACTGGCCGGTGAGCATGGTCGACCGGGCCGGCATGCACACGGTGTTCTGGTTGTAGGCCCGCTCGTAGCGGACGCCGGCCGCGGCCAATCCGTCGACCACGGGTGTGCGGGCCACAGTTCCGCCGTTGCAGCCGAGGCTGTCGTAGCGCTGCTGGTCGGTGGTGACGAACAGGATGTTGCGGCCCATCGGTCCTCCTCCCTCCGCTCTACCGGGCGGCCAGCAGGGCCGAGACGGTGAGGGCCATCGCTTCGGCCGCCTTCGTCGGCGACAGCTCCTGACCGGTCCGCAGCCGTTCCCAGGTCTCCCAGCAGGTGGCGACGTCGAGTGCGTCGAGCAGAGCGCCGGCTGACCGCCCAACCTCCTTGCGGAACACCGTGGCGACCTGGTGGCGGAAGAACTCGTGAGCGCGCGCCAGCTCGGTGCGGATGGGCGTCGACTGGGGAGCAAGGCGGACGGCCAAACGGCGAACGGGCGTGATGGCCTCGAAGACCTCGGCCCGGCTTCGCACCAGCGCCTCGACCCGGTCGGCGGTTGGCCCGGACTCCGGGAGCGGGGTGAGCATCGCCGCCACCCGCTCGCTCTGATGGGCGATCGCCGCCCGGTGCAGCGCCTCCATGTCGTCGAACAGCCGGAAGATCGACCGCATCGAGACCCCGGACCGTTCGGAGATCTGGTGGGCCGTGGGCTGGGCGTGGCCCTCGACCAGCAGATCGAGGATGGCTTCGACCACAGCGTCCTGGTTCCGGGATCGCCGAAGCGTGCGCCCGTCGGTCACCGCAGCTGCGCTGGTCCCCATGGGGGTGACCTTAAGAAGTGGCATAGCGTATGTCAATACCTCATCACATGGCCCTCACTGCGCCCTGACATGGGAGCGCTCAGATCAGCGCATGACCGATGAGCCATCTCCTGTCGACCGCACGCTCTTGTCCGGGGCCGCGCTCGCGTCCGCCGCGGCCGGCCTGATCCACGCCGCGGCAGCCGGCTCCCACGCTGGGGACCGCACCCTGGTGCTGCTGTTCGCAGGGTGCGCGGCGGCACAGGCCGGTTGGGCCGGTCTCGTGGCCTTGCGACCGACCCGGCTGGTGGCTGTCGTCGGCGTGGTGGTCAACGCCGCCGCTCTGGCGGCGTGGATCGGGTCCCGGACCACGGGCCTGCTGCTCATCGACTCGCTGCGCGAAGCCGAGGATGTCGGGCTCCAGGATCTTGTAGCTGCGTCGTTCGCTCTGGTCGCCGTGCTCGGGGCCTTGCTGGCTCTAGCTCAGCCGCGGTGGTTGCGGCTGCGGTTGTCGCCGCTGTGGTCCGTCTTCGCCGTGGCGCTTGTGGGACTGCTGGCGGTTCCGGCCATGGCGGCGGAGCATTCCCACGACGACGCCAGCCACAACCACGACCACAGCCACGATGGGGAGGACAACGCCTCGGCCGTCGCGGATCACGAGCATCACGACGTCCCGGACCGCCTCGACCATGAGCCGACCGCGGAACAGGAGACCGCCGCCCAGGAGCTGATCGACGAGACCAAGCAGGCGACCGCCGGCTATGCCGATGTCCAGGCCGCCATCGACGCGGGCTACCGATCGATCGGCGACGGGGCTAACGGCTTCGAGCACTTCGTCAACGCTGGCTTCACCGCGAACGCCACCATGTTGGATCCGGCCGAGCCGGAATCGCTCGTCTACCGGGTCGGGCCCGACGGGAGCCGGGAGCTGACCACCGTCATGTACATCCTCCCCCCGGCGTCGACCATGGACGACGTGCCCGACATCGCCGGCAACCTGACGGTCTGGCACGTCCACGACAACCTGTGCTTCGCCCCCGGGTCGACCCGCCTGGCCGGGGCGGTCGTGGGCGGGCTGTGCCGTCCGGCCGGGGTCCAGCGGACGACCTCGCCCATGCTGCACGTCTGGGTGCTGCCCAACGACTGCGGGCCGTTCGCCGGCACCGACCGCCGTCAGGCCACCGGGTCCTGCGTCGGGGAACCCTGATGCGCCCATCACACAGCCCTCATCTGCCGGGTGTGAGGTGGGGCCATGACCGATGAGACCTCCTCCCGAGCGACGAGAGCCGTCCGCTATGGCGTGGGTGCGGCGCTACTCGTCGTGGGTGTGCTGGTCGGTGGAACGGTTGCGTTCGCTTCCA
>DASXTK010000129.1:0-5630 GCA_036505485.1 Acidimicrobiales bacterium
CGCGAGAATCGCCTCAATTTCGGTGGGGACCTGCCATGCGACCACCGAGGGCAGTCAAGGGCCAGGTCGACGGCCACGGAGCGCAGCGATCGGGCCGTCGGGCTGCGCCCTTGACTGCCCGGGCAGGTGCCGCGAACACAATGGAACCAAGCCAGCCCCTCAGGGGCTGGCTTGGACGCCTCGGTTCCTGACTACAGGTCGTCGTCGCGGGCTACTCGGGTCAGGAGGAGCCAGCCCAGGTAGCTGACGAAGATGCCGAAGAGGACGGCGGTGCCCAGGGCGGTGGTGAGGCTGGGGATCTCCAGCTCGATGGTGGTGTCGGTGGCGAGACCGGGGGAGCCGTCGGCGCTCATGACCACCAGCCACTGGCCGTCGGTGGTGGTGTCCCAGACCAGCTCGGTGCGCACGCCGCTGGCCCGGGTGATCCAGATCGGCTGGTCGCCGGGACTCGGCAGCGATGCCGGTTCGGCCAGCCCTTGGCGGACGACGCTGACGTTGGCCAGCTTGGCGAGCGGCTTGGACGAGAACGCGTCGAGGTCGTCCCAGACCTGCTGGTCGAGGTAGGTGCGCACCTGGTCGGTGGAGCCGAGCCCGACGAACAAGGTCTTGCCATCGCGGGCGGTGGTGGTGATGTGGAGCCGGAAGTCCTTGCCCCGGTTGGTCGGCCAGTCGGTGACCCAGTCGCCGCCCAGCTCCCCGACACCTGAGGCGATGGCGGCGGTGGGGCTGTCGAGGGCGGTCGATCCCGTGTCGATCCGGTTGTCGAACCCGGCTACCGCCACTCCGGCGAGGGCGTTGAGCAGGGTTATGCCGCCGAGCACGAGCATGCCCAGCCCGGCCAGGATGGCCAGCAGCCGCCCGACCCGCACCTGCCGGTCAAGCATCGGCGCTCCTGACCGGGCTCACGTGGAGCACGGCGTCCCCTAGCCGAGGGATCTGCTGGAGCAGCGTGTGCCGGGCCCGTTCCAGCACCTCGTGGGCGTGGGCCAGGGTCAGCTCGGCGTCGAGGACGAGGTTGGCGTCGACGTGCAGCTGGTGCCCGACCCAGCGGACCCGGGTGCGGCGGACGTCCCGCACACCCGGGGTGGCGGTGAGCCGGGCGTCGATGCGGTCGACCAGGTCGGGATCGACCCCGTCCATCAGCCGCCGGTAGATGTCCCGGGCCGTGGTCCGCAGCAGGTTGGCGATGACCAGGCTGATGGCCAGCCCGATGAGGGGGTCGGCCAACCGCCAGCCGACCAGGGTCCCGAACGCGGTGGCGACCACGGCCAGGCTGGTCAGCCCGTCGGTGCGGGCGTGGAGTCCGTCGGCCGTCAAGGCGGCGGAGCCGATCCGGCGACCGGTGCGGATGCGGTAGCGGGCCACCCACTCGTTGCCGACGAAGCCCACCATCCCGGCTACAGCGACGACCCCGACATGGCCGTCGAAGTCGCGGGGAGCGAGCAGCCGGTCCACCGCCTGCCAGGCCGTGAACCCGGCGGACAGGGCCAACATGACCACGACACAGGCCCCGGCCAGGTCCTCGGCTCGTCCGTAGCCGTAGGTGTAGCGCCGGTTCGGCGGCCGGCGGCCGAGGAGGAAGGCCAGCCCGAGGGGGACTGCGCTCAGGCAGTCGGACAGGTTGTGCACCGTGTCGGCCAACAGAGCCACCGATCCCGAGCGGCCGATCAGCGCCGCCTGGGCCAAGGCGGTCACGGCGAGGATCCCGACGCTGATCCCGATGACCCGCAGGCCGGCGGTGCTGCCGTCGGCGGTTCCGGTTCCGCCGAAGTGGCGGCCGTGGTCGTGGACATGTCCGCCGTGGTCGTGCCCGTGGTGCAGGTGATCGCCGAACCAGCGCTGGCGCCGGGACGGGCGGTGCTGCCGATGGGCGGCCTCGACCCGGAGCCCCGGACCGGAACGGCTCACGGTGCGATCCCCAGCTGGTCGAGGTTGGGCTGGGCCGGATGGGTCACGCCGGCCGGCCCCTTGGCGAACTCCCGGATGATGGTGCCGGTCATCTGCTTGAGCTGGCACTCCCAGTTGACCGGGGTGATGTCCTGGATGGCGCACAACGGGCCGAGCTTGGGCTCGAAGCCGAGCGTGCCGACGTTGAACACCCCGGCTCCGCTGGGGGCGGTGTAGTACGCCATGTCCGAGTGGCTGGGAGTGCCCCGGCAGGTGAGCGGGGAGTGGGCGATGACCTGGATGTTGGCCGGGGTCGGTGCCGACGGCGTGACCCGGTCGTACTCCTCCTGGACCATGTCGGGCCAGCGTTGGCCGTCGGCCACGTTGGCGCCGGCGAACATCCAGGCATTGCCGTCCACGATCACCATGTCGGCGGCCATGCCTCCCTGGTTGCACTCGTAGTAGGTGCCGGTGATGCTGCTCTCGGGCCGAGCCGCCGGGGCCTCCCTCCAGGCGGTCGTGACCCGCTCGGGATCGGTGCCGTTGAGTGGATCGGCCGATGCCGAGCGGTAGTTGACCTCGTGGCGGTCGTTGCCGAGGGCCGACGGTTCCAGGCGGATGCGCCGGTAGACGGCGTTGGCCCCGAGGAACAGAATGTTCACCCCACTGTCCCGGGCCGCCTCCAGGCCGTTGCGCATCTCCAGCGAGTAGTACTCGTCGTGGAACCCCGACACGATGGCCCGGTGGCTCCGCATCAGCTCGGGGTGCTGATGCTGGTCGATGTTGGTGGTGTAGGTGACGTCGAGCCCCATGGATTCGATCATCTGGCCCACCTCGGCGCTGTCGCCGAGGGTGCCGGACTGGGCCCAGTACATGTCCATCGGCCGGTCGAAGCTGACGACCGTGGCCCGTCCGCCGGGCCGGCCGCCGGTGGCGGTGTAGAGGCTGTAGCCGCCCCACGTGTTGTAGGCCTGGAGGGTGGTGACGTCGGCGATGACCAGCACGTCGCTGGTGGCGCTGTCGTCGCGCACCACGAAGGGGACGAAGCTGGCCGAGCCGTCGGCCTGGATCAGCTTGAACAGGTACTGGCCGTGGACCCAGTCCGGTCCGATGGGGACGGTCAGCGACGGGGACCAGTTGGAGCAATCGACCATGCGGGTCGAGCCGTCCAGCAGGCACTCGGGCTGGTCCACGCCCACTTGGGCCCCCGAGCCCCAGATCTGGCGGGCGCCGACTCCGCCGTAGAAGCCCAGCCGGTAGGCGATGACCTCGAAGCTGGGGGACCGGGTGGCGACGAACAGGCGGACGCTGTCGCCCTTCTGCGCGCTGACCCGGTCGGTGAAGCCCTGGATGGGGCGAGGACGGACATCACCGTCGGAGATCAGCCATTCGGGGTTCCCCGGCTTGGCGTTCTCGGCCTGGATGAGCGCCGCACCCTTGACCGGTGCGCTGGGGGGTTCTGGCCGTGACGCCGCCCGCGTGGCGTTCCCGTCGGCGGCCGACGTCGAGGTGGTGAGCGCAGGGGCGCCCAACATGTCGGCGCTGGACTCGCCCCCGGTGCGGCCGGCGATGGTCCAGATGGCCACGAGGACGCCGGTCAGCACCAGCATGGCCAGAGCCACGACGCCGATCGGAGGCCGGTCGGGGCCGATGGTCCGCTCCAACGGCTCCTCGGCTCGGGTGGCGCGCAGCGACCGCAGCGACCGCAATGCCCGGGCCGCCTCGGTGGCAAGTTCCGTGGGGGTGGGCCGGGGTGCCCTGGTGGATGTGGGGGTCCGCGGGGTGGACGGGCGGCGCTCGGACGACGACTGCTCCATCCGACGGGCTGCTCGTGGTGGCAACGGCGGCGGGGTGGGCGCATCCCCCGGCCACCAGCGCACCCGGCGGGGCGCGTCCTCGCTTGGCAAGCTCGTTCTCCCTGGCGCCCGCCGCTCGGATCACTGGCGGTGGTCGTAGAACGCCCCGCAGAGTGGTCACGCTAGCCGCTTCCGCTGTGCTGCAATACTCCTCGCGCGGGCAAAGCCACAGAACGAGGTAGAAGTTGATGCGGAGAGCTCTTCTGGTGCCTGTCCTGTCGATGCTGCTCGTCGGTGCGCTCGCAGCCTGCGGTGACGACGACGACAAGACCGACAGCACGACGACCACGTCGGATGGATCGACGACCACCTCTGACGGGTCGACGACGACGACGGCCGCCTCGGGCGACCTGTCCGCAGGGCCGAACTACGTGGAGACCAGCGGTCCGTCCGGCATGGGCTGCACCCCGGGCGATGTGACGACGCTGCCGACGGGCTGGTGGGCAGGAGAGATCAAGAAGGTCGAGGAGTCGTATGTCGACTTCGATGTCGTGTGCTGGTACCAGGGTGCCGCTGCCACCGCGGCTGCTGCTGCCGCGGGTCAGGAAGCCACCGATGACTATTGGGTGCAGAACGACGACCCGAAGACGTACAAGGTCGAGTTCCCTCTGGGGATGACCGCGGCGACCTGCGTCGGCCTGTCCGGCCCGGCCCAGCCCTTCGCCTGCGAGGGGAACGACGTCCTCGACCTCTATCGCCAGGACATCGAGGGCGGCGGCGGAGGGTCGGTCACCACCATGGTGGGGGACGAGACCGTGCCGGCGTTCCCTACCGTCTGGATTCACAGCAACGGCCAAATCGGCGACTACATCTACATGCAGTTCACGCCTTGACTTTCGTCCTGGCAGCGCTCACCTCGGGTACCTGAGCTGAGCGCTGCCAGGGCACTTCGACTAAGCACGGGCCATGGACTTCGAGCTGTCGGCCACCTGTCGGGAGTTGCAGGAGCGCCTCCTGGCGTTCATGGACGAGCGGGTGTACCCCGCCGAACCGGTGTTCCAGGAGCAGATGGCGGCCTCGGGGGACCCGCACCACCACCCCGAGGTCATCGAGGACCTCAAGGTCGAGGCCCGCAAGCGGGGACTGTGGAACCTGTTCCTGCCCCATCGCACCGAGTGGACCGAGGGGCTGTCGAACCTCGACTACGCCCCGCTGGCCGAGATCATGGGCCGTTCGCCCTTGGCGTCGGAGGCGTGCAACTGCGCCGCTCCCGACACCGGGAACATGGAGATCCTCACCATGTTCGGCACCCAGGAGCAGCAGGAGCGGTGGCTGCATCCGTTGCTGGAGGGGGAGATCCGCTCGGCGTTCGCCATGACCGAACCGGCGGTCGCCTCCTCGGATGCCACGAACATCGCCTGCCGCATCGAGCGCGACGGCGACGACTACGTCATCACCGGGCACAAGTGGTACATCAGCGGCGCGGCCAGCCACCGCTGCAAGGTGCTGATCGTGATGGGCAAGACCGACCCCGACGGTCCGCCCCACCGCCAGCAGTCGATGGTGCTGGTGCCGCTGGACGCGCCCGGGGTCGAGGTCCTGCGCAACATGCACGTCTTCGGCTATGCCGATCGCGAGGGCCACTGCGAGATCGTGTTCGACCAGGTCCGGGTTCCGGTGTCCAACCTGCTGGGTGAGGAGGGCGGCGGGTTCGCCATCGCCCAGGCCCGTCTGGGTCCGGGCCGGATCCACCACTGCATGCGGACCATCGGTGCGGCCGAGCGGGCGTTGGAGCTGCTGTGCGAGCGGGCGCTGAGCCGGGTGGCGTTCGGCAAGACCATCGCCGAGCAGGGCGCCTGGGAGGAGCGGATCGCCAACGCCCGCATGAGCATCGACCAGGCCCGGCTGTACACGCTGTACACGGCGTGGCTGATGGACACCGCGGGC
>DASXTK010000130.1:0-14539 GCA_036505485.1 Acidimicrobiales bacterium
GATCGATAGTACTCGTCCGTAGCTCGGTCATATCTACCCTGCACCGTGTAGGATGGAGGCATGGTTCCACCAGTTTCAAGACGTGCGTCGTCTAGCAATATGTTCACATTTGGATCCGACAAGCTGAATCCGATGAAGACATATGTATCTTGCTGGACATCGAACCTCAAGTGATCGTAGATACGTCTACGACTAAGTCGAGCACGTGCATAGTCGTCGCGGGTCAACACCACGGTAGATGGCATGTCGATAGAACCATGAATCTTGACCAGGTGGCTCTCTGGATGAGGATTGAGATGAGCGAGGAACTCGTCTGCTGTGGAACTCACAGTTAGAGTCCGTCCATGGTGTCCATAGGCTCGCTCGATGAGGTCGTCGTAGTTCGTCGTAAAGATTAGCGGGAGTTCGAGGGCGACGAGCTCATCGTGAGAGGGAGTGATCCAGTAGTCCACTGGAGAGTGCGGCTTAAACTGAGTCCGTAAGAACTCAAAATAGTTGGCATCACCAACAACGTTGCGAAACAACTGAGCGCAATCAAGTGGGTCAGATGAACGGAAGAACCGGTTCAGGGAACCTTGATCTTGATCTCGAACGTCTGATAGCTGTTGCCGCATTCGACTCTTCAATCGTGACCATGTTGGAAAGGGCTCCTGGTCATCATTGAGGATTATTTCGGGGGTATCCCGAACCTCCTCATCGCCAGGTGCGCCGCCGCGATTGCCCCATATGTCACGCTCCGCTAATCCTTTGCGGCCACGCCGGGAGGCGCCAAACGATAGGCCCGCGCCAAGGAAGAGCACCACGCGTCCGTGATTCTCCCCCAGCGAACTTCTCAAGCGCTCGATGTGCGCCTTGTTCGCGTTGTCATCAAACCATGCCATCGCACCAGTATGCACTTCTCACAATGTGCGTCATCATGAAAAGTCCGCTTAGAGGCAAGCGAAGCGACGTATTTCGGAAGGACGGCTGTCGCGACGGCCTGCAGAATCCCTGGAACAGGCGGCGCCGCCGATGCCGCGCAAGGATCGACCGATCCTGAGCGTGCTCGGATCGGTCGATCACGGGCGGCGCGAAGGCGGGCTCTGCGGCACTGTGCGCCCGTCAGAGCGCACGTCGGTGCCGTGGGCGGTCAATGTGGGCTGGTTGACGAGACGCTGGCGGGGGACCAGCGGAACGGCGCTTCCAACTGTGCGCAATTGCGCGCGCGAGATCTCTACTGAGCAGTCCCGCATAGGGAATACGACTCGGCCGTCAGGCCGAGGCCATTGCCCTCTTAGCCGTTGTACTGCTTCAACGTCAGGTCGATGCTTAGGGCTGAGGCGATCACTAGGGAGCGGAGGGGCTCCTCCAGGGGGCGGTGCATCTGGACGACGTAGTTGTCCGCGGTGGTGAACATGGCCTTGGCGAAGCCTTCCCAGGTCTTGGTGATCCGGGCGATCTCGGCGCTGGTGTGGTCCTGGATGCTGTAGTTCCAGCCCTTCCAATCCTCGGTCATGATCGTGCCCCACTGCCGCCCACCGGACTCGAGGTTGAAGCGGGCCTTGCCGAGCCGCAGCTGGATGGCGATCTGGCCGATCTCGTTGCCCATGGCGTCCTGCACGATCACCTTGGATTTCAGCAGGGCACGAGGCCGGGTCAGGGCCAGCAGCACGTTGCCCTGGGTGTCGACGATCTGCAGCTTGTGGGTCATGAACTGGTCGTACTTGCCCATGACCCGGATGACCTTCTTGGCCATGCTCTGGCCGACCTGCCGCACGGCGCCGATCTGCTGACCGTGCTGGTCGTAGATGGCGTACTCGTTGTTGTACTCGAAGATCTTGGCCTTCTGGTTCACGACCAGGAGCGGCTCGGTGAAGATGGAACCGCCGCCCGCGGGTGAGACCGCGCCGCCGACCTTCTGCACGTCACGGACGATCTTCTCCTGAGCCCGGTTGACCGTGGGGACGTTGCCGCCACCGGTCGGGGGATCCACGCCCTGCCGTCCGTGCGAGGCCACATGCTCGGTCCACTGCTGGCCGTCCCACCAGCGGGTCTCGTGCCGGCCGAAGGGATCTGGGAACCAGCCGGGGGGATGCTGAGCCGGTTGCTGTGGCTGTTGCGGCGGTTGTGGCTGTTGGTACTGCTGCTGCGGGGGGTAGCCAGGGCCGCCCGAATAACCCTGTTGAGACATAGGCGGGTCACCGTAGCAACGCCCCCACCGAATTGGTCGTCGCGCTGCGGAGGGTCAGGAGCGGACTACGAAACGCAGGCGCAGCGCGGGGTTTTGGTCCGGGAAGTCGGCCCGGGAATGGGCGCCGCGGGTCTCTTCCCGAGCCGTCGCGGCCGTGCACACCACCTGTCCCAGCGTCGCCAGGTTGGCCAGCTCCTGGGACTCGACGGAGGGTTGGTCCGCCGCCGCCAGCGCCGAGTCAGCAACGTCTCGGGCTCGGGCCAGGGACTCAGCGGTGCGGACGACGCCAGCGTCCGCGGTCATGGCTCGTTGGAGCTCGGATCGGGCCTCGCCCTCCCGAAATTGAGGCGTCCGGCGCGCATATGGCGCGGGAAACGCCTCAATTTCGATCGGGGCGCCGGCGATGCCGCCGCCGGACTCGTCCCCGCCGCCGTCTCCGTTGCCGTGCAGAACTGCGCGCATGACGCCGGTGGGGTCGGGACCGTCCTTGCCTCGTTCCACGGCCTCGACGACTCGGGGGCCGTAGACCATGCCGTCGAGCAGGGAGTTGGAGGCCAGGCGGTTGGCGCCGTGGACGCCGTTGCAGGCGGCCTCACCGGCGACCCACAGCCCCGGCAGCGACGCCGCCCCGTCGAGGTCGGCCACGATCCCGCCGCAGGTGTAGTGAGCCGCGGGCGCAACCGGCAGCCAGTCCCGCGAAGGATCCAACCCCACCTCCGCCAGCGCGGCGGCGATGGTGGGGAACCGACGGGCGAAGTCCTCCAGCCCGGTGGCGTCCAACCACACGTGGTCGGTCCCTTCCTCGGCCAGACGGGCTTGGATAGCCCGGCTCACCCGGTCCCGCGGCCACAGTTCGTCCACGAACCGCTCGCCCTTGGCATCCCGCAACACCGCGCCGTGGCCCCGCAGGGCCTCCGACAGCAACGGCCGGGGTCGGGCCGGATGGTGCAGCGCGGTCGGATGGAACTGCACGAACTCCAGGTCGGCGACGGCTGCTCCGGCCCGCAGACCCATGGCAATGCCGTCCCCGGTGGCCTCGGCCGGATTGGTGGTCACCGCGAACAGCTGCCCGGCGCCGCCGGTGGCCACCAGGACATGGCGCGCCCGGACCGAGGTCCGAGCCCCGGTCGAAGACGGCAAGGCGGAGACACCCACGCAACGCCCGTGCTCCACCAACAGGTCGCAGGCGAACCACCGCTCGTAGATGGCGGTGGCCGAGCGCCGCACGGCGGCCACGAGCGCCCGTTCGACCTCCCGCCCGGTAGCGGCCCCGCCGGCGTGGACCACCCGGGCGTAGCTGTGTCCGCCTTCCCGGGCCAGGGCCAGATCGCCGTTGCTGTCCCGGTCGAAGATCGCACCCAGCGCGATCAGCTCGTGCACTCGGTCCGGACCCTCGTCGACCAGCGTCCGCACCGCGTCGACGTCGCACAGGTCGGCGCCGGCGGCCAGGGTGTCGGCCAGGTGCAGGTCGGTGGAATCGGGATCGGCGCCGAGCACCGCCGCCACCCCGCCCTGGGCCCAACGGGTGGTGGCCTGGTCGAGGTCGCCCTTGGTGAGGACGCCGACCCGCAGTCCGTGGGTCTCGGCGGCCCGGACCGCGGCGGACAGCCCGGCGACCCCGGAACCCAGGACCAGCAGATCCAGCGGATCCGCAGTGGACGACGTCAGCCTGCCGGCACCTCGAGGTAGCGGTGCGGCGCGGGGCGCTGCTGCTCGGCCGCCAAGAGCTCGGCGGTCACCTCGTCGATCTCACGGTTGGCGGCGTCGACGTGGACGATGCGGGGCCGGTAGTTGCCCAGCTCCGCCGGTTCATAGTCGGCATAGCTGATCACGATGATGCGATCGCCTGGCTGGACTAGACGGGCCGCAGCACCGTTGAGACACATGGCACCCGAGCCCCGGGTGCCGTTGATGGCGTAGGTCTCGAACCGGGCGCCGTTGTCGATGTCGACCACGGCGACCTGCTCGTGCTCCATGATGTCGGCGGCATCCAAGAGGTCGGGATCGACGGTGATGGAACCCACATAGTGCAGGTTGGCGTCGGTCACCGTGGCCCGGTGGATCTTGGACTTGAGCATGCGACGTCGCACTGTGGTCTACCTCCTGAGGTGGGTGCCGTCACACGGTCACCCCCACGTTGTCGATAAGCCTGGCCCGCCCGAAGCCAACAGCGGCAAGCAGCCGCAGATTCCCGACGAGCGGTGCAGGCACCGGCGTCAACGAGTCTGATTCGACGACGGCCACGTAGTCCAGTTTGGCCAGGGGCTCGGCCTCGATGATGGCGGCCACCAGCTCGTGGACCACGCCAGGGTCCCGCTCACCGGCTCCGATGCACGCCACCCCGGCCTGCAGGGCCCGATGGACCACCGGCGCGGCGGCCCGTTCGGCCGGCGTCAGATAGGCGTTGCGCGACGACATGGCCAGCCCGTCGAGCTCCCGTACCGTCGGACAGCCCACAACCTCGATGGGGAAGGACAGGTCCCGCACCATCCGCCGGATCACCGCCAGCTGCTGGAAGTCCTTCTCCCCGAAGTAGGCCCGGCAAGGTCCGACGATGTTGAACAGCTTGGCCACCACCGTGGCCACCCCAGCGAAGTGGCTGGGACGGCTCGACCCCTCCAGACCCGTCGACACCTCGTCCACCGTGACCGTGGTCAGGACCGGTTCGGGGTACATCTCCGAGGCGTCGGGCACGAACAGCAGGTCACACCCGGCCTTCTGGGCCAGCTCGGTGTCCCGGTCGAGGTCCCGGGGATAGGCGGCCAGATCCTCGGTCGGGGCGAACTGCAACGGGTTGACGAAGATCGACACCCCGACGAAGTCGTCGTGCCGATCGGCCTCCCGGATCAGCGACGCGTGGCCCTCGTGCAGGTAACCCATGGTGGGGACGAAGCCCACGGACAGCCCGTCCTGTCGGCAAGCATCGAGCGCCCCCCGCAGATCCGACACCCGGGTGATCGGGGTCAGCGGACCAGAACGGATCACGTGGGCGGCCTCTTCTGGTCGCGCAGGATGCGCGCCGCATCGGCCATGGCCCGGTAGGCCTTGCGTTCGGAGACCGGCAGCGCCTTGAGATGCCGCTTGACAGTGGCCTCGTCGCCCCGAGCCACCGGACCGGTGAGGGCATCGGTGGGCCCCAGCTCGGCGACGTTCTCGAGCGACTCCCGGGCCAGGTCCAGGTAGGCCTCCATGGGGACGCCGGCGCTGTCGGCGATCCGCTCCACCTGGCCCATCAGCGCCACCAGATGGTTCCCGGCGATGGAGGCCGCGGCGTGATAGCTGGCCCGGTCGTCGTCGGCCACGGCGAAGGCCCGTCCGTAGAGGGCGTCGACGACGGTGCGCACCAGTGGATCGCCGGCCACCGCGAACCAGGCGCCGACCAGCCGCTTGGAGCCTCGGTCGGGGTTGGGGAGCGCCACCAGCGGATGGAGAGCGGCCGTCCGGCCATGGGGCGCCAGCACGTCCAGCCCCAACGATCCGGCCAGATGGGCCACCACGGTGGACTCGTCGGGCTCGACGGTCCGGGCCACCGTGCCGATGGCGGCATCCGGGGTGGCGATGACCAGCAGATCGACCCCTCTGGCCGCGCCGCGCAGATCGTCGTCCCGCCCCAACATGGGAGCAACGTCCCAGCCTCGGTTGGTCAAGGCCAACGCCAGGGATGTGCCGGCCCGACCAGGGCCGATGATCCGCACCACGGTCACGCCCGGAGCCTAGGGGACAGGCTGTCCGCCCCGGACTGCGGCCCCGGCGGGCCGGCGGCGGACGCTCCCCATCCGTTCTGTGACCTGTATGTCGCGCCTGGGCGCGACATACAGGTCACAGAACCGTTATTGGGGGCCGTCGCGGGCCCGGGGTCGCCAGAGCCGGTTGACCACGACATCGGCCACCAGGAGCAGCACGGCCAGCCAGCCCAGCGGATGGGGTCGGCGCATCTCGTAGGGCCAATCGAAGCTCGACAACGGGCTGTGGACGAGGCTGATGTACTCGACGTAGGCCGCGGCGATCACCAGCGAGGCCACACTGCCCACCAGCAGCCAGCGCCGGAACTCCTCCCGCCGGGCGGCCAGGGCCGTGGCGACGGCCAGCGGCACGCCGACCAGCGGACCGGCCAGCATCCAACCCACGAGCCCGGCGGCCAGGGCGACGACCGCTGCCTGGCGGCGGGTCGGCAACTCCCCGGAGTACTGGAACGCGCTGGAGGCCGAGAACGGCGCCGGCGCCGCGGACGCCGCGAGGACGACCGCCCGAGGCCGCCGGATCAGCAACAGCAGACACAGCACCGTGCCCAGCGCCGACACCCCCAGGGCCGCGTTGACCCGACGCTGGGGCTCGAACTCCATCTGGACCTCGAACGAGCCGGTGCGAGGGTCGATCCGCCAGCCGTTGGCATACCCATCGACCAGCTCGCCGGCGGGCAGCGAGTGGCCGTCCATGTGCGCCACCCAGCCGGAGTTGAAGCTCTGCCCCAACACCAGCCAGAACGGCTGGCCGGGCGTGGCTCCCGAGACCTTCACCCGCACCTGGTTCAAGCCGTCGTGGACGACCTCGACGCGCGGTGTGTGGCCGGAGCCGACCGACGATGACGACGAGTCCTCGGCCATCCCGGCCTGGACCAGCGTGTCGGTGCTGGTCGAAGCCGCGCCACCGGCGGCCGATCGCAGCACCAGCTGATCGATGTTGAGGCCGGTGTCGTTGCCCTCGTCCGAGGTGATCTCGGCGCTTCCGGCCGGGAGCGTCAGCCCGTGATCCCGGACCCCGGGGTCACAGGGGGTGAGCGTCAACGGCCGGGAGGCCAGCGCGTCGGCCATCGACCCGGTGATCTGCACCGGGAACAGCTGGCCGTTCACCGTCAGCAGATCGGATCGGCACCCGCTGTCGAAGGTGTCGGGCAGGGCCGGCACCTTGGGCCCGGGCAGGCCGATCTCGGCTATGGCGGCGGGCTGGGAGATCCGCTGACCGCTGTTCCAGTCACGGGTCGACTTGGGGTGGACCTTGGTGATCTTGAGCCGGAACCGGGACCCGGTGACCGCACCGCCGGGGATGGGCAGGTCGACATCGGCGGTGGCGTTCTGGCGGTCGTCTTCGATGATCGGAGGGATGTCGATCCGCCTGTGCTGGGGGACGCCATCGACCCACAGCTCCACCTGCGTCGGCACCGAGTGCATCCCATCGGCCACGACGGTCAGCGGCAGATGGTCGATCGTCGTCGGTTGCGGCAGAGCCACCTCGACCCACTGGTCGATCGGACGGCTGCGCACCGTGCTCCATGAGGTCGCGGGGTCGCCGTCGAACACCGCCGCAGGGGTGGACACCGACCCGGCCATCTCGTTGCCGGCCCGGACCCAGGGCACAGCGGCGTTGTGGGGACGACCCAGCAGCGCGTCCATCATGAAGGCGTCGGTACGGGCCGAGAGTCGGGCCTCACCGCTGACCGAGAAGGTCCGGTCGGTCGGCAGCTCGAACATCCGGACCAGGGCGGTCTCGTCGTCGCTGCGGGTCGGGTCGGTCGGGTCCTGACGCAGCCGGGTCAGGTTGACGGCCAGCGGGTGCTCCAGCGAGTCGGCACCAGCGGCGTCGAGCAGGTCGGTGGGCAGCCGGACGGTCTCCAGTGCCGGGTTGTCGAGGTTCTCGACCGCCCCGATCTCCACCTCGGCTAAGCCCAGGCTGGTCTGCCCCGCGTAGCGCGGCACGTAGCCGGCGGAGTCGGCCAGGATCTCGATCGACAGCTTGGTGAACGTCCGCCGGCCGAAGTTGATGACCTGGCCCGGCTGCTTGCGGGACTCCTCGGTCAGGGCCACGTCGAGCGGATCGCCATCGTCGAACCGCAGCCGTACCCGGGTGATGGCCCGGGTGGCCGCACCGGGCGGCTGGCTGAGCCGGACCCGGTCGGTGGTGGTCTCCTCGGCCATGGTCAGATCCAGCCGCTCCCCCCGGCCGTCGGAGAAGGCCGCGGTGCGCCACGACGAGCGGGGCTTGCCGTCGACGGCCAGCATGGGCCGTTCCTCGGAGGTGAAGCTGATGGGGTTGCCGTAGGTGGTGGCCTCGGCGCTGATCCGGCCCCGGCGCACGCTCACGGTCTGGGCGTCGGTCCCGGCGTCGGGGAACACCGGCAGCCGGTTGTCGGTCAGATCGTCTCGGAGCTGCCCGCCGTCGGCGGTTTCGGTGTAGCCCCGGTTGTGCCACAGGGTGGTCCAGCGCTCGCCCCGCTTGCGGTTGGAATCGGTGAGCAGCAGCACTGCATCGTCGTCCCGCAGCGCCGCCCGGATGTCCTCGTCGTCCAGGGCGGCGCTGTAGCGGATCAGCTCGCTGCCGTCGATCAGGTGGGCCCCTGCGGCGTCGACCAGACCCATGGCGTCGCCGGCCACGAGCAGCGGATGGCTACTGGGATGGGCGCTGACCACCGGCACGGGATTCTCGACCGGGAACGCCGCCACCTCCGGCGGATCGGGGATGCTCGGGTCGGTCAGGAAGTACAGCTCGTCGTACAGCTGCACCTCCGGCACCGTGAGGTTGGGGTTCCCCGGACCGAAACCGGTCGGCTCGCCCAGACCCGGGGCCCGGGTGATGAAGTCCCAGAAGTTGCGGGGTCGAGGCGTCTTGTACCGCTCGTACTGCCAGTCGCTGACGACCAGCACATCGCCGGCCCGCATCAGCCGAGCCATGGCCGCCACCGATGCCGGGTCGGCCGTCCGTTCCTGCAGCCGCAGGTCGAACTCGTTGATCAGGTTGGCGGAGGCCTCAGACCCATAGGGCGCCAGCTCGCGCTGCACGGACGGCCGGGACATCAGCCCGGGCAGGATCGGATCGACCGTGTTCCCCCAGCGGTAGCTGGCGAAATCGCTGCCCGGCACCACCAGGACCCGAGTGCCGTCGTCCCGTTGGTCGAGGTAGTCGCCGGCCTCGCGCCAGTAGTCGGGGATCTCCTCCTTGCGCCGCAGGTTGCTGGGAACGAACTCCCCCAGCCACAGCGGCGGCAACGCCAACAGGGCGAGCGCGACTGCGCCCACGCCGGCTGGACGCCGCAACCGGGGCCACCGCCGCACCACGCTGCCCACACCCCCGCCCAGCAGCACGGCCAGCCCCAGCGCCACCAGCGGAACCGCCCGGGGCAGGCTGCGCAGGGCCAGACCGGCGTCGGAGCCTTGGAAGATCTGCAGGACATGGCCGAACGGATAGTTGTGACCCCACGGATAGGCCCCGACCGCCAGCGCGGTGCCCACCGGTACCAGCAGGACGAAGAAGGCCCGGTGCCGCCAGCGTCCGGCTGCGGCGCCGCACAGAGCCAGGATCGGGACCATGTAGGTGACGAGCAGCAGCGGTTCCCACTGCGTGTAGCTGACGCTGGGTTCGAGCCAGGCACCGAGGCGGTCGCCGCCGTAGAAGAACCAGTAGCCCAGGCCCCGCAGCACCTCGAAGCTGACCGAGGTCGAGGCCACCACCTTGGGCGTCTCGGTGTAGTGGAGGATCTCGATGCCGTTGGTGCTCTGGACCGACAGCCCCGCGATCCACCAGGCCGACACCGGCAGGCTCAGCAACCCGAGCTTCAGCGTCGTGATCAACGCGTGGCGCGGCGGGACCTCGCGAGCGCCCCAGACCGAGTACGGGATCCACAGCAGGGGAGCCAGCGCCACCAGGACCAGGGCGGTGAGGTTGACACTGCCGAAGGTGGCGATGGTGAGGGCGAACAGCGCCGGGTAGCGCCAGTCCCGGTGCCGGGTCGACTGGATCCCCAGCGCCAGCAGCCATGGCAGCCCGGAGAACGGCAGCAGGATCCCCGACAGCCGGGCTACCAGCGTGAGCACGAAGGGGCTGAGGGCGTAGACGAACACCGCCGCGGTGACCCCGGGGCCCCGCCAGCCCAGGATGCGCACCAGGTACGCCACCCCGGCTCCGGCGGCGAAGATGATCGTGCCCCACCACAGTCGCTGCGCCGCCCAGTCGGGGAGTCCGACGACGTCGGTCAGCCAGTAGAACGGCGCCATCGGCCACAGGAAGCCGATGCGTTGGTGGGTGACGGTGCCCAGCCCGACCTTGGGATCCCACATGGACCACGAGTCGCCGAGGAGTCTCCCAGGGTCGAGATAGAAGTAGGTCTTGGTGTCAGCGCTGACCCAGCCCGGCTGGGTCAGCAGCAGAGGGACGTAGGCCACCGCCGCCAGCCCCAGGTGCAAACGGACGACGGCGCTTGTCGGCCGCAGTCGCGTTCTCCTCACCGCTGCCTCCCCCAACTCCCCTGGCCCACTCCGCCTGGCGTGAAACTTACCAAAGGTAGGTCAGTAAGGTGGCGGCCGCTTCCCCAGCAGCGCGTCATCCATCGCCATCGACACATCGGGAGCAGCCGTGTCCACCACCCAAACCGAGCTGATGGAGATCCTCGACGGGGTCGAGGGTTGGTTCAGCCCCGAGCAGGTCGAGCGGGTCTCGACCCGGGCCGCCGCGACCAAGCCCGGCGGCCGGATCGTGGAGATCGGCAGCTTCCGGGGGCGTTCCACCATCGCCATCGCCCGCTCGGCCCCCGAAGGGGTCGAGATCGTGGCCATCGATCCCCACGCCGGCAACGACCGCGGCCCGCAGGAGATCGACGGTTTCGAGGAGGAGGCGGCCGAGGACAACGTCGTGTTCAACAAGAACCTGGCCAAGGCCGGCGTGTCCGACCGGGTCCGCCACGTCCGCAAGTTCTCCTCCGATGCCCACGACGACGTGGAGGGCTCGATCGACGTCCTGCACATCGACGGCGCCCACCGCTTCAGTCCGGCCCGCGACGACATCCGCACCTGGGGCGACCTGGTCGTGCCCGGCGGATCGATGCTGATCCACGACTCGTTCTCGTCGGTCGGGGTGACGATGGCGATCTTCTCGGCGCTGCTGTTCTCGGGACGCTGGCGCTACGTGGGGCGGAGCCGTTCCCTCGCCGAGTACCGCGCCGAACCGGTGCAGGGCCTGGCCCGGGCCGGCAATGTGGCCCGGCAGCTGGCCCAGCTTCCCTGGTTCATCCGCAACGTCACGATCAAGGCCCTGATCGTGGCCAAGCTCCCGGGCGTGGCCAAGGCGTTGGGTCACGACGGCGGCCCCTGGCCGTACTGAGCGCCTCCGGCCGAAGCCGAGGCCGAACGGACCAGGCTCCGGCTGACCCGGACCAGCGCCGCCGGTTCCACCAGCAGATTGGTGTAGGTGGCGTTGGCCAGCGGACAGGCGCAGCGCCGCTCCCGCATCCACTGGCGGAACTCCTCGGCCTGGTCCGAGAACCACACCTTGCGGAAGTCGAAGTCGTGGTCGCGCAGGTTCCCGAAGGAACGGGCCAGCACGCAGCACGACCACACCTCGCCGTCGGCGCCGATGTGGGTGGACAGGAACCCGGCATGGCACACCGGCATGGCTGAGGCATCGCCGCCGAGCAGCCGAGTCACCCGGCCGTAGTACTCGCCACGCAGCGCTCGGACCATCCGGGCCACGCCGCCGTGAGCCTGGCGTTCCACCTCCAGCACCGCCTCGGCGGCCCGGGCGAAGCGCTGCGCCGGCGGGGTGATGCCGGAGTCCAAGGTCTGCAGCTCGACTCTTTCCTCGGCCGGCTCGACGATGTACGAGTCGGCCCCGAGGTGGGCGAGGCCCTGGGCGATCGCGGGGAAGTCCTCGTCGTTCTCGGTCGACACCACGGTGTGGCATCCCAACGTGAGGTTGGGGAGCTCGAGGGCGCGGAGTCCCTTGATCGTGGCCATGAGCCGTTCCCACGACCCCGGGGCGCCCCGGATCTCGTCGTGGCGCTCGGGGATGTGGTGGTCCAGCGACAGGTTGATGACCAGCTGGGTGTCGGGACAGGCCCGGCAGATCCGCTCAGCGCCGCGTACCACCCGGTCGGTGAACCAGCCGTTGCTGGGGATGTTGACGATGGCCGGGGCGCAGGTCCGGTTGGCGGCGATGATGATCTCGGGCAGGTCGCCGCGCAGGAACGGCTCGCCGCCGCTGAAGGTCAGCCAGGCCGGCGCCCGACCAAGCGAGGCGAAGACCCGACCCCACTCTTCGGCCTCGAGCTCCTTGACCTTGCGGTCGTAGACGTTGCAGGTGGCGCAGCGGAAGTTGCAGCGGAAGTTGGTGCTGACGGTGACGTTGATCGGCAACAGCCGGGGCCAACCCCGGGCCCGCCACGAGCTAGCGGTGCCGAGCGCCCACGCCGTGTGGGCCAAGCGCCGGATCTTTGGCGCTCTCGACCATGTCCCAGACATGCCTCTCCCTCCCCCGCACGTAGTCGAGCCGGGCCAGCACCCGGGACCAGAGCTCCAGGGACACGGCCACGACCGTGCGGAGCCCGTACCGCACGCGGCGGACTCGTTCCTCGGAACGCAGCTCGGCCCAGTACTCCCGCAGCAGCCGATCAGTTCGCAGGCTAGGGACGGTGTAGCGCTCCCGTCGCCGCAGCCACAGATGGCCGGTGTGGATCTGGCGGCGCTGCTTGATGAAATCGCGCAGGGTGCTGGGACCGCGGTTGGCCACCGTCGCGGTCGGCACGTAGCGGCAGGTCCAGCCGGCGGCCTCGATGCGGGCCTGGAAGCACGCCTCGTCCACCGAGGTGGGCGGCAGGGGTGCCGCGGCGTCGGCCCGCAGCGCCACCATCTCGCCGAGCTTGGGCTGACCGAGGGCGAGGCGGTGGTGGAGGGTCCACAGCAGGTGCACCGCGGTTCCCACGATCGAGCTGTCGCCGTTGACCGGAACCGGACGGCCGCCGGTCATCCCCACCCCCGGTTCGTACAACGCCACCAGCAGGTGCTTGATCGCACCGGGCTCGGGCAGGACGTCGCCGGACACGATCACGATCCAGGGCTGCGTGCAGCGGCCGACGCCGAAGTTCACCGCCGCGGTCTTGCCGCTCCTGTCGACCTCGACGTAGACGGCGACCCGACCGGGGGCGGTGGCCGCCACCCGGGTGGCCACCGGGACGGTGTCGTCGTCGCAGCCACTCGCCACCACGACGACCTCGCCCACGCACGGCTCGTCGAGGAGGCGGCGCAACAGCGGACCGATGTTGGCGCCGTCGTTGTGGGTTGGGACCACGACGCTGACGGCACAGTCCCGACCGGGGTCCGATGACGGCGCGGTCGGGGCGGGGGTGATGGCCACGGCTCGGGCGAAGGGCGGCTCGCGCTCGGCCTCGGTCTCGTCTGCGTCGCGGCCCGTTCGGAACCAACGAGTTCCCAGCAGTGCCCCCCAACCTCGTACGCCTGAAGAAGATCAGAATTTCTTCGCCCGTACCAATAGAACGCTAGACGGCGCTCTCCGGTTGGCCTGGTCGGTCTAGATATTGAGAGGTCGGCCGTTGCGGGCAGGAGCCAGGCGTCGTGGGCCGCGAAGATCGGGTCGCCGACCGCCGCTGGTGTCCTTGGGTGATAGTTGGCGATCAGCCGGGCCTCGGGGTGCTCCAACTTTCACTGCGTGGCCTCGAAGGCCGGGACGACGACGATGGCCTGATGGGCTTGGCTGCCGTCGGCTACCAGCCAGTCCTTGAACATGATGCGGAGTCCGCCGTCGACCAGGATGTGCTCGTCGTGGGCCATCCGCATCGGTGCCGGGGATCCGCCGCAGGTCCGGGATCAGGCCGTCCTGGAGCGTTGCCGCACCAAGCCCGACTACGAGCACGCCCGCCAGACCCGCAGCCACCTGGCGGATCCGGGGACCGAGCAGCTCCAGGCCGGCCCAGGCTGCGGCGATCCACCCCATCGCGGCCACGCCCCAGGTCCAGCGCAGGACGTATCCCAGCAGCTCGTCGGCCGTCCTCGCCATGGCCACCACCGACAGGGGGATCAGCACCAGCGACAGGGCCACCAGCCCGGCGGCCCGCCGATGACGCCTGTTGAGCTTGGGCCCACCCGCCAGCCGAGGGCGAGGACGGCGACTGCCAACGTCAGCGGCACGAAGCCCAGATGGGCCTGGGCGCACCACGATCCCGCTGTGACCGCGGCGATGAGCGAGGCCCGGTCACCGTTGGCCGCGCCCCAGGCACAGATCACGTAGGCCAGGAACGGCAGGACCGCGACATAGGGGTTCCACGGCTCGACCAGGCCCCAGCTGGTCATGGCGTGCATCATCACTGCCGCGGCCCCGCGGCCGTAGCGGCGCAGGCCAGGCGTCCCACCCGGAACCCGGCGACGACCGGCGCGGCCACGAGGACCACCAGCGCGACGAGGGCGAGCCGCTCCAGCCGCTTGGATTCGGTCATACGGGTCATGACCCAAAAAAGGGCTCTTGTGACCTGTCCGTGGGTCGAGTTTCGCGGCTCGGTGACGCCATGGGCTGCTCTCGGTGGCTAAATGACGCTTCGAGGGAAGGGCGGCGGCCAAACGAGCTGGCCCGGAACGGTCTTTGTGGCTCAACCCG
>DASXTK010000131.1:0-21844 GCA_036505485.1 Acidimicrobiales bacterium
GTCCCGCGAGGTCGATCCGTATCGGGTCTTCGCCGCCGACGGCGCCTGGTACGTGGTGGGGCACTGCCACCTGGTCGACGACACCCGCACCTTCCGGGTCGACCGCATCTTCCGTCTCGACGTGCTCGACGAGGTGTTCGAGCGCTCACCGTCGACCGAGGTGGCGTCGGTCCAGGTGTTCGCCCTCGATCCCGCGGCTCCCCGGGTGGTGCTCGACCTGCCCCCCGACGGACGTTGGGTGGTGGACACCTACCCGGCCGACCAGGTGGTCGACGGTCCGGATGGACGGCTGTCGGTGACCCTTCCGGTGGCGTCACGCGCCTGGCTGGAGCGGTTGCTCCTGCGGCTCGGTCCGGACACCCGGCTCAGCGACGTCAGCGATCCGACATTGAAGGCGTCCCGAGCCGAGGCCGCGGCGCGGGTCCTGGCCTGCTACCGGGATGGGTCGGACGGATGAGGCCTAACCAGAGTCTGACGAACCGCTACCCTTCCGCGGTGCTGTGCCTGACCCCCTCGACCAGCCATCCGCGCCCGCGGCCCCAGGCACGCGCGGCGACGATCTGGCGGAGCGGCAGGAGGTTGACGGCATGAAGCCTGCGGGCTCCGACAGCGGCTCGGTTCTCGAGGAGGACCTCGACGACGTCGAGGACTTAGACGAGGTAGACGAGGGCGATCCCACCAAGAGCACCGACCCCACGGACGGCGACGGCGGGGATGACGGCGACCGCGGCGGGGCCGATGACGAAGGCGACGACAAGCCGGGTAAGGCCGAGCCGGCCAAGCGCAGCCGGCTGCGCAGCACGATCGAGTGGGCCGTGGTCATCCTCGGCGCCCTGCTCGTGGCCTTCGTGGTCCGCACCACCATCGCCCAGGCGTTCTGGATCCCGTCGGTCTCGATGGAGCCCACGCTGCACGAGGGCGATCGGGTGCTGGTGAACAAGCTGTCCTACCGGCTCCACGACGTGAACCGCGGGGACATCATCGTGTTCGAGCGGCCCGCCACCGCGGCCAGCATCAACCCCGAGGACGACATCAAGGACTTGATCAAGCGGGTGATCGGCCTGCCCGGCGACACCATCGAGGCCCGGCCCGACGGTTCGGTGTACATCAACGATCACCGCCTCGAGGAGCCGTACCTGCCCTCGGGCACGCGCACCTTGGACCTACCGCGCCAGGAAGTGCCCGAGGGGCACATCTTCGTGATGGGTGACAACCGGGGCGACAGTCAGGACAGCCGTGTGTTCGGGCCGGTCGACGAGGACCTCATAGTGGGACGCGCCTTCCTCCGCATCTACCCGTTGGGTGACATCGGCGGTCTGTGATGCCCCCGGTCCGCGCGTGCACGGTCTTACCTGGGCGGGTAGGCGCTGGTCAGCGCGGCGGTCATGCGGCGGACGTGGTCGGAGTAGACCCCGTCGATGCCCAGGGCCATCAGTTCGTCGAGGATGCGCGGCAGCTGGGCGTCCCAGCCGAAGGCCAGCACCCCGAACCGGTGGAACAGGGTGGTGAGACCCCCGGTCCAGTCGGAGTGATGCAGGTTCACCGCATCGATCCCGACCTTGGCCAGGGTGGCGGCTCGACGTTCCGGGCCCTCGGGGATTCGGCGCAGACGGGTCGAGTCGACCAGGCGCACGCCGTCCACGTGACGCCAGGATGCCACCTGCTCCCAGTCGTCGTGGCACAGCCAGAGCCGGCCCAGGGCGTCGGACGATGCCGCCCGGGCCACATCGACCACCCGGTCGAAGGCCGCGGGGTCCATCACGTCCAGCGAGAGCTCGAAATCGCTGCCGCACTCGGCGTAGAGATCGGCCAACGTGGGGACGTGCGACGCCAGATCGGCCCGGTTGACGTCGGCGATGCGACGGCGGCCCAGACGGCTGCCGACCCGGCCGTCGTGATCCAGCACGGCCTCCCCGTCGGCGGTCAGCCAGACATCGCTCTCCAGCCCGGTCGCGCCCAGCTCCAAGGCCAGACGGAACGATGCCAGGGTGTTCTCGGGAGAGTCCGCCCGCGCCCCGCGATGAGCGAACACGATGGGCGGGACTCGCAGGGCTGGCACTCGTGTCGTCATCAGCGATCTTTCAGCAGCTCTTCGTCGATGATCCGCGACCGGCGTCATGATTGGCGGTTCGACCCCTCTCTTGGGGTGGAGGGAAGCCAATGGCCACGTTGATCCGAGCTACGTGCAACGAATGCGGCGATGTCGAGCTGGGGATCTGTGACCTGGTCGTGCGGTTGTGCGAAGACACCGAATCGGGAACATACGTCTTCCGCTGCCCGCGATGCAGCTTGCCGGTGGTTCGTTCGGCTGACCGGCCGACCATCGACCTGCTGGTGAAGTCGGGGGTGCGGCTGGAGTTGTGGACCTTACCGGCCGAGCTGATCGAGCCGCGACCGATCGCCCCGCCGCTGTGCCACGACGATCTGTTGGACTTCCACGAGCTCCTCGACCGCAAGACGTGGTTCGACGAGCTACTCGCAGCCCACCGCCGCCCTCGCTGAGCCCACGGGCCGAGTTCGCTCATCCGGCCTGCCGGGCGACAACGAACCCCTCCTGTGACTAAGAGTGCCGTGGCCACGAACGTTTGCGCCCGCCACGACGGCCAGGGACGCCGCTCGCTGTGTCCCGCCACCTTGAAAGGGATGGCCCTTCCTGCGGCGTCGCTCCGTGCGAGCGACGCCACTGACTCGCCGTGCCGAACGAACGCCCGTGGCCACGGCACTAGCCTCGCCAACGTGTTGTTGCTCTGGGCCGTGCCGGTCGTCGCCGCCAGCGTTGGCGTTGCCGTGCTGCTGAGCCGGGTTCGGGTCCTGGAGGACCTCAGCATCGACGTCCTGGTGGCTGTGCACCGCACCGGGGAGCTGCGGGAACCGCTGCAGGCCACCCGTCGGGAGATGAACCGCAGCGGAACGCTGGTCGAACGGGTGTGGTCCCATTGGACCGATCCCGATGACGACGAGCCGGGCGGGGCGGAGGAGCGCCCTGGGAGCACTGCGCCGGGCTCCTAGGCCCACCGCAGGCTGCCTCTACACTCCCGGCAATGTTCAACATCGGCCCGGCGGAACTGCTGGTGATCGCGGCTGTGGCCCTGATCGTCCTCGGGCCCGACAAGCTGCCCGGCGCCATGCGGTCGGTCGGGCGGGTGATGGGCGAGCTGCGCCGCATCTCGGGCGGGTTCCAGGACGAGCTGCGCCGGGCCCTCGAGGATGCTGAGCGAGAGGGCGACGACGACGATGACGACATCCGCCGAGCCGACCGGGGCGAGTCGGAGCTGCAGCTGCCCAGCGAGCTCCCCCCGATCGAGCCGTTGAAGCGGTTGCCGTCGGTCAAGGCCGAGCCGCCGATCGACGACGATGGCAATGGCAATGGCGATAGCAATGGCGATGGCGAGGCCGCGCCGGCCAGCGAACCACCCCCGTCAGCGGAGATCGACCCCGAGCCGCGTGAGGCCGAGGCGGAATGAGCGTCAACACCAAGTCCAGCTCCGGCGGCCAGATGACGCTGATCGAGCACTTGGCCGAGTTGCGGACCCGGCTGATCCGCTGCGTGCTCGCGATCGCCTTCGGCATGATCGTCATCACCGCCTTCTACAACCCCATCCTGGACTGGCTGAGGGCGCCCTACTGCGACTCGCTCGGCGAATCAGTCGACAGCAAGGACTGCACGTTCCAGCAGATCGAGCCGACCGAGGGCCTGAGCGTCCGGTTCAAGGTCACCGGCTACGGCGGCATCGCCATCGCCATGCCCATCGTGCTCTGGCAGATCTGGCGGTTCGTCAGCCCGGGTCTGTACGACAAGGAGAAGCGCTACGCCCTTCCCTTCGTAGGCACCGCGACGACCTTGTTCCTGCTCGGTGCCGGGATCGCCTATTGGACCTTGCCCAAAGCGTTGCAGTTCCTGGGCAACATCGGCGGTAGCAACATCGATACCAACTACAGACCCGGCGCGTACATAACCCTGGTGACGTACATGATGTTGGCCTTCGGCGCGGGCTTCGAGTTCCCGATCCTGCTGGTGTTCCTCCAGATGGCCGGCATCGTCGAGCCCGACACCCTGGCCGGCGTCCGCCGCTATGCAATCGTGGGCATCACCGTCATCGTGGCGGTGGCCACGCCGTCCGGTGACCCGTTCAGCATGCTGGCCCTGTCCATCCCGATGGTGCTCTTCTACGAGCTCTCGATCTGGGTGGGTAGGTGGTTCGCTCGTCGGCAGGGCCTCCGGGAAGCCACGTGACCGACAGCCCGACCGCGGACAACGCGGTTGCGGGCTACGACTTCGAGCTCGATGCCTTCCAGGTCCGGGCTCTGAAGGCGCTCGACCATGGCCACTCGGTGCTGGTCGCCGCGCCGACCGGTGCGGGCAAGACGGTGGTGGCCGAGCACGCGGTGCGCCGGGCCCTGGCCGAGAGTGGCAAGGCCTTCTACACCACCCCCATCAAGGCCTTGTCCAACCAGAAGTACGCCGACCTGGCCCGGGTCCACGGCAGCGCCCAGGTCGGTCTGCTGACCGGGGACAACGCCATCAACGGCGACGCGCCGATAGTGGTCATGACCACCGAGGTCCTGCGGAACATGATCTATGCCGGGTCGCCGGCGCTACGAGGATTGCGCTTCGTCATCCTCGACGAGGTCCACTACCTGCAGGACACCTACCGCGGCCCGGTGTGGGAGGAGGTGATCATCCATCTCCCGCCCAGCGTGAAGCTGGTGTGCCTGTCGGCCACGGTGTCCAACGCCGAGGAAGTGGCTGAGTGGCTGACCACCGTGCGCGGCGACACCACCTTGGTCCTCGAAGAGCAGCGCCCGGTGGAGCTGCGCAACCTCTACCTGGTGGGTGACCGCTCCAGCGAACGGATGCACCTGCTGCCGACGCTGGTCGACGACCGGCCCAATCCCGAGGCCGACCGTCTGGACGCCGACTCCCCACGGGGCCGGGGTGGCTACGGACGAGGCCGGCGACCGCGGCGACGGTTCTACACCCCCCGCCGGCCCGACGTGATCGACATGCTGGCCGAGCGGGAGATGCTCCCCAGCCTCTACTTCATCTTCAGCCGAATGGGCTGCGAGGAAGCGGTCCAGGCCGGCGTCGACGCCGGACTCCGGCTGACCACCCCCGACGAGCGGGTGCGGGTCCGGGCCATCGCCGAGGAGCGAACGAGCGCCCTCAACGACGACGACCTCGACGTCCTGGACTACGACCGGTGGCTCTACGCCCTCGAGCTTGGCCTGGCCGCCCATCACGCCGGCATGGTCCCGCCGTTCAAGGAGACGGTCGAGGCCTGCTTCACCGAGGGTCTCGTGAAGGCGGTGTTCGCCACCGAGACCCTGGCGCTCGGCATCAACATGCCGGCCCGATCGGTGGTGATCGAACGGCTCACCAAGTTCACCGGTGAGGCCCGTGCGTTCCTGACCCCGGGGGAGTACACCCAGCTCACCGGGCGAGCCGGCCGCCGCGGCATCGACGACCTGGGCTACGCCATCGTGCTGTGGTCGCCGTTCGTGGCCTTCGACCAGGTGGCGTCCCTGGCCTCGAGCCGCACGTACGCGCTGCGCTCTGCCTTCCGGCCCACCTACAACATGGCCGCCAACCTGGTGCGACGGTACGACCCGGCCGACGCCCACCATCTGCTGAACCTGTCCTTCGCCCAGTTCCAGGCCGACCGGGCGGTGGTGCGGGTGGAGTCGCGCATCGAGCGCCAGCAGGAGCGGCTGGCCGCCCTGGCCGCCGAGGCCCACTGCGAGCTGGGCGATGTCGAGGACTACCGGACGCTGCTGCGGGAGGCCGGGCAACAGCAGCGCTCGCACGCCGATGCCACCGCCAGCGAGATCGAGTCCGGTCTGGCCCGGCTGGCCCCCGGAGACGTGATCGAGATCGGCGGGCAGCGGTTGGCGGTGCTCTCGGTGGCGTTCCGCAAGGGCGGCGCGGTCAAGGTCCACACGGTCGACACCGATGGGGACCGGGCCACGCTGGGTGTCGCTTCGGTGGCGGCGCCTCCGGTCCGGCTGGGCACCATCGACATGCCCGTGCCCTACGCCCCCAACAGTCGGTCGTTCCAGCACAAGGTGGCCGATGCCCTGCGGGGTGTCCGGTTGGGGCGCCGGTCCAGCACCCCGGGCCGAGACCTGCGCCCCCAACAGGGCTATCTGCCCGACGAGCGGGACAACGGCGACACCGCCGCCCCGGACCCCGACCTGGCTGCGGGTGCGGAGTCGGCCGCGGCTGCGGTCGCGGCCCGCGAACGGGTCATCGCCGCCATCGCCGACCACCCGGTGGATCGCTGTCCCGACCGGGATCGCCACGTGCGGGCCGCGGCGCAGTTCGAGCGGGGGACCAAGGAGCTGGCCGACCTGCGGCGGGAGGTCCGGTCCCGCACCGAGTCGTTGGCCCGCCGGTTCGACCGGGTGCTGCGACTGTTGGAGTCCTGGGGCTACCTCGACGGCTGGGCCCTGACCGAGCGTGGCACGGTGCTGGCCCGGACCTATCACGAGTGCGATCTGCTGGTGGCCGAGGCCATGTGCAGCGGGGCCTTCGACGGCCTCGATCCGGCCACCTTGGCCGGGCTGGTCTCCTGCTTCACCTACGAGCACCGCGGCCCCACCCTCAGCCCCCAGCCCTGGTTCCCGTCCCGGCTGGCCCGGCAGCGTTGGGACCAGATCGAGCTGCTGGCCCGGCAGCTGGCGACCGAGGAGGCCGCCGCCGGTCTGCCCGCCACCCGGGCCCCGGATCCCGGCTTCCTGGCCTTGGCCCACGCCTGGGCCGCAGGGGAGGGGCTGGCCGAGGTCCTCGACGACGAGGACCTGTCGGGCGGTGACTTCGTCCGCAACATCAAGACCCTGATCGATCTGCTCCGCCAGATCGGGGACATCGCACCGGACCGGGAGACCGCCCGGCACGCCCGCCAGGCCGCGGACGCCCTGCACCGTGGCGTGGTGGCGGCGTCGTCTGACCTCTCGCCGGGCGAGAACGACGACGCCCCGGGCGATGCCGAAGCCGAAGCGAATGACCATCCGTAGAGGGGAGACCTGGGGCGCTCCCGGCGTCCTGCCCACCGACGGGGTCGTCGTCCACAGCGACGCCGAGGCCCGCCGGGTGGTCGAGGAACACCGTCGGGCCGGCGAACCCATCCCTCCACTCGGGCTGCTGGGCGGTGACCTGTGCCGCACGCTGGGAGGACGGGCCGACGAGGCCCGGCTGCGATCCGACGAGGCCCGCCAGCTCCCGATCGATCTGGGAGCGGTGCTGATCGACGGTCGTCTGCACTGGTTCGTGGCCCATCTGGTGGTGCGGCGCTCGTGGTGGCGGGGTCGGGTGCTGGCGGCCATGAACGCCGAGTTCCTGGGCGACTGGGACGTGGCGCCGAACTCCCACCCCAACGATGGCCGGCTCGACCTGTTCGACGCCGACCTGGCGCTGGGCGACCGGCTCAAGGCCCGGAGTCGGCTGCGGACGGGATCGCACGTGCCCCATCCGGGGATCCGCCAGCGGCACGTCGACGCGGTCCAGTTCGACCTGGACGGTCCCACGCCGGTGTGGCTCGACGGCGAACGGATCGGGGAGGCCCGGCGCCTGTCGATCCGCGTCGAACCAGATGCCCTCACCTGCGTCGTCTAGGCCGAGCGGAACGGGAGTACGCTCGGGCTGAGGCTGGGGTGGGAACAGGAGCAGCGGGCATGGCCGAGCGGAGCGCCGGGAAAGTTCGAATAGGGGTCGGTCTGGGGTCCCACACATCCAGCGACCCGGCGCGCTTCGAGGCCTTGATCGACGGGCTCGAGGCCCTCGGCTTCGATTCGCTGTGGCTCTCGGAACGGGTGAGCACCGGCCCCGACCCCCTCACCGCGCTGGCCTACGCCGCGGCCCGGACCGACCGGCTCAAGCTCGGCACCGCGGTCACCATCCTGCCCGGGCGCAACCCCATGCTCCTGGCCAAGCAGATCGCCACGCTTGATCGCCTGTCCAGCGGCCGCATGTTGCCGGCCTTCGGCCTCGGTGTGGCCCGCAAGTCCGAGCAGCAGGCCTTCGGCGTACCCGCCGACGAGCGCGGCTCGCGCTTCGACGAGGCGTTGCCTCTGCTGCGACGCTTCTGGAGCGAGGACAAGGTGGATCACAAGGGCAAGTGGTTCCGTTACGAGCAGGCCTCGGTGCAGCCTCAGCCGCTGCAGCAGCCCATCCCGGTGTGGCTGGGCGGCAGCGCCCCCAGCGAGCTGCAGCGCTGCGGACGGCTCGGCGACGGCTGGCTGCCGTCGTTCACCCCGCCCGAGGATGTGGCCAAGGGCATCCCCGAGATCAAGAAGGCCGCCGACAAGGCCGACCGCAGCATCGACGACGACCACTACGGCGCGCTGGTGCCCTACGTCGAGGGCGAGGACATCCCCGACCGGGTCATGGCGCTGGCGCGGCGCCGCAAGTCTGCGGTCGAGCCCACCGACGTGATCGGCCGGGGTCTCAAGGGGCTGCGCAGCCTGCTGGAGCGGTACATCGAGGCCGGTGCGTCGAAGTTCGTGGTGGTTCCGGTGATCGAGCCCACCAACTGGGACGACCACGTCTCCGAGCTGGCGGACGCGGTCCACCCGTTGGAGGCATAGCGCGGCGCTTGGCGTCGACCCGTCGTGCTCAGGTAGCACGGGCGACGGGCGAGCGGAGACGGCGCGACGCTTGGCGTCGACCAGTTTCCGGTCAGTCCCTGCCCGGAAACCCGTCGTGCTCAGGTGGCACGGGCTACGGGCGAGCAGAAACGGCGGTGCTTGCAAGCCCGGCCGAGGCCGTAGGCGAGTGGTGCGGGGGACCTAGAGTTCCGTGGTGCGCGCCTGGATCCTCGACGAGTCGCCCGGCGGTTATCGCTACGGCGATGTGTCCGACCCGGAGCTGGGGCCCGACGACGTGCGGGTCCGGCCGGTGGCCTCGGCGCTCAACCACATGGACCTGTGGGTCACCAAGGGGATGCCCCGTCCGCACCTGCCCCACGTCCCGGGCAGTGATGTGGCCGGCGTGGTCACCGAGGTGGGTGCCGCGGTCAGGCATGTCGCCACCGGTGACGAGGTGGTGGTCAACCCGGCGGTCGCCTCGGTCGACGCCGTGGTGGCCTACGGCAACGACTCGCCCCTGGCGCCCGGGTTCGGCATCGTCGGCGAGCACCGCTGGGGCGGCCACAGCGAGGCCCTGGTGGTTCCGGGCCGCAACGTCCGGCCCCGGCCGTCGCAACGCAGCTGGGAGGAGTGTGCGGCCTATCCGCTGGCCACCCTGACCGCCTGGCGGATGCTGCGCCGGGCCCGAGTCCGGGCCGGCGAGTCGGTGCTGATCGTGGGCATCGGTGGGGGAGTCAGCACCGCCGCCCTGGGTCTGGCCCGGCGAAAGGGAGCCGTGGTGTACGCCACCTCCCGGGACGCGGCCAAGCAGAAGCGGGCACTGGAGCTGGGAGCCTCCGACGCCTTCGACTCCGGCGCTGACTGGCCCGTGAAGGTCGATGTGGTGATCGAGAGCGTCGGCCCGGCCACCTGGGACCGGTCGATCCGAGCCCTGAAGCCAGGGGGCCGGCTGGCGGTGTGCGGCGGAACGTCCGGGCAGAGCGTCGAGCTGAACCTGCCCCGGCTGTTCTTCAAGCAGATCGAGATCATCGGCTCGACCATGGGCTCGTACCAGGAGTTCGACCAGGTGACCGAGTTGGTGGCCCAAGGTCTGCCGGTGATCGTGGACGAGGTGTTCGACCTCGCCGACTACCCGGCCGCGTTGGCCCGGCTCGACGAAGGCGCCCAGCTCGGCAAGATCGTGCTCCGGCACCCGACCTGAACCACGGGCGGTAGCGTCGGAGCCCATGGCACCGGGCAGCGATCTCGAGGGCGTCAAGGAACGGCTGGCGGCGGAGGTCGATCGACGGGCCGAGGTCCTGATCGACGTCTCCCATCAGATCCACGCCCATCCTGAGCTGAACTACGAGGAGCAGTTCGCCCACGACCTGCTCACCTCGGTCCTGGAGGGCGAGGGGCTGAAGGTCGAGCGCAGCGCCCGGGGCATCGCCACCGCCTTCGAGGCCCGAGCCGGTGCGTCCGGCCCGACCATCGCGGTGCTGTGCGAGTACGACGCCCTGCCGGGCATCGGCCATGCCTGCGGCCACAACGTCATCGCCGCAGCCGGGCTCGGTGCGGGGCTGGCGGCCGCGGCGCTGGCCGACGAGATGGGCGGACGGGTCGTGGTGCTGGGCACCCCGGCCGAGGAGGGCGGCGGCGGCAAGATCCAGCTCATCGACGCCGGCGCCTTCGCCGACATCGACGCCGCGATGATGGTCCACCCGGCCGAGGCCGACCTGACCGCCATGAACGTCATCGCGGTTCACCAGGCGCTCGTGACCTACCACGGCCAGGCCGCCCACGCCGCCGCGTTCCCCCAGAAGGGCCGCAACGCCCTGGACGCCTGCATCCTCGGCTACATGAACGTGGCCGCCCTCCGCCAGCACATCAGCCAGGGGGAGCGGCTGCATGCGATCATCACCCACGGCGGCGACAAGCCCAACATCGTTCCGGCTCACGCTCAGGCCGACTGGATGGTGCGGTCGCCCACGGTCCGCAGCCTGGAGCGGCTCAAGGAGCGCTGGCTGGCCTGCCTCGAGGCTGGAGCCCAGGCCGCCGGCTGCACCATGGAGGTGGAGTGGACCAGCCCCATCTACGCCGACATGGTCGACAACGGCGTGATCGGGGACTGCTACCGGGCCAACGCCACCGCGCTGGGTCGCTCGGTGGCCGAGCCCTCGGTGGATCTCCGAGTGGTCGGGAGCACCGACATGGGCAACGTCAGCTACGTCGTGCCGTCCATCCATCCGATGATCCAGGTGGCGCCGGCAGGTGTTCCCATCCACACGCCGGCGTTCGCCGAGTACGCGGCCGGCGACGGTGGCGACCGGGCGGTGCTCGACGGAGCCAAGGCCCTGGCCTGGACCGTTGCCGATCTGTGGCTCGACGAAGGCCTTCGAACGTCGGCCAAGGACGAGTGGACTTCGGAGCTGAAGACCCGTTCTGCCCACGCAGCGCGGTAGTTGCAATACGGTTCGTGAGCTGGGCTAGTATCCCCTCCCGGTCTGGGGCGCGGACGTAGCATCAGCCTTCCTATGACCCTCTATGTCGCCGAGGAGTTCAGCGCGGAGGAGGCCGATGTCCTCCGGCGGTACTTCACCAACCTCGACGGTCCGGTGTTCGCGCTGGTCAACCTGCCCGAAGTGGTCAAGGGCGCCCTGTTCGCCCGCTACTCGCGCTCGCCCAAGAGCCTGCGGCGTCTGTTCCTCGACGAGTTCGTCGTCGACCTGGACATAAGCGGCGACACCTCCATCGATGCCACCGTCGGCCTGCAGCGGGCCGAGGAGCTCTACGAGAAGGTCTTCTTCGAGTACGGCGACGACTCGGTGGCCCAGCTGGGTGGGGTGCACCTGGCGTGCGAGCAGGCGTCCAACCTGCTCACCAAGGTGCTCGAGTGGGGCCGGCTGATGTCCTACCTCGAACAATCGACCCGGTACATCACCTACGACTCCCGGCTCGACGGGCGCTACCGCTACTACCGCGAGCCCGACATCCTGGCCAGCCCCCTGGGTCTGCGCTACGTGGGTGACCTCGATCGGCTGTTCGACACGTACAGCGAGATGACCGCGACCATGGTGGAGTTCTTCCGGGAGAACGTCCCCAAGCAGCCCGGCGACAGCGACTTCGTCCATCGCCAGGCCATCCGGGCCAAGGCTCTCGACGCCGTCCGCGGGGTCCTGCCCGCGGCCACGCTGTCGAATGTCGGGATCTACGGAACGGGGCAGGCCTATGAGGCCCTGTTGCTGCGGATGCGGGCCCATCCGTTGCCGGAGGCCCGCAGCTACGCCGACCTGATGCTGACCGAGCTGCGCAAGGTGATCCCGAGCTTCCTCAAACGGGTCGACATCGCCGAGCGGGGGGTGGCGGCGAGCGCCTACCTCTCGGGAACCCGCGACGCGGTGGCGGCGCTGGCCGAGCGGTTGTTCGCCGACGACCTCGATGCGACCGAGGAGACCTTGGTGGCGCCCGACGACGAGATCGGGGTGCAGCTGGTCGACTGGGATCCCGACGGCGAGGTGAAGACCGTCGCCTCCATGCTCTACCCGTGCACGGACCGGTCCGAGGCCGAGATCGAGGACCGGGTCCGGGCCATGACCGTCGAGGAGCGGCTGGCGGTGATCCGGGCCTACGTGGGTGAGCGGACCAACCGCCGGCATCGGCCGGGGCGAGCCTTCGAGCGCACCGGCTACCGGTTCGACGTCCTGGCCGACTACGGCGCCTTCCGCGACCTGCAGCGGCACCGCATGCTGACCATCGAGTGGCAGACCCTGGCGCCCGGGCACGGCTACTCCCGGCCGGCCGAGGTCGACGCCGCGGGGCTCGGCGACGAGTTCGATCAGGCGATGACCCGTTCCGCCGATCTGTACGACGCGCTGGCCGATCAGTTCCCGGCTCAGGCGCCGTACGCGGTGGCTCTGGCCTACCGAATCCGCTTCGTGATGCAGATGAACGCCCGTGAGGCCATGCATCTCATCGAGCTGCGCACCACCCCTCAGGGCCACCCGGCCTACCGGTCGGTGGCCCAGCAGATGCATGTGCTCATAGCCGAAAAAGCCGGGCATCGAGCGTTGGCTGAAGCCATGTGTTTCGCCGACCATTCCGCCGGGGCACAGCTGGAGCGGCTCGAGGCCGAGCGCAGGGCAGAACAACGTCGGGCCTCGCGTTGATCTAGGTCGCAAGGTCGCTACCCTGTCCGGCCACTCGACCCACAACTACGCATCGCGGAATACACACGAAGGCGGGCCGCGCTGCCTATCATCCGGCCCCCGAGGGCCGACCCGTGAAGGGAAACGATGGCTGACGAAGAACTATCCGACGTCGAAGCGCCCGATGGGGATGATTTCGAAGAAGTCCCGGAGGAGATCGACGAGGAGCTCGTCGAGGACGACGCCGTGGACGACGCCTTCGTCGATGACGACGACTTCACCGCCGCCGACGACGAAGAAGAGGAAGAAGAGGCTGTCGTCGTGCCGGTGGTCAAGCCACCGGCTCCGGCCAAGGCCAAGCGTCGCAGCAGCGACGAGGACGAAGAAGAAGAAGACGACGATGACGACGTCTCCGACGACGACGTCGAAGCCGATCTGGACACGATCCTGAAGGACCGCATCGCGGCCCAACCCGACGAAGACGACGACGAAGAGGACGAGGGGCAGCCCGAACCCGACGATCGCAGCGACGGCTCGGGGCGCATCCAGCCCCGGCGGCCCGGCGAGTTCGTGTGTCAGTCCTGCTTCTTGGTCAAGCACCCGAGTCAGTTGGCCGATCCCGATCAGATGCTGTGCACTGACTGCGTATGACCGACCGAGCGCACGAGACGAACCACCACCGATCCGCGTCGGACACCAACGGTTCCGGCGAGTCCGCGCCCACCGGCGCCGAAGCCGAGCTCGAACTGGGCGAGTTCGTCACCAAGGTGATGGACATCGTGCGCTACGCACCGATCGGCATCCTGCTCGATGGCCCGGCCCTGCTTCCCAAGCTGGCAGACCAGGGCAAGGTCCACGTCAAGAACGCCGAGTGGCTGGGCGGCATGGCGCTGCAGCAGGGCCGCAAGGCGCTGGAGCGTCAGCTTCAGGTCGTGGGGACCCAGGCGGTCGACTTCCTGAAGATGATGGGTGTGATCGCGGAGGAGGACGACACCGAGGCGACCCGCCGCGTCCGCCCTGCGGCTCGTCCTAGTCGGGCCACGGTGTCGGCTGCGGAGTCGGCTGCGGCGACCGCCGACTCACCTGGCGTCGACGACCTGGCCATCCCGGACTACGACAGCCTGTCAGCGTCCCAGGTGATCAACCGGCTGCCCAGCCTGTCGACCGAGGAGCTGGAGGCGGTACGGGCCTACGAGACCGCGCACCGCGGGCGCAAGACCATCCTCAACAAGGTGGTCCAGCTCCAGGCATGACGCCACACGAGTCGACCCGCGTGGCCGGCGTCGCCGATCTCGAGGTCCTCGTGCCCCTGGCCGAGGCCGCGATCGCCGAGAAGCGGGAGCAGAAGGGCGGGCTGGTGTGGATGCGGCGGGAGAGCCGCGGCGCCGACGTCCGGGCGTCGCTGGCCGCAGCCCTCGAGGCGCGCGATCACCTGGTCGTGCTGGGACTCCTCGACGACACCCCCCTCGGCTACGGCGTCGCCCACGTCGAGACGTTGGCCGACGGGGGCCGGCTGGGGGTCTTGGAGGACCTGTACGTCGATCCGGGGGCGCGTGCCGTCGGCGTGGGCGAGGTCCTGATGGACCATCTGCTGGGCTGGTGCCGGGAGCAGGGCTGCTTCGGTGTGGACAGCCTGGCCCTGCCCGGCGACCGGTCGACCAAGAACTTCTTCGAGTCGTTCGGCCTGGTAGCCCGAGCGATCGTGGTCCACCGCCCCTTGCAGGACAGCTAGCTACGAGGGGCTAGTGGCCCTTCCACTGGGGTGGGCGCTTCTCGATGAAGGCGGTCAGGCCCTCGGAGAAGTCCTCGCTGGACATGGCCTTGGCCATCCCCTCGATGGACATCTTCCAGCCGATGTCGTCGGGCGCGTTGGTGGCCTCCAGCACGATCTTGCGGGTCTCCCGCACGGCCACCGGGGCGTTGGCGCACACCGCCTCGGCCAGGGTGATGGCGGCATCGAGGGCCTCGCCCGGCTCCACCAGCCGGTTGACCAGGCCGAAGTGATGGGCCCGGGTGGCGTCGATCGGATCGCCGGTCAACGCCAGCTCCATGGCGATGTTGACCGGGATCTTGCGGGGGAGCCGGAACAGCCCGCCGGCCGCGGCGACCAGCGAACGCTTCACCTCGGGGATGCCGAAGGTGGCGGTGGTCGAGGCCACGACCAGGTCGCACGACAGCACGATCTCGGTGCCACCGGCGAGCGCCGGGCCGTCGACCGCGGCGATGATCGGCTTGCTGTGCTCCCGTTGCACGATGCCGCCGAACCCGCCCCGCTGGGTGGCAAGGCTGGCAGCATTGCCCGCGTTGATCTCCTTGAGATCGGCGCCGGCGCAGAACACCGGGGGAACGCCGGTCACGATGCCGACCCAGATGTCGTCGTTCTCCTCGATCTGGTCGATCGCGGCCTCGATGCCCTGCGCCACCGCTCCGTTGACGGCGTTACGGGCCTCGGGACGGTTGATCGTCGCGATGGCGAAGGGTCCGCGTTGTTCGAATTCGACGGCCATGGCCGGTCACCCTACTCAGACCCCCTGAGTCCTCGCACAGTGAGTGCAAAGAGGTTCCAGAAGTGCAACGCGACCGCAGACCACTAGAACGCAACCTTCGTTATGCTGCCAGAGTCGAACCGACCATGGACTACAGACGGCTGTTCGGAACGGGAGCTGGGGCCACCATCCGATGAGCGACAACCCTGGGCATTTGCAATGCCCTTTCTGCGACGCTTACGAGGTTGAGAGGCTGTACCTCGGGTCGGTCCACGTCGACTCGTGCACGTGCCAGAGCTGCGGGGCCCGCTGGGACGAAGACGCAACCACCGGCCGTTACCGCGGCCGAGGCGACCTCGACTCGGTGATAACGCCTCGCACCCGCTAGGGGACCCTTTCGCCGGGTGGCTCAGTGCCCGGGCAGCGCGCACACGGTGTCGAGGCCCAGCACGTGGTTGAGCCGGCCGAACGCCAGCCAGGAACCGATGCTCATGCTGAGCTCCACGATCTCGCGCTGGCTGTAGTGCGCGGTCATGCGAGTCCAGAACTCGTCGTCGAGACGGTGATGATCCAGGGCGTACCGCTCGGCGTACTCGGCAGCCAACCGGGTGCGGTCGTCGAAGACGTCGGTGCTGCGCCACTGGGTCACCGCGTCGGCGAACTCGTCCTCGACCTTCTCTCCGTCCCGTTCGGTCCGCCAATCGAGGCAGAAGAGACACCCGTTGATCTGCGCGATCCGCAGCCGCGCCGCCTCGAACTCGCGGAGGCCGAGGGTGGTGTTGGCGTACACCGACAAGGAGAAGTTCGACGCGGCGACACCTATGCCAGGGACCATCTCGCCCCACACGTAGGTGATCGCGTCCTTGCCCTCGGGGATGTCGATGTTCACGGTTGTCTCCTTCCGAGTTTGCCGACGGCGGGGCGCAGCGGGATGTCGAGGGCGTCGTAGAGCCCGGGCTCCGCGTCCACCAGCCAGTCGATGGCGCTGACCAGCCGGCCGACTGCGGTGGCGTTCCCGCCGGCGGCCCGGTTGCCGCCCTCGTCGGTGGCCTCGACCGTGACCTCGATGCGCGGGCGACCCTCGATGACCACGCGATGCGCCCCGTCGCCGTCGGGCGGCGTCGGCCAGTCCGGGGCGCACGAGGGGTGGATGCGGGTGACGTGCTCGATGACGATGCGGGGTTCGCCCTCGACGATGCCTTGCACCTCGAACCGGACCGCGCCTTGGGCGCCGGCCTCGAACTCGCCCATCGTCTTGGTGGTCACCGACTCGTCGAGCGGCCGGCGATCCAGGGTTTCGAGGATCTCGTCGAGCTCGACGCCCAGGGCCCGGGCCATCAGCCGTATCTGCCCGCCCCACACCATGGTCGGAACCGTCGGTGCGATCATCGGCGCCATGTAGTCCATGGGCTGGCCCATGCCGACCAGGAACCGGACCGAAGCCTCCTGGTCGTAGGTGGAGTAGTCGAAGATCTCCTGGCAGCGGATCACGTCGACCGTCGTGCCAAGACCGCTGATCAGCAGCGGCAGCACGTCGTTGCCCCAGCCGGGGTCGACGCCGGAGACGAACAGCGAGCCGCCGCCGGCCGCGATGGCGGCCAACACCCGCTCCCGCAGCTCCGGCGGGGCGCTGCGCTGGTCGTAGAGCGCGTAGACCGCGGGGGTGACTACCACGGCTCCGGCTCGGATCGCCCTGACGACGTCGGCGATGGCCTCGTCGGGGCGGATGTCCCCCGACGCCGCGTACACCACGGCCTGCGGGCTGGCGGCCAACACCGCCTCGATGTCATCGGTCGCCGCGACGCCCAGTTCGTGGTCGAGCCCGCCGAGATCGCCCGCGTCGCGCCCAACCTTGTCGGGGTTGTGGACGAGCACAGCCGCGAGTTTCAGCGCCGGCTGGGCCTCGACGGCACGGATGGACGCGCGGCCGACGTTCCCGGTACCCCAGACCACCGTGGAGATCATGCAAGGAGGCTACTGATAAATCTGACGCCCCGTCAGATAAGGAGCTGAGCGGATAGGCCCGTCCGTCCAGCCCACGCGTGGCTATTTGGCGGCCGAGCACTCCCCACAGCGAAGCTCCCTGGAAGCAAGGTTGTTCGCCCTCTCGCCGGCTCTGCCGGCGAGTTCGAGCAGAGGTGACCTATCCGCGCAACTCCTACGCCGGGATCAGTCGGAGGCTGCTGAGCTTGTCACCGGCTCCGAATGCCCGTTGGGGCCGGGCTGGCCCTCAGCGGCCGTCTCGGTGGTGGCGTCATCCGATTCGTCGTCCGACTCGGCGGCTGCGGCATCATCCGGCTTCGCCTCAGCCTCGATGTTGTCCTCAGCGACCTCGGCCTCCTCGGTCGCGGCCTCCGCGTCAGCCGGCGCCGGGTCAGCTGCGGCCTCGGCAACCTTCGGCTCCTCGGCCTCGGGGACCGGGGCCTGCGCCTCGACCTTGTCCTCCGCCGACGTGGCCTCGGTTTCCTCAGTCGCGGCGACCTTCGGCTCCTCGGCCTCTGGCTTGGTCTCGGCTTCGGCTGCCTTCGGTGCCTCGGCCTTCGGCTTCGCTTTGGCCTTGGCGGTGTCCGGCTTCGGCGGCTTGGGGGGCCTCGGCTTGGAGTCTGACGGCTTGCCGGACTTCGGGCCTCGGCGCGTGCGTTCGCGCGGGGCCGGGGGTCCGGGCTTGATGTCGAAGATGTGGGCGATCTCGGGGAGGCGGTCGGCCATGCGCTCGATCAGCGAGCGGAGCTCGGGGCCGAGCTTGGTCGGCAGGGACTCCGGCACCACACGACGGCGGATGGGGGAGTAGGCCAGGGCGTCGAGCACCGTCGACCAACGTTGGGGGCCGGTCTCGTTGGTCAGCGCCGCGCTGGTGGCCTCGACCAGCTGCTGGGACAGGTTGGGCGGTAGCGGCGACCCGGCCTTGGGCGGACGGGAGCTGAGCCGCAGGGCCCGCACCACCCGGCCCTCGCGCAGGTTCTCGTCCACTTCGGCCACCCAGGCGGCCTGCTCGGTCTCGACTCGGCCGACCAGAGACTCCCGTAGGCGGTCGGCCAGCTCACGGGCCTCGGCGTCACGACCGGCATCGCCGGCGGCGTTGACCACCGAGCGCAGGTCGCGCAGGTCGAGGTCCTCGATGTGGGCCAGCGCGGCCTCGGCCCGGTCGCGCCACACCGCGGTCTGGGCCCGGTTGCGCAGCTTCTCGGCCACCTCGAGCAAGGGTTCGGGGCTGACCTGTTGCTTGCCTTCGGCCTTGAGGCTCTCGTTCTGCTTCTCGATGGCCAGACGGACCGCGGGGATGCCGCCTTGCAGCAGCTGCTCCGCGATCGGACGCTGCTCGGCCGGCAGGGACTCCAGCAGCGCGGTGCGGTGGGTCTTGCCCGGCCGCAACCGTCGGGGCTTGGGCTTGGCATCGGGCGGTGGGGTGCTCGGCCGCTCCCGGCGTCGATCCTCGGACGACCGGGCTCGGTCGTCCGGCCGGGTGCGGCGCGGCCCCCGGGCACGATCGGCCCGGTCGCTGCGGTCGCGGCGCTCGCCTCGATCCCCGTCGCTGCGCTCGCCCCGCTCACCACGATCGCTGCGGCGGCCCCGACCCGGACCGTCGCCGCGCGGCGAACGCGACACCCGCGCGGTCACGAGGGGACCCTCGGAACGGCGAGTCAGCAGCTCGATGCGCTCGGGCTCGGCCTTGGTGGCCTTGGGCGGGATCACCGCGGTGATGGCCAGGCCGTCGAGGAAGCCCTCGACCTCGACCTTGTGGATGCTGCCAACGGTTGAATCCGGCGGGAGCAGGCCGGAGTCGATGGTTCCCTTGGGCTGACGCGCCCCTGCGGCGCGCCACGTCCAGGTTCCATCGCCGCGGTCGCTTGTCAGCTCGATCTCTATCCGCCGGGCCATAGGGGGTCAACGCTAGCGCGCGGGCTCTCACCTCAACCGAGTCCGCCGTTCCGCGGACCCCAAACCCGGCAAACAACCCAGCCCTGGTTGGTTCAGCGGGTAGGCGTGGCTCGGCGCCGGGACCAGGCTTCCGGGTCGGTGAGGAGGTCGTCGAGGGCCGCCGGCAGAGAGTCGTTGGCGATGTCGGCGATGGTGACCTCTTCGAGGACCGCCCGCAGCGCGGCCCTGGTGGCGACCCAGACCTGGCGCAGCGACCGAGCCGGACCCGGGTAGTCGAGGGTCTCGGGCGAGGTGCCGTGCACGTCGGCCAGCGGTCCCTCCACGGCGCGGATGATGTCGGCCACGTTGATCGACGCCGCGGGCAACGCCAGCCGGTAGCCGCCGTCGGCTCCCCGCTGGCTGGCCACCAGTCCGGCCCGGCGCAGGTCGGCCAGGATGTTCTCCAGGTACTTGAGCGGGATGCTCTGCCGTTCGGCCAGCTGCTCCCCCTTGACCTGGGGCGGATCGGCCGCGGCCAGCTCGATGACGGCTCGAACCGCGTAGTCGACCTTGGCCGTGATGCGCACGCAGCCGAGGATATGGCCTGACCACCTAGCTGTCGCGAAGCGCCGCCATATAGAGGTGCCAGAGAGCCGGCGGGCCGGGGTGTCGACAGCAACCGCCCCGGCCCGAACGACGCACTAGACGATCAGGCCGGTGTCGCCACCGAGCTGAAGGTGTTGTCTGGTCCGGGAACCAGCAGGTTCAGACCGATCGTGGCGAGCCCGCAGTTGGCGAACTGAGGAATCTCGAATTCGCCCGCGAGAGTCGTCGTGAGGGTCGCCGGATCGATGGTCCCGGTCATGTCCAACGACACGGGCGAACTGGTCTGGCAGTTCTTCCCCACGATGTTGAACAGGCCCAGTGGCTTCACGTACACGATCTTGATGTTGAAGTCCGCGTGGTTGGTGACCGCGAACGTGGAGAAGTCGACGTGTCCCACGGTCGGGCCGGTGGGCACGACCTGTACCCCGACCTTGGCCAACGGCAGGCCGATCAGCTCCAGCTCGGTCTCGGTCGCCCCGAGGGCGAGGTCGCCCGTGAGGTTGCCGGTGACGAGGTTGACAGTGCCGCTGAAGGTTCCGGTGTTGGTGAGGTCCCGGTTCAGCTTGGCCAGATGCGTGTTCGCAGTGACGTTCTGGCTGATGGGGAAATCGCCGGGGTCGGCCGACGAGGTCGGCAGACCCACGAACGACGCGGTGGCTGCTGCCAGCACCGCGCCTCCGGCGAGGACCACCCTCCGCCCGACCCCGCCCTGCCGCCCTGTGCGGCGTCGGCCAAGCCGACTCGTTATGTGAGCTGGCCGCCTCAGTGAAACTTTGCCCATGGGCATTCTCCTTGTGGTGTGGTCTGTCGCGGGGGCGAATGGAAGCCCCACGACAACCGCCACGAAGGCGCGCCGCGTCCCCGCCGCGTGTCGCATCAGATCCCCCAACTGTGTCCCCCGGGGCAGAATGCGGCCCCGGATGCGACCGTGTCAAGGAAAAGTTACCGGAAGGATTACTTCGGGTAAGAATTCCTGGTCACACCTCTCGGATCCCGTGCGTGGACAGCAACCTGACGCGGCGTTAGATTTGAAACGCGTTTCAATTTTGGAGGGGGACAGGACACCTCGAATGCAGATCGCGTTCACACCCGAACAGGACGAGCTACGGCAAACCCTGCGGGCCTACTTCGCTGAATTGATGACACCGCCGGTGCTCGAGGAGATCGCCAAGGGCGAATCCGGCGGGCCGAACTGTCTGGCCGCAGTGCGCCAGATGGGCCGCGATGGCTGGCTCGGGCTGGGCTGGCCGGTCGAGTTCGGCGGCCAGGGCCGAGGCGACTTCGACCAGATGATCTTCATCGACGAGGCCTGGCGGGCCGGGGCGCCGATCCCGTTCCTGACCATCAACACGGTGGGCAAGACCATCCAGGAATACGGATCCCAGGCGCAGAAGGAGTTCTTCCTCCCCAAGATCCTCCGGGGAGAGCTCCACTTCTCGATCGGCTACACCGAACCCACCGCCGGCACCGACCTGGCCTCGCTGCGGACCTCCGCGGTCAAGGACGGCGACGAGTGGGTGATCACCGGCCAGAAGATCTACACCTCGCTGGCCAGCTACGCCGACTACATCTGGCTGGCGGCCCGCACCGACCCCGACGCCCCCAAGCACAAGGGCATCAGCATCTTCCTGGTGCCGACCTCGTCGCCGGGATTCTCCTACACCAAGATCGAGACGATGGTGAACGCTTCGACGTACACCACCTACTACGACGAGGTGCGGGTGCCCGACGACGCCATCGTCTACGGCGTCAACCGGGGTTGGGACCTGATCATCAACCAGCTCAACTACGAGCGGGTGTCGCTGGCCCCGTCCGGCATGTTCTCCAAGACCTACGAGGACGTCGTGACCTGGGCGTCGGAGACCAAGCTGGCCGACGGACGCCGGGTCATCGACCAGGAGTGGGTGCAGCTCAGCCTGGCCCGGGTCCACGCCAAGCTCGAGGTGCTCAAGCTGCTCAACTGGAAGGTGGCCGCGGCGGCGGAGTCCAAGGCCGGCGCCAACCCCGCGGATTCCAGCGCCACCAAGGTCTTCGGCACCGAGTTCTCCGTCGAGGGCTACCGGGCGCTCATGGAGATAATCGGCCCGGCCGCGGCGTTCGAACGCGGCTCGCCCGGCGCCGTCCTGGCCGGACGGCTGGCCCGCGGCTTCCAAGGGGCCCTGATCCTCACCTTCGGCGGCGGGGTCA
>DASXTK010000132.1:0-9758 GCA_036505485.1 Acidimicrobiales bacterium
GGAGGCCACCACCACGGCGGATGGCCGGTGATGCTGGCGGTGGCGACCACGCTGTCCCCCAGCCCCACCGTTCCCGGAGGAATCTCGTTGGTCGACCGGAACCACGCGGTCAGGTTCCCGGGGTCCCCGGTCAGCTGCTGATAGAGCGGTTGGGCCCAGCAGACCACCGCCGTCATGACGGTCACCCCAACCCAGAGCCAGGCCGCCCGGTCGGCCCGGCGGTCGCGCCGCAGCCAGTACCCCGCGCCGGCTACGGCCACGAGGGTCAGCCCCGGGACCAGCGCGGCGTAGCTCGAATGGGCCTGCAGCGCCACGCTCCCGGCGACCACCGCGATCGGCAGCGCGACCAGGTCACCGCCGGCCGCCATGGCCACCGCCACCAGGAACAGGGCGAACGGCAGCATGGCCATGTACGGACCCCACGGGTCGAACAGCAGCGCGCTGCCCATGGCCCAGGCCAAGCCGCCTACGGCGACCACCGCGGCCGTCCCGGCCAGAGGTCCGGCCCGCCGGCGGATCAGCCAACCCAGCGTGGCCACCGACAGAGCGTTGAGCCCAGCCACACCGACGGCGGTGCCGGCTCCGATGCCCAGCAGCGCCACCGGAACGGCCAGCAGGTCGAACTGCAGCGGGCCGGGATGGCTGACCTCAGCGCCGGTGCCGATGGACACCGACGACGCCATGCCCCGCAGCGGTGGATGATCGCTGAAGACGTCGTGGGCTCGCAGGGCGTAGAACCCCTGGTCGCCGGTGGGCAGCCAACCGTTGTGGGCGGCCCGGATCCCGACGGCCAGGATCGCCAACGTGATCGCCGCCGTGGCGATGCGGTAGCACGTCGTGTCCCCACCCCTGGCCCCAGCCATGCGGGTCACAGGAAATCACAGGTCGGCGACTAGTGGCTGTGCGTGTGGGCGTGACCGTGGTGGCGGTGTTCCTCGGCCAGGTGGGAATGGCCCACGCCGCGGGGTTGGCCGACCCGATCCTCGAGGCCTGGGAACGCCACCCGGTGAGCGCAGTTGTCACACGAGTACACCGGCGGCGCACCGTCGAGGGCGGAGTGGTAGCGCTCCACCACGACCGGCACCACCCGCGGGTCGGGCCCGAGATAGCCGGCATCGAGCACGTCCACCCCGGTGCGCTCGGTGAACGCGGCGATGTCCCGGCGGGCCCGTTCGATCAGCCGGCCGTTGCAGAGGAACCAGAACACCAGCGACACCCGGTGCTGGCCCAGCCGGTGGGCGACGTCGAGACCCTCGGGGACCAGCGGCCAGGTCACGCCGGTGAAGGCCACGTGCAGGAACGATGCCTGGGTCCACTCGGCGATGAGGCGGGCCGCGCGGTGAGCCTCGGCGTTGGCGTCGGGATCGGACGTACCGCGAGCCACGACGACGAGCGGCAGACCGTTCCCGCCCCGGCGCCCGACCGCATCCCCCAGGACGGCCACCAGCTCATGGGACACGCCCAGCGGGCTGGCGAAGACGATGTCGGCGTGGGGATGGCGCTCCCGACCCTCGATCACGATGGCCGGCACGTCGCTCTTGCCGTGACCCGCGGCCAGCAGCATCAGCGGCAGCACCACGATGCGTTTGCAGCCGTGGGCCACCAGCCGGTCCAGGACCGGGCCGGCGGGCGGGTCGGTCATCTCCAGGAAGCCGACGTCGACGGCGACATCGGGCAGTGCAGCCGCCACCTGATCGCCCAGGGCCTGCATCTCCGCTTCGCTCGCGGGCGAGCGCGACCCGTGACCGACCAGGAGGAGACCTTCGCTCGCGCCGTCGGGCAGCGGCCGGGGGCTCATAGCGGTGGTCATGGTGGGCGGACCGTAGCAGTGATTCCGCCAACGGGTGGCATAACGTAGGGCACTGTGACCTCCTCCCTCGGGCCCCGGCTGGTGATCGCCGGCACCCACTCGGGGGTGGGCAAGACCACCGTGGCCACCGGTCTGCTGGCCGCGCTGCGCCGGACCGGTCACCGGGCGGCTGGGGCCAAGGTCGGACCCGACTTCATCGATCCCGGCTATCACGCCCTGGCCTGCGGACGACCGCCCCGCAACCTCGACGCCTGGCTGTGTGGGACCGATGCCATCCTCCCGCTGGCCGGACGGGCCGGCGCCGACGCCGACATCCTGGTGGTCGAGGGGGTCATGGGGCTGTTCGACGGAGCCGGCGACGGGGCGCCGTCGTCCACCGCTGATGTGGCCAGGCTCCTGGATGCCCCGGTCCTGCTGGTCGTGGACGCCGCGGCGATGTCCACCTCGGTGGCCGCCCTGGTCTCGGGCTACGCCGCCTTCGACACCTCGGTGCGGGTCGCGGGGGTGGTGCTCAACCGGGTCGGGTCCGTCGGCCACGAGATCCTGTTGCGGGAAGCGTTGGCGCCGCTCGGCATCCCCGTCGTGGGGGCGCTGCGGCGGGACGACGCGCTGACCTGGCGGGATCGGCACCTCGGCCTGGTCCCCGTGGTCGAACGGGCGGACGCCGTCGCCGTGGCGTTGGACCGCCTGGCCGCCGCCATCGCCGACCGCATCGACCTGGACGCTGTGCTCGCGCTCGCCCGCTCGGCGCCGACGGTCCCCGTCGGGCCCGTACGCCTGCCCACCCGGGTTGTGCCGGAAGGCCGGCGGGTCGCCATCGCGGTTGCCGCCGGTCCTGCGTTCAGCTTCACCTACACCGACACCCTCGATGCCCTGGCCGCGGCCGGCGCCGAGGTGGTGCCCTTCGATCCCGGTCGGGACACTGCGTTGCCGGACAACGTGTCCGGCCTGGTCGCCGGGGGTGGATTCCCCGAGGTCCACGCCGCCGAGCTGTCGGCCAACGAACCGCTGCTGGCCTCGGTTCGGACGCGGGCGGCGGCGGGTCTGCCGATCTGGGCCGAGTGCGGTGGGTTGTTGTGGCTGTGCCGCAGTCTCGACGGGACGCCGATGGCCGGGGTCGTTCCGGCCGACGCCCACATGACCGACCGGCTGAGCCTCGGTTACCGCACCGCCCGTCTCACCGGCCCGGCCCCGGTCGGCGATGTGGGGACGGAACTGCGCGGCCACGAGTTCCACTACTCCACCGTGGACCCGCCGGGCACCGCCCTGGACCTGACCAGCCGCTGGGGCACCCGCTCCGACGGCTTCGCCACCGCCACCCTCCTGGCCACCTACCTCCACCACCACCCCGGCGGCGACCCCTCCGCGGTCGAACAGTTCGTGACCGCATGCGTTCTGTGAAGGAAGGGGGCCTGCCCTACGTTGTACCCTACGTGGGTGCGTAAGACTTCGGTGTACCTGCCCGATCATCTGAAGCGGGCCCTGACCGCCTCGGCCGCGGCCAGCCGGCGGTCCGAGGCCGACGTCATCCGGGCCGCGGTCGAAGCCGTGGTGGCCCGCACGGCCTCCGAGGCGCCGACGACCGTGGCCGAGGCACCCCAGCCCGGCCGGCTGGTGGGCGTGGGCGTCGGTCCCGGAGACCCCGACCTGCTGACCGTGCGGGCGCTGACCGCGTTGCGCCGAGCCGACCGGGTCGTGGCTCCGGCCACCGCACCCGATGCCGTCGGCCGGGCCGAGACGATCGTGCGCCAGGCCGCCCCCGATATCCGGATCGAACGGGCGCCGTTCGTCATGCACCCCGATCCCAAGGCCCGGGCCGAGGCCATGGAAAAGATCGCGATCGACGTCGCTGCCCATCTCGACGCCGGCGAGGAGGTGGCGTTCATCACCCTGGGCGATCCGCTCATGTACTCGACCTTTTCGGCCCTGGCCGATGCGGTGCGCCAACGCCGGCCCGAGTCCGTGGTCGACGTGGTGCCGGGGATCATGGCGTTCCAATCGCTGGCCGCCCGGACCGGCACCACCCTGGTCGACGAGCGCCAGCGGCTCAGCGTGCGCACCGCCCTGGACGACGACGATCTGGCCGACGAGCTGGCCGACCCGACCCGCACCGTCATCCTCTACAAAGGCGGCCGACGCCTCCCTGAGCTGGCCGAGGCGGCACGGGCCTCGGGACGACTCGACGGGGCGGTGGCCGGCGAGCTCCTCGGCATGACCGGCGAACGCATCGGACCCCTCGCCGACCTGGCCGACGGCCCGGCCAGCTATCTGGCCACCGTCATCGTCCCGGCCCGGGAAGGCGGCGCATGATCAGCTTCGTCGGGGCCGGGCCGGGGGCCGCGGACCTGATCACGCTGCGGGGAGCCCAGCGGCTCGCCCAGGCCGACGTGGTGATCTGGGCCAGCTCGCTCGTGCCCGAGGCGGTGCTGGACCACTGCGTCCCGAGCGCGACGGTCTACGACTCGGCCACCATGACCCTCGAGGACGTCCTGGCGGTCTACGCCGAGCACGACGACGCGACCGCGATCGTCCGGCTCCATTCCGGCGACCCGTCCATCTACGGCGCCATCCAGGAGCAGATCGACTGGTGTCATGCCAACGGGCGCAGCTGGGAGGTGGTGCCCGGCGTGTCGTCGGTGTCCGCCGCGTCGGCCCTGGCCGGACGGGAGCTGACCATCCCCGGCATCAGCCAGAGCCTCGTGGTCACCCGGGTGGCCGGACGGACCTCGGCGTCGATGCCGCCGGACGAGGGCGTGGCGGCCTTCGCTCGGCACGGCGCCACCATGGCCGTGCTGCTGTCGGCGGCCCGGCCCGACGAGCTGCAGGCCGAGCTGTTGGGTCCCGACTCGGCCTACCGGCCCGACACGCCCGCGGTCATCGTGGTGCGGGGCACCTGGCCCGACGAGCAGCTCGTCCGAACCACCGTCGGATCCTTGGCCGATGATCTGCGGGCCACCGGCGCCACCATGACCGCCCTGGTCCTGGTGGGCGAGGCCTTGGCGACTCGACCCGACGAGGAACGCCGCAGCCACCTCTACTCGCCGGCGTACACCACCGCGTATCGCCTCCGCTCGACCGCCGGTTCCACCTCGGGACGCGCCTCCGCCCGCCGGACCCACTGACGTGCCCCCCACCCACGAACCGCCGCTGTCGCCCGAAGTCGCCGAGGCCAAAGGGCTGCGGGAGGGCTGGACCACCGGCACGTGCGCCTCGGCGGCAGCCAAGGCCGCCACCCAATGGCTGGTCGAGGGAGCACCGCCCGATCAGGTCGAGGTGGCGCTGCCCTCGGGTCAACGGGTCGGGTTCCCGATCGCGGACGTGGATGCGGCGCATCCCCACCGCTGTGCCGTGGTCAAGGACGCCGGGGACGATCCCGACGTCACCCACGGCGCCCACATCACTGCCGAAGCGGCCTGGCCGGTCGCCGGCGCCGGGGCCGGGGCCGGGGACGGCCTCGAGCTGCGTGGCGGTGACGGCGTGGGCACGATCACCCTTCCGGGCCTGGGGTTGGCGGTCGGTGCGCCGGCCATCAACCCAGTGCCCCGGCGCATGATCACCCAGGCGGTTCGGGAGATCACCGCGGACCCGCTGGTCGTCACCATCTCGGTTCCGGGAGGCCAGGCCATGGCGGCCAAGACCTCCAACGACCGGCTCGGGATCGTGGGCGGGATCTCCATCCTCGGCACCACCGGGATCGTGCGGCCGTTCTCGACTGCCAGCTATCGGGCCAGCGTGGTCCAGCAGGTGGACGTGGCCGGAGCCCAGGACCAGCGCCACCTCGTGCTGGCCACCGGCAGCCGCAGCGACCGCGCGGCCCAGCGCCTGCTCCCCGACCTGGCGCCGGTCTGCTTCGTCGAGGTCGGCGATTTCACCGGTATCGCCCTACGCCGGGCGGTCACCGCCGGGATCGACCGGGTGACCTGGGTGGGCATGGCCGGCAAGATCGCCAAGCTCGCCGCCGGCGTGCTGATGACGCACTACCGCCGGTCCAAGGTCGACGGCGAGCTGCTGGCCGAGGTGGCCGTCGCCGCCGACGCGCCCGAAGCAGTGGTCGAGGCCGCTACCGCTACCGCTACCGCCCGCCACTTCGCCGAGGTGTGCCTGGCCCACGACTGCCGGGCCCCGCTGGACGAACTGTGCCGGCGCGCTGCCCGGGCCTGCGAGTCTCACGTCCACGGAGCGTTGGCGGTCGACGTGATCATGGTCGACTTCGAGGGCGAGGAGATGATCGCCCATGGCTGAACCGGTGGACGTGGTCGGACTCCATGGCGGTCAGTGGTTCGGTCGGGATGCCGAGGCCGCCCTGCGCGGCGCTGACGTGCTGATCGGACATGCCCGACAGCTCGCGGCCCTGCCGCCCGACCTTCCCGGCGAGCCGGTCGAGCTGTGGGGCGACCTCGACGAGGTCCTCGGGTTCGCGGCCAAACGCCGGGACGACGGCGAGCGGGCGTGCATCCTGGCCGCGGGTGATCCGGGGTTCTTCGGGTTGGTGCGGCTGGCCGCCATCTGGCTGGGCGAGGCGGGGCTGCGGGTCCATCCGGCGCCCTCGTCCATCGCCCTGGCCTTCGCCCGGATCGGGTGCAACTGGGACGACGCGGTGATCGCCTCGGCCCACGGGCGGCCGCTGGAGCACGCGGTGGCGGCGGTCCTGGCTCATCCCAAGGTTGCGGTGTTGGTGTCCAAGGATCAACCGCCCCAGATGCTGGGCCAGGCGCTCCTCGACGCGGGATGCGGCGACCGGGTGGTCGACCTCTGCAGCCAGCTCGGCGAGGCCGAGGAGACGGTGACCCGGCTCGATCTGGCCGGGCTGGCCGCGGGCGGGTTCGATCCGCTGTCGGTCGTCTTGTTGCGGGTCCCTGATGCCGTCGGCCAGGACGCCGGGATGGGTCTGGCCTGGGGTGGGCCCGACGCCGACTTCGCCCATCGGGCCGGGATGATCACCAAGGCCGAGGTGCGGGCGGTGGCATTGGGCAAGCTGGCCCTGCCCCCCGTGGGTGTGCTGTGGGATGTGGGCGCCGGCAGCGGCTCGGTGGCCATCGAGGCTTCCCGGATGGCACCCGGCCTGCGGGTCTTCGCCATCGAAGCCCGAGCCGACGATGCCGCCCGGCTGCGGGACAACGCCCGCGGCACCCGGGTGGCCATCGTCGAGGCCCGGGCGCCCGAAGCCTTGGCCGACCTGCCCGATCCCGACCGGGTCTTCGTGGGCGGCGGCGGTCTGGAGGTCCTCGATGCCGTGCTGGCCCGGCTCCGTCCCGACGGCGTGGTCGTGGCCACCTACGCCACGGTGGCCACCGCGGTGGCCGCAGCCGATCGGCTGGGCGATCTGGTCCAACTCCAGGTCAGCCGGGGCCGACCCATCGGCCCGGACGATGCGCTGCGGTTGGAGGCCGAGAACCCCGTGTTCGTCTGTTGGGGACCGGGGGCTTCGTGAGCGACCAGATCGTCGTCGCCATCACGTTGACCTCGGCCGGAGCGGCCTTGGCCGACCGCTTGCCGTTCCGCCACCAACGCGGTGATCTCGCTGCCGGGGTGGCGGACTTGTGGGGCGCAGTCGACGGGCTGGTGCTGATCTGCGCCACCGGAATCGCAGTCCGGACCATCGGGCCGCTGCTGGTCGACAAGCACCAGGACCCTGCGGTGGTATGCGTCGACGACGGCGGCCGCTGGGCCATCGCCCTGGCGGGCGGTCATCGCGGCGCCAACGATCTGGCCCGTCAGGTCGCCGGGCTGATCGACGCCGAGCCCGTGGTCACCACCGCCACCGATGACGCCGGTCTCCCGGCCCTGGACACCCTGGTCGGTTTCCACGCCGAGGGCGACATCGCCGGCGTCACCCGGGCCTGGCTGGACGGCGCGCCCCCCGATGTCGCCGTCGACCCCGAGCTGTCCCGCTGGCCCCTTCCGCCCGACATTCCACCGTTGTCGGGATCATTGCCCGGCGAACCGAGGCAAGTCCGCATCACCGACCGTGCGGTGGAGCCCGGCCCCAACGAGGTGGTCCTGCGGCCGGCCTCGCTGGTGGTTGGGGTGGGGTCGTCTTCCGGAGCCGACCCGGCAGGCATCGCAGAGCTGGTGGCTACCGCCCTGCGGGACGCCGAGCTCGCGCCACAGTCGGTCGGTCTGATCGCATCCGTGGACCTCAAGGCTCGGGAGCCCGGGATCGTGGCGTTGGCCGCCAACCTCGGAGTGGAGCTGCGCACCTTCCCAGCCGAGGGGCTGGCGCAGGTCGTGGTCCCCAACCCCAGCCCGGTGGTCGACGCGGCAGTGGGAACCCCCAGCGTGGCCGAGGCCGCCGCCCTGGCCGCGGCTGGACCGTCCGCAACTCTGGTCGTGCCCAAGCAGCGTTCGGCCGAGGCAACGGTGGCGATCGCCCGTCGGGCCGGACCCGAAGGGCACCTGGCCGTTGTCGGGCTGGGTCCCGGCGACCCGGCCTGGCGCACCCCGGCCGCGGCGGCTGCGGTGGGCGGGGCTCAGGTGGTGATCGGCTACGGCCCGTACGTCGACCTGGCCGCGGACCTGACCGGTCCGCAGCACGAGCTGGTGCGTTCCCCCATCGGGGCCGAGTCCGACCGCTGCGCCGAAGCCCTCGATCGGGCGGCCCGGGGCCAGCGGGTGGCGCTGGTGTGCTCGGGTGATCCCGGGGTGTATGCCATGGCGTCGCTGGCGTGCGAGCTGGCCCCAGCCCACGGCAGCCCCCCGATGACCGTGGTGCCGGGGGTGACCGCGGCGCTGGCCGGGGCGGCCCTGTTGGGGGCGCCGCTGGGACACGACCACGCCGCCGTGTCCTTGTCCGACCTGCTCACGCCCTGGCCGGTGATCGAGAAGCGGCTGGTGGCCGTGGCCGAAGGGGACATGGCCGTGTCGTTCTACAACCCCCGCTCGGGCCGGCGGGTGTGGCAGCTCGACCGGGCGCTGGACATCCTGGCCGACCATCGGCCCCCGTCGTGTCCGCTGGCGGTGTTGACCGATGTGGGGCGGCCGGGTCAGCGGATCCTGCGCAGCACACTGGAGGCCCGGGAGAAGTTGGTCCCCTGCGTGGACATGCTGTCGCTGGTGGTCGTGGGGTCGTCGACCACCCGCTGGATCGGCTCTCGGATGGTCACCCCGCGGGGCTACACGTGACGGTCACGATCGCGCCGTCGTGCACCGCGTGCGGCCTGTGCCTGATCACCTGTCCCACTGACGCCCTGCGCCCCGCCCCCAAACGCCCCGACGTCGTCGACGACCGCTGCACCGATTGCTGGCTCTGCCTGGAGGTCTGTCCCGTGGATGCGATTCATCCGATCGAGCAGGAGAGCTACCGCATCCTGGACGAGCGGGTCGACCTGTCGTCCTGGCCGGAGCCGGCGAGGGCGGTGGTGGCCCGGGTGATCCATGCCACCGCCGATGTCGAGTACGCGACGACGATGCGGATCGGATCCCAGGCGGTCGAGGCCGCTCTGGATGCCTTGGCGGCGGGAGCCCCGACCATCTGCGACGCCCACATGCTGCGGGTCGGGATCACCCGTCTCGAGGCTGAGTGCCTACTCGACGAGGTCCCTTTCGCGCCCCCAGGCAGCACCCGCTCCGCCGCGGCGATCCGCCTAGCCGCCGAACGCCACCCGGTGGGGGCGCTGTGGGTGATCGGCAACGCCCCAACGGCCCTGGAGGAACTCCTCCGTCTCCACGCAGCCGGACAGGTCAACCCCGCCGCGGTGATCGGCCTACCGGTGGGCTTCGTAGGCGCCGCAGAATCCAAGGCCGCCCTGTGGAGCGGCCCCCTCATGGAAGTCGCCATAACCAACACCGGCGAGAAGGGCGGCACCCCCGCCGCCGCCAGCGCCACCAACGCCCTGACCCGCCTCCTCCCCTAGCCCCACCCCCGCTCTGTCGGGGGGCAACGAGGCATGTAGCCAGCCCCAGAGGGGCTGGCCGATTCCATGATGGCTGGCGGTCCCTTGCGAGGTGC
>DASXTK010000133.1:0-18411 GCA_036505485.1 Acidimicrobiales bacterium
AAACGTTCAAAGAGCGATGGAACAAGCCGCTCCGCTCCGCCACCATCCCTCGGAGCGTCGTTCCACCGGCGAAGCCCGCGCCCCACGTGAGCATCCAGCCGAACTCGACCGACAGATCACCCACGGACAGGTCACAAGAGCCGAAATTGAGATGGGAGCGGTTGCCAGGCAACCGCTCCCATCTCAATTTCGCTGGGCGGGCGTGGGTACGGTCGTCGGTGATGGCAATCGACGATGAAGGCTTTCGGACCGAGCACGACACCATGGGGGAGGTGCGGGTTCCCGCGTCGGCCCGGTGGGGAGCGCAGACCCAGCGGGCGGTGGAGAACTTCCCGGTGTCCGGGCGGCCCATCGACCGAGCCCTGATCGCGGCGCTGGCCCGGATCAAGGGAGCGGCGGCCGAGGTGAACGCCGACCTCGGGATCATCGAGCCCGATCTCGCCGCAGCCATCGCAGCCGCCGCGGCCGAGGTGGCCGACGGTCGATGGGACGACCAGTTCCCGATCGACGTGTTCCAGACCGGATCGGGCACCAGCTCCAACATGAACGCCAACGAGGTGCTGGCCAGCCTGGCCTCCGAGCGTCTCGGGCGCCCGGTCCACCCCAACGACCAGGTCAACGCCTCACAATCGTCCAACGACGTGTTCCCGTCGGCAATCCACGTGGCCGCCGCCGGTCTGGCCTCCACCGACCTGCTGCCGGCGCTGCAGCACCTGGCCGGGGCCCTGGGGGCGAAGTCCACCGAGTTCGCCGAGGTGGTGAAGTCCGGGCGCACCCACCTGATGGATGCCACGCCGGTCACGCTGGGCCAGGAGCTCGGCGGTTACGCCACCCAGGTCCGCCAGGCCGCCGAGCGGATCGAGTCCAGCCTGCCCCGGATGGGGGAGCTGCCGCTGGGTGGAACCGCGGTCGGCACCGGGCTCAACTGCCCGCCGGGGTTCGCTTCCGCCGTGATCGCCAAGCTGGCGGACCGCACTGGCCTGCCGTTGACCGAGGCCGAGGACCACTTCGCGGCCCACGGGGCCCGGGATGCACTGGTCGAGCTGTCGGGGCTGTTGCGGACCCTGACCGCGGCGCTGGTGAAGATCGCCAACGACCTGCGCTGGATGGCCAGCGGTCCCTGCGCCGGGCTGGCCGAGATCCGCCTGCCCGACCTCCAGCCGGGGTCGTCGATCATGCCGGGCAAGGTCAACCCGGTGCTCCCGGAGGCGGTCACCCAGGTGTGCGCCCAGGTCTTCGGCAACGACGCGGCGGTGGCCTTCGCCGGATCGCAAGGCAACTTCGAGCTGAACGTCTACCTGCCGGTGATGGCCCGGAACGTGCTGGAGTCGATCCGGCTGCTGGCCAACGTGACCCGGCTGTTCGCCGACCGCTGCGTGGTCGGCATCGAGGCCGACGTGGAACGGTGCCGGGCCTACGCCGAGTCGAGCCCGTCGCTGGGCACGTCCCTGAACCCCTACATCGGTTACGAGGCCGCGGCGGACGTGGTCAAGGAGAGCATCCGTACCGGGCGCAGCGTGCGGGCGATCGTGCTCGAGCGGGGTCTGCTCAGCGAGGCCCAGCTGGACAAGGCCCTCGATGTCCTCGGCATGACCAAGGGCGGCGTCCGCTAGCGGTCGGAGGTCACCCGGCGGCGGGGGAGCCGGCGTAGGGCTGGGGGTCGCCGGCGGCGGGGATGAGGGGGCGGGACCAGCTCATGTCCTTGGCCAGGCCGACGGCCACCTCCCGCCACTCCAGCGGATCCCAGCCCTCGGCCACGTTGGCCACCGTACTGTCCGGGCGCAGATGGACGAAGGCCGGCAGCTCGTTCAGCCCGAGACCCTTCACCAGCTCGCGGTCGGGATCAGCGAAGGTCAGGATGCGCTGGGTCCACGGTCCCAGAAACTCCTTGGCTTCCTCCGGCGAGGCTGTGACCACGAACGCCACCCGACAGTCCGCTTCCCGGAAGTTGTCGAGGACGCGGCCGGCGGTCTCCAACAGCCAGGCGCTCTCGTAGGTGTACGGGTCGAGGATCACCGCAGCCAGGTGAAAGGTGACAAGCCACTCTTGTAAGGGGCGACCCTCACCGTCGAGGGGCGTGAGTTGGACGTCACCAGGGGGATTGGTCGCCACGGCGGCAGAAAGTAGCGCGGCGAAACCACGGCGCGGGAATGGGGCTGCAGTAACTTCCCCGCCGGCGGGCCCGAAGCTCCTACGGAGGTCGGGGTGTTCCCCAGCACGCTGAGCAAGGTGTTCTTCTTCTTCCACATCCTCTCGATCGTCGTGGCGTTCGCACCGGCCTCGGTCCACTCGGTCCTGGCCAACGAGTTCGCCCAGGACAGCGACAGCACTCTCGTTCGGAAGTTCTCCGGTTTGTGCGCCAAGAACGGCCAGCGCATCTACGCCCCGGCACTCGTGCTGGCCGGCCTGTTCGGGATGCTCCTGGTCGCCCGGGACGACACCATCGCCGATTGGGATCAGGGCTGGGTCGGCATGGCCCTCGTGACCTGGATCGCCATGAACGGAGTAGTGCACGGGCTCATCATCCGGTCCGAGAAGAGGGTGGCCCAGGGGGACGACTCAGCCAAGAAGACGATCGAGCTCGGCGGGATGATCGTCACGCTGCTGTTCCTGTTCATGCTGTACCTGATGATCTGGAAGCCCGGCCTGTAGCGCGCCTAGTGACTCAGCGTGGTGGTTCCACTACGGTGTAAGACAGGCGGGCGATCAAGCCACTGTTTCCAGGGCGGAGACAGGAGAGACAACGTGACCGCCACCGACAACCCAACCGACGAATCTCCCGAGGTCGCCGGCCCGACGTACCCGGGCAGGGTGAAGCACACGAGCACCGGCCCCGCCGTCGGCGTGTGGCAGAGGCTTCTCAACAGCCGTGGTGGCTACGGGCTGAAGGTCGACAACATCTACGGCAAGAACACCGCCAAGGCTGTCGTCGACTGGCAGACGAAGCGACCTGCGTCCCGGGAGCTCGACGGCGTTTGCGCCATCTACATGTGGCACGACCTGACGCAGGTCCGCCCTTACTCCGGCGAGACCGTCGAGGAGATCGACGTCGACTCCTTGCCCGAGCCGCCTGCGGATTTCGGTCCGGACAGCCCGTACATCCAGCCCGACATGGATGAGTCGTCCTGACCCAGCTCTAGTAGCAACGATGAGGACCAGGCTCAGGCCTGGTCCTCATCGCGTCCGGCGAACTACCCGGAGGCAGCGCTACCGTCGCCAGAGTGCACCCGATCGAGCGGTTGCGGGCGATTGCTCGAAGCGATGACCTCCCCCACGCCGAGTTGGCGGCCGAGGCCGCGGCGGCGTTGGCGGCGTTGGCCGACGACCCGCTCGGCCTGGTTCCGGCCTGCCGTCGGCTGATCGACCGCCATCCCGATGTCGGTCCGCTGTGGTGGGCCTGCGCCCGGCTGCTGTCGGCCGATGATCCCTTCGCCGAGGCCCGGGCCATCCGGGGAGATCTGGCATCGGACCAGGTGGGCTTGAGCCTGGCCCTCGATCTGCCCACCGACGCCACCGTCAGCGTGGTCGGCTGGTCGCCGCTGGTCGACGAGCTGGTGGGCCGGCGTCCGGACATGGGCATCGAGGTCGGCGGCAGCATCCCGGGCCTGGCCACCGATGTCCTGCTGGTCGAGGCCTGGGCCGTCGGTGAGCGTTCCATCGTCGCCGAGGAAGGGACGGAGCCGGCCATCGAGCTGGCCACTGCCGGTGGCGCCCGGGAGATCTGGTTGGTCGTCGGGGTTGGGCGGCGGTTGCCCGAGCCGCTCTTCCGGGCGCTGCGGCAACGGGTGGGGCTCAACCCGGATCCCTGGCGGGTCGGAGCCGAGGTCCTCGACCCCTCCGGCATCAGCCGCACGGTCGAACCGCTCAAGATCGGCTGTCCCAGCGCCCCGGAGCTGCTGCGGCCGCTGTGACCTCGGCGTTGTCGGTTGAGCGGCGCGGCGGTGGGCGCAGCAGAATGCGACCCATGAGCCGCCGGGACCAGATCCGCATGTCCGAGGACGAGACCCGTGAGTTCCTCAACGGGCGTCACACGATGAACGTGGCCACCATGAACCACGACGGCAGCATCCACCTCGTGGCCATGTGGTACGGCTTCGTGGGCGAGCGCCCGGCGTTCTGGACCTACGGGCGGTCACAGAAGATCCGCAACATCGAACGCAACCCCCAGGTCACCTGTCTGGTCGAGACCGGGGACGTCTACGAGGAGCTGATGGGCGTCGAGCTCGTCGGCCGGGCCGAGCTGGTCACCGAGTACGACGGGCTGATGGAGATCGGGCGCAGCGTGTTCGAGCGCTACATCGGCGAGTGGACACCGGAGATGCAGCCCTATCTCGACCAGACCGGCGCCAAGCGGCTCGGCGTGATCATCGAACCGACCCGGGTCGTGACCTGGGACCACCGCAAGCTCCAAGGGGCGTACTGACAGCCGTGGCTGAGATCGTTGATCGGTATCTGGAGTTGGGGTTGCGGTTGGGACGGCATGTCGACGGTTTCGTCGACGCCTACTACGGGCCGCCTGAGCTGGCGCACCGGGTCGAGGCGGAACCGGTCCAATCGCCGGCCGCCCTGGCCGGCGCGGCCGGAGCCTTGATCGGCGATCTCGATGCCGGCTCCGGCGCCGACGAGCTGGGCGCCGATCGGCGGCGCTGGCTGCGGGCCCAGGTGGTCGGGCTGCGGACCAGCGCCCGGAAGCTGGCCGGTGAGGGCATCGGCTACTTGGACGAGGTGGAGTCCTGCTACGGCGTCCGGCCCGAACTGGTTCCCGAGGACCAGTTCGCCAACGCCCATCGGCTGCTCGACGAGGTCCTGCCCGGCGAGGGTCCGGTGCGCGAGCGCTACATCGCCTGGCGCGAGGCCCACGCGGTGCCGATCGACAAGCTCGAGGCCGCCATCCGCTCCCTGGCCGACGACCTGCGGGAACGCACCGACACCCTGTTCGGGCTGCCCGAGGGCGAGCACATCGACTGGATCTTCGAGACCAACAAGCCGTGGTCCGGCTTCAACTACTACGAAGGCGGACTGCGGAGCCGGGTCGCCATCAACCTCGATCTGCCGGTGCTGTCGCTGTCGCTCGGTCAGCTGGTCGCCCATGAGGCCTATCCCGGGCATCACACCGAGCACACCCGCAAGGAGGTGGGGCTGGTCCGCCGGCGGCGCTGGCTGGAGGAGACCATCTTCCTCGTCGGCACCCCGCAGTGCGTGATGGCCGAGGGTCTGGCCGACCTAGGGATCGAGTTGGCGATCGGGCGTCGACCGGAACCGGTCGTGGCCGAGCACCTCGGCGCACTGGGCATCCGCTACGACGCGGACATCGCGGCGTCGGTAACCCAGGTGGGCGAGGCGCTGGGGTGGGTGCGGTCCAACGCCGCCGTCCTCCTCCACGAGCAGCAGCGTTCCGTCGACGACGTGGTGGCCTACCTGGAGCGGTGGGCTCTGCTTCCCCGCGACCGGGCGGCCAAGGCGGTGTCGTTCCTGACCGACCCCACCTGGCGGGCCTACAGCCACTGCTACACCGAGGGCCTCAAGCTCTGCCGGGCCTACGTCGTCGGCGACCCGTCCCGCTTCGAGACCCTGGTGACCGAGCAGCTGATCCCCGCCGACCTCTGACCGGACGCGAGACGGGGCCGGCCCATCAGGACCAGCCCCGCTCGAGTGGCACTTGCAATCAGTAGAGCAGGTAGTAGGCGCTGCAGTCCTCGAAGTCCCAGTACCCGCAGCCCTCATCGCCGCGAGCAATATCACCGCCGCCTCCGCCGCCGCCCCAGTCGTCCCCTCCGCCCCAGTCGCCGCCGCCGTAGCCGGGGTCGTAGGGCTCACCGGGATCCGGCTCGCCGTAGCCGCCGGGATCGGATCCGCAGAGACCGTTCGGGTTGCTGTCGTAGAACGGATCGCACGGGTCGTCGTAGTTCGGCTCCTCGAGGTTGGGATCGCCGACGTTGCCGCCCTCGACGACGCTGCCGTCCCCGCCCCGGATGGTCAGGTCGGTGTCGAACCCCTGCGGGTCCTCGGACTCTCCGGGATCCCCGGGATTCCCGGAGGGGTCCAAGCCCCAGAAGCCGTCGTCCGTGTCCGGAAGGCCATCGTTGACGGACTCGTCGTCGTCCCGTCGGGTAGGTGCGGGCTCGGTGGGCTTCCGGTCACCCCGGATGCACTTCGTGAAGACGTCCGAGCTGAACTTCCAGCCCACCGCGTAGTTCGCCGGGCTTCCGTGGTCGCCCAGCGCCCCTGTCAGGTGGGCAAGCTCGTGGAGGATGACCAGCGCCCGGAACTCGTCGGGGGTGATCGTCCCGCCCAGGGACTCGAACATGTAGTCGACCATGGGCCGGTTCTGGCCGTCGCCGAAGGACCTGTAGAGCAGCTCCCTCGACGGGTTGGCGTGGAACTCCTGGAAGATCTGCAGGACGGGAAGGACCCCCGGTCGGTCGAGCGGGCCGATCCTCGCGGGAGTTCCGTCCGGACCAGCCATCTGGTAGGTGTCAGCGACCCTCGTGTCCCGACGGAGCTCTTCCAGCCGGTCCCACGGGTACACGGGAGGCCCGATCTCGGGCTCCGAGGTCCCGATGAGCCACTTGCAGTCGTTGAACAGCTTCATCAGCCGCACCGCTTCATTCAGTGCGGCTTCCGTCTGCCGGGTCGCTTCCTCCTCGCTGATCTGGCCCTGCTCCTCGGCCGTTGCACCGGGCTCAGGCGCCGGAGGCACGGTTCCCGAGCTTGCGTCGCTCTCGGTGGCCGGGACGTTGTATTCGGTGCCGGTGTCGTACTCCGTTCCATAGCCGCCCCCGGGCTGGTACGACGGCTGCGGTTCCGGTGCTGGCGGCTCGGCCGGGGCCGACTCGGGCGGCTCCGGGCTGGGCGCAGGCTGCCAGTAGCCGTCGTCCGGGACCGGCATGGGTTCGGGCCGGTCGTACGAAGCCTCGTCGGGGATGGGCAGCAGGGCGGCCACGGGCGTCGCGAGGCCAAGCGCGAGGGCTCCGGCCACCCCGACCGCCAGGAGCCGCCAGGCCCGGCGTCGATGGGGCCGGGGGCCCGATGAGGGAATGTCGTTGTGCGGCAAAGCTCTCTCCTTCCGCTCGGTCCCGACGCGTCTGCGTCGGGTGGGATTGCCGAGCGGTGTTCGGATCTGGCTCGCCGTCGGATGACCGACGCCAGAAAACGGCGGCAACGGTCACCCCTCGTGGTCGGGTGGTCATTTACCGGCGATGGCCCGTACCATCGCCGCCATGTCGGAGCGCACCCGTGATCTTCCCCGTCGTTCGTGCCACGCCGTGCCGGGCTCGAACCCCCGGTTCATCGAGAAGGCCCAGGCCCTCCCGGTCGACATGGTGTTCCTCGACCTGGAGGACTCGGTAGCGCCCAAGGAGAAGGAAGGCGCCCGCAAGACGGTGGCCCAGGCCATCCTCGAGGGCGACTGGGGCGACAAGGTCGTCTGCGTCCGGGTGAACGACTGGTCCACCAAGTGGACGGTGTTCGACATCATCGAGGTCGTGACCCAGTCCGAGTCCCGGCTGGACGAGATCATGCTCCCCAAGGTGGAGAGCGCGGCCCAGGTGGTCGCCGCCGACATGGTGCTGCGCCAGGCCGAGGTCCAGGCCGGGCTGCCCATCGGCCACATCGGCATCGAGGCCCAGATCGAGACCGCCCGGGGTCTCATCAACGTCGAGGAGATCTGCGCCGCCTCGCCCCGGCTGGAGACCATCATCTTCGGGCCGGCCGACTTCGCCGCCTCGATGGAGATGCCGGTGCTGACCGGAGGCGTGCAGATCCCGGAGTATCCGGGCGATCACTTCCACTACGTGTTCAACAAGATCCTGATGGCCGGCCGGGCCAACGGCCTGCAGGTCATCGACGGTCCGTACCTGAAGATCCGGGATTCCGACGGGCTGCGGGACTACTGCCAGCGGGCCCGGACCCTGGGCTTCGACGGCAAGTGGACCCTGCATCCCGACCAGGTCGCCATCGTCAACGAGGTGTTCTCGCCCACCCAGGAGCAGTTCGACAAGGCGTGGGACATCCTCGAGGCCTACGAGCAGGCCACCGACATCGAGGGCAAGGGTGCGGTCATGTTCGGCGACGAGATGATCGACGAGGCCTCCCGCAAGATGGCCACCAAGTTCGTCAAGCGCGGCGAACGAGCCGGCTACATCCGCACCCCCAAAACCGACTGAAATTGAGGCGTTTCTCGCGCTATAAGCGCGAGAAACGCCTCAATTTCGGGTTGTTCAGCCGCCCCACCAGATCGGTTGGCCGTCTTCTTCGATGGCTTGCCAGCGTTTGCGGGCCGAGGGGAGCGAGGTCGGGTGGGTGAAGATCCAGAACCGGCCGGAGCCGATGGCCTCGACGACCTTGGCCGCGACCTCCGCTGGATCGATTCCACTGTCCACCAGTGACTGGACGAACGAGCGGGCACCGTCGGCCTCCGGCGTGTCCACTTGCTCCAGCGGGGCCACATCGTCGGGCAGGTTGCGTTCCGGATCGGCGATCTGGGTCCGCACCCATTCTGGGCACAGCACCGAAGCCCCCACCTGACCGCCGCTGAGCTGCAGCTCGAAGTGGAGGCACTCGGTCAGGGCCACCACGGCGTGCTTGGTGGCCATGTAGGGGCCCATCGCCGGAGCGCTGAGAAAGCCCGCCACCGAGGCGGTGTTGACCACGTGACCCTCGCCCTGCTCGATCAGCCGGGGCACGAACGAGCGGATCCCGTTGACCACGCCCAGCAGGTTGACCTCGATGATCCAGCGCCAGCGGTCGGGCGGGACCACCCAGCTCAGGCCTCCGACGGCCACCCCGGCGTTGTTGCACACCACGTGGGCGGTGCCGAAACGCTCGAAGGTGGCTGCGGCGAGGTCGTCCACTGCGGCCGGATCCCGCACGTCGGTGACCACCGAGGCGATGCCGTCAGCCCCGAACTCATCGCCCAGCAGCTTCGCCGCGGCCTCGAGCGGTCCCGGAGCCACGTCGGCCATCACGACCTGCATCCCCTCGGTGGCGAACCGTCGGGCCAGCGCCAAGCCGATCCCCGACGCCGCGCCGGTCACCACTGCGACCTTCCCCTCCAGCTCATCCATGAGAAGGACGGTAGCCCCCCACTTGACCCGCCGGTCAATTGCTGCGGAGGTCACAGAACCATCGGTTCGGCCCGGCCCGACCCGGTCGTTAGATGCCGAGGAGCTCGAAGGTTGCCGCGAGGTGTCCACCGAACCGGGAAGCCGCGGATTCGGCGAAGTTGCGGAGCATGGGTTCGGGGTCGGTGACGCCCAGGCCGGCCAGGTAGGCGGCGTGGCAGCGGAGGGATTCCACCCCGCGGGCCAGGGTCGTCGTGACATCGACGGCGTGGGTGGGCTGCGGCGAGGCCATCACGGCGAGATAGCGGATCCCGTTCCAGGGCTCCAGCCCGGAATCGAGGAGGTCGGTGAACACCCAGCGGTTCCCGGCATCGCGCACCGCATCGATGGCGGCCTGGCCGACCACCCGGTGATCGGCCATGTTCAAGTACGTGCCGCCGTAGGTCTCCCGGTGGTTGACGGTCAGGACCAGCTCGGGCCGGTATCGCCGAATGGCCGCGGCCAGGTCTCGTCGCAACGGCAGTCCGTACTCGATCACACCGTCGGGATAGGAGAGGAACTCCACGTCCGTCACACCGACGACAGCGGCGCTGGCCCGCTGCTCGGTCTCGCGCACCACGGCAGCCTCGGCCGGGTCCATGCTGTCGATGCCAGCTTCGCCCCGCGTGACGAGGAGATACGCGACCGACTTGTCCAGGTCGGTCCAGCGGGCGATGGCTGAGGCGCCGCCATACTCCAGGTCGTCGGGGTGGGCCACGATGGCCAGCGCCGTGGCCCAGTCGTCGGGGAACGGATCGAGCTGGTCGTCGTCGGGCATCCCGCGGGATGCTACGAGCCATGGCTCGGGTCAACTACGACGCGGTAGCGAGGACCTACCAGTCCGGCCGGGGCGAGCGCGCCCAGGTCGAGGCCTGTCGCAAGGCTGTCGCCGGCCATCTGCCGGCCCGGCCCAACGGACTCCGGGTGCTCGACCTGGGGGCCGGAACTGGAATCTTCGCCCGGGTCTGGCCCGAGTGGGGCGCAGCGCGGGTCATAGCGCTGGACTTGGCCCGGGGGATGCTGGCCGAGTCCCGCCGAATCGGTCTCCCAGCGGTGACGCAGCCGGTGGTGGGCCGGGGAGAGGCGCTGCCCCTACGGTCGGCCTCCCAGGACGTGGCGTGGATCTCCACCGTCTTCCATCACCTGAAGGATCCGGCAGCCTGCATCGCCGATCTGCGCCGCGTGCTCGTCCCGGATGGAGTGGTGTTCCTGAGGGCGATGTACTCGGACCTTGATTCCGCCCCGGGTTGGTACGACGTGTTCCCTGGAGGGCAGCGCGCCTACCAGCGGTTCACCCGGCTGGCTGATCTGACCCGCCAGTTCGAGGCCGGCGGGTTCAGGGCACATGGAATCGAGAAGCTGTCCCAGGCAACGGCGCTGGCCTCCGAGGTCGACGATTGGGTGCGCCGGATGCGCCATGCCGACAGCTTCCTCGTCGCCCTCACCGACGATGAGGTGGATGCCGGACTGGCGGCGCTGGCCGACGTGCCGCCCTACACCACCTTCGGCCGGGGCGCCCTCCACATCGCCGTCTTCCGCGCTCCGTAGCTAGCCCGCGGGAACGCCCAGCTGTTCGAACCGAGGTTCGGCCCGGGCGATCGACCGGGCGTAGGCGGACGGCGTGTCCCCGAAGCCCAGGATGAGGTTGCGTCCAGCGGCCTGCAGGCAGCCGAGGGCATCGTCGGGCGCCAGCATCTCGGTCAGCTCCAGGGCGACGACCCCGTGGGACACGGCCCAGAACTGGTTGGCCAGCTGCACCGCGTCACCGGGACGGAACCGGCCGGCGTCGATGCACCGCTGCACCGCGTCGACCAGGAACTCGAAGGTGTACAGCCCCACCTCGGCGTCGGCCTCGTCGATCGGCTTGTCCATGAACATGGCCCGATAGAGGTTCGGGTTGGTCGTGCCGTTGAGGTAGTAGGCCCAGCCCCCGACGCACAGATCGGACACGGTGTCGCCGGTGCGCTCGACGGCCCCCAGATGGGCGGCCAGCCGGGCGAAACCCTCCCGCCTTACCGCCCGGCGCAGGTCGTCCATGCCGCCGAAGTGGGTGTAGATGGCCATGGTCGAGGATCCGACCTCGGCCGCGAGGCGGCGCAGGGTCAGGGCGTCGCGCCCTTCCTCGGCAGTGATTCGGGCCGCCTGTTCGATCAGGGCGGTGCGGACGGCCGGGTCGGCGACCTTGGGGCTCACCGCTCCAGATTACATTTCGGCGCTATACATCTATCAATAGCAATGTTATGGTTCCTGTATGGCACCGGAACTCGCGGCAACGGACAACCGATACCTGAGCGGCACGCTGGCGCCGGTGCACGAGGAGCTGACCGTGACCGAGCTGGAGGTGAGTGGAACCATCCCGGACCACCTCGATGGCCGGTACCTCCGCAACGGCCCCAACCCGGTGGTCGACCCCGATCCGGCCACCTACCACTGGTTCACCGGTACCGGCATGGTGCACGGCGTGCGCCTGCGGGACGGGCGGGCCGAGTGGTATCGCAACCGTTGGGTCCGCGCCTCCGGTGTGGCCGAGGCCTTGGGTGAGGACTGGCACGCCGGCCCGGTGCACGGCGACATGGACTTCGCCGCCAACACCGGCGTCATCGGACAGGCCGGTCGCACCTTCGCCATCGTCGAAGCCGGCGCCAGGCCCTACGAGCTGACCGATGAGCTGGACACCATCGGGCCGTGCGACTTCGACGGCACGCTCCCCGGTGGTTACACCGCGCACCCCAAGCGCGACCCGGCCACCGGCGAGCTGCACGCCGTGTCGTACTTCTGGGGCTGGGGCAACAAGGTGCAGTACTCGGTCATCGGCACCGACGCCCGGGTCCGGCGCACGGTGGACATCGAGGTCGGCGGCAGCCCGATGATGCACGACTTCTCGCTCACCGAGTCCCATCTGGTGCTCTACGACCTGCCCGTGACCCTCGACATGGACAAGGTCGGCCTCGGCCGGGCGCTGCCGTACACCTGGAACCCGGAGTATCCCGCCCGGGTCGGGGTCATGAGCCGCGATGGCGACGGGTCCGACGTGCGGTGGATCGAGATCGAGCCGTGCTACGTGTACCACCCGCTCAACGCCCACGACGAGGGCGACCTGGTCGTGCTCGACGTCGTGCGGCATCCGAAGATGTTCGCCACGGACCACAACGGTCCCAACGAGGGCATACCCACACTGGATCGCTGGACGGTCGATCTGACCGCCGGCAAGGTGATCGAGGAGCGCCTGGACGATCGGGGTCAGGAGTTCCCCCGCATCGACGAGCGCCGGATCGGACAGCGCCATCGCTACGGCTACACCGTCGCCTCGACGGCCACCCAGGCTGAGGACTTCGACTTCTCTCACCTGGTGGTGCTCAAGCACGACCTGGATCGGCGGGCCACCCAGATGCGGAACTTCGGGCCGGGAACCTCCGCCGCCGAGTTCGTGTTCGTGCCCAACGGCGCCGACACGGCCGAGGACGACGGCGTGCTGATGGGCTTCGTCTACGACGAGAGCGTCGGTCGGAGCGACCTGATGCTGCTCGACGCTCAGACTCTCGAGACGGTGGCGGCGGTGCATCTGCAGGCCCGGGTGCCGCAGGGGTTCCACGGGAACTGGGTGCCGGTTCCGGTTACATAGGAGCCATGACCGAGCTGACACCGGCGGCGGCGACGTTTGCCACCACCGAACACTTCAACCTCCAGACCGCCCGGGCGGCGACGATCTCGGAGACCAACGGGAGGGCCAGCGTCTTCCTCGGGTCGGTCTCGGCCGGGCTCGTGGCCTTGGCCTTCGCCGGACAGACCTCGCAGACCGCGCTCTACACCTTCGGGCTGGTCCTCTTCCCGGTGCTGTCGTTCCTGGGCTTGACCACATTCCACCGGACGCTGCAGGCCTCTATCGATGACACCATCTTCATCCAGCGGATCAACCGGTTGCGGCGGCTCTACGTCGAGACCGCTCCGGAGTTGGCGCCGTACCTGATGCGGCCGACCCTGGACGACAACGTGACCGAGATCCTCCGCCGCGAGGGTTATCGGGGTGGCCGGTTCCAAACGCTGCTCAGCGTGTCGGGAACGATCGGGGTGCTCGACAGCGTGTTGTTGGCGGTGACCGGCGGCTTCGTGGCCGCGGCGGTGAGCGGAGACAACTTGTGGGCAGCCACCTTGGTCGGATTGGCAACGTTCGCCGTCGCGGTTCCGCTCCACCAGCGCTACCAGCATCAAGCCCGGCTCCGGGCCCACGAGGCCTTCGCCGAGGACGCCTTTCCGGCCGACGAGGCCTGAATCGGATTTCACGCCACGCTACGCCGCGGGTCGATCAGCTTTCGCGCCGCGTTCACACCATGGTCACAGAGAGTCCTTAACGTCACTCCCAGGCTGGGGATCAGCGGAGGGCACCACGGCCGGATCATCGATCTCGTCTTCGGCCGTGATGCCCTTCGCTCAGGACCTGGCCTGCTCCACCAGGCGTCGGGCGATGACCTTGAGGCACAGGGTCTCGTCGGCGCCCTCGAAGATGGACAGGACCCGGGCGTCCACGAAGTACCGGCTGACCGGGTACTCCTCGGCGTAGCCGTAGCCGCCGTGGATCTGCATGGCCTCCCGGGTCACCCACTCTGCCGCCTTGCACACGTAGGCCTTGACCATGGCCGCCTCCATGGACCCCTCGCCCTTGGCCATCATGCGGGCCACCGCGTAGGAGAACTGGCGGGCGGCCTGGATGGTCACCGCCATCCGGGCCAGCTTGGCCTTGGTCAGCTGGTAATCGCCGATGGGATGGCCGAACACCGCCCGATCCTGGGCGTACTGGCGAGCGTCCTCGTAGGCGGCCTGCATGACCCCGATGGCCCGGGCCGCGGTCTGGAGCCGGCCATTCTCGAACCCGGCCATCTGCAGGTAGAACCCCTTGCCCAGGCCCTCGTCCAAGCCGACCAGGTTCTCGTCGGCGACGAACCACTCGTCGAAGGCGATCTCGTAGGAGTGCATGCCGCGGTAGCCGATGGTGTCGATGGGCCGGCCCTCCATCTTCCCGCCACCGGGCGCGCCGCCGTCCGCTCCGGCGGCCTGGGTCAGCTGGAACCCGTGGCCGTCGCTGCGTTCCTTGGGGACCACGAACATCGACAGCCCCCGATGGGCCTTCGATCGGTCGGGGTCGGTGCGGACCAGCAGCATGAGCGCGTCAGCCCGGGCCCCGAACGTGCACCAGGTCTTGACGCCGTTGATGAGCCAGCCGCCGTCGACCTTGCGGGCCGAGGTGGTGATGCCGGCGACATCGGAGCCGAAGTCCGGTTCGGTGACCGCCACCGCGGCCATGACCTCGGCGGTGGCCAGGCGGGGGAGCCAGGACTGCTTCTGCTCCTCGGTGCCGCCCTTGAGCAGCGCCCGGGTCAGGATCTCCGGACGGGTGATGAGCGAGCCGCCGACGCCCAGCGAGCCCCGGGACAGCTCCTCGGTGGCCACGACCATGCCCATGTAGTCGCTCTCGCCCCCGGCCGCGTAGCCGCCGTACTCCTCGGGGATGGACAGACCGAACGCCCCCAGGTCGGCCAGTCCGCTGATGACCTCCTCGGGGATGTCGGCGTTGTGGCGGTGGATGTGCTCGGCCACCGGCCGGATCTTGTCCTCGGCGAAGCGCCGGAACGTGTCCTGCACCAGCTCGAAGTCGTCGTCGAGATGCCGGGGTCCCGGGCCTTCGATCGAGGCCAGGAAACCGGGGGAGCGGAAGGGTGCGACCACGAAGCTGCGGGCGTCGTCGAACTCGTCGGGCTCCACGCCCCACAGCTCTTCCCGACCGAACATCTTCCCGGCTACGTCGGCCACGGCCTCGGCAGCGAAGGCGCAGGTGATCCTCGCCTCCTCGTCGCCCTTGGCGCCGTAGTCCAGGAGGGTCCGGGCGGTCTCGACCGCGGCCGCAGCGTGGGCCAGGTCGTAGGCGACGACCTGGTCGTCGTCCACCGCACCGGTCTCGGCCAGATGGGCCAGGCCGGCGTGCACGACGCGGCGGGCGGTCTCGACTGCAGCGGACGCGGCGTCCAGGTCGGGAGCGGTCATGGCCTTGGACGGTATTCCCCACCACCCCCGACCGCCCAGCCGAGCCCAGCGAGGAGGATCAGTTGCCTGGGGTGAGGTCTTCCAGGGCTTGAGCTACTTCGTTGGTGATGTCGACCGGGTCCGAGGGGATGTCGACTGCGATCGTGTCGTCGCCGTAGTCGGTGAGGTCGAGCGAGAGGGCGATGCGCATGTCGCCGAGCAGGCTGCGGGCCAGGTCAGCGACCGAACCGTCCTGGCCCTCGAGGTCGTCGCCGTTGACGTCGATGAGCACCCGGCGGACGTGGTTGTCGGCGTCGATGGACACCTCCACCGGCACCTCGACCGACCGGACCGAGCCGAGCATGCCCAGCAGGGGCAGGTCGTCGGCGCTGAGATCGAGGAAGGCCAACATGTCGTCGAGGCTGACGTGGGCGCCCAACACCGACACTCGGTCGCCGTCGATCTCCGCCGGCTCCAGCTCCTCGACCCCGCCGGATTGGTCCAGGAACTCCTGCACCCGGTCCGCGTCCACGCCCTTGGACGGATCGAGCTGGCGCACCGCCTCGGGGAGGTACTCCTCGACCGCGGCCCGATCGATGTGACCCCACCGGTCACCCAGCCCGGCCACGGTGTGGAGCAGGGCGCCCAGCGATCCATCGCCCGCTCCCAGCGTGGGGAGGTCGTCGCCGGTGCTGAGGAACGGGGCTCGGGCGTAGACGTCGTCGCGGCCGATGACGGCCTCCAGACCGTCGTCGACCCCGCGGCCGCTCGCCGACCCGACGACGAGACCGATCAGATCGCCGGTCAAGATGCGCGGGTCGACTTGGACGAGGAGCTCCTCACCATCGGAGGCACCGGTGATGATCGGGTCCTCGGTGTCGTCACCAGAGCCCAGGTCCAACGTCAGCGAGTAGCGGAACGGCTGGCTCGTCGACGCCTCTACCGCCTGTCCCAGATACTTCGACGTCGGCTCGTACTCGAGCCGATGCTCGTCGCCCGGACCGGAGCTGTTCAGCGACGCGCTGGCATCGTCGTCACCACAAGCCGCGGCGGTCGCTGCCAACAGCACGATCAGGGCCGGAACCGCCAGCAGCCGGACGCCGGGCCTCATCATCCGCCAAGAACCTCAGCGAACGTCGACGTGAGGTCGACAGTGTCGGATTCGGCCGGGAAGTCGATCGGCGGCACCTGGCCATAGTCCGAGAAGTCAAGGGTGTACCCCACCTTGAAGCCGTCGAGCCCACCGAGGTTCGAAGGAGGATCCCCGCCAGCCACATCCCCGAGCTGGGCCATCGCGTCGGTCAAGACGTCGGCCATCGAGAAGTCGATGCGGCGGACCAGACCCTGCCCGTCGATCCACACCTCGATCGGGACGTCGGCGTCGCGCATGGCGTCGACCACGTCGCCCAACGGGCCACTGGCTTCACCGAGCTGTACGGAACTGTCGGAACCCTGCGCCTCCATCAGGTCCGCCATGGTCACAGTGGCCGCCATGCCGGTGACCGGAACACCGTCGATCTGGTCCTGACCCAGGTCTTCGACCTCGCTGGCCCCGGCGACCAGGTTGAACAGGGCCATCGGATCGAAGCCTTGCCCCGAGCTCAGCTGGCTCTCGATGTCGTCGGGAGCGGCGTCGCCCAGCGCGGCGAGGTCGACTCGTCCCCAGCCGTCACCGAGGTCGGCGAACGCATCCATCATGTCGCCGGCCGGTACGTCGAGCCCCACTGGGAGCTGATCGGCCAGGGTGGCGAAGAACGGCGCCCGGATGTACATGTTCTCGGCATCGACCAGGACGTCCATCGTCATGTCCCCGTCGAACCCCGCGGGAAGGTCCTGACCGTGACCGACCTCGTCGATCATCTCCTGGTACATCGCCCCGAGGTCCATGTGCAGCTGGGACTGGTCGCCGTCCCTGATCCCACTGGCGAACGGCACGTCGAGATCGAGGTCGTCACGTCCCACCTGCAGGGCCATGTGCAGGGTCATGTCGTACCGGAACGACTCGGAGCTGCTGTCGTCGATGGTCTTGGCCAGGAAGTCCGGCGAGGCCGCATAGCCCTCGGGGATGCCGGTCACCACGTCCGCGTTCTCGGCCTCCTGGGCACAGCCCACGCCCGCCATCCCAACGACGAGGGCTGCCACGGCAACGCCCGTCGATGTCCGCCTCTTGATGGTTGCCCGCATGTGCCCGCTCCTGTCCCCTCGACCTGACCCCACGAATGCTACGCCGGGGGTCCGACAACGGAGATCGGGCTGGCTCGTGCCGCCGGCGCTTCGTACCGTGTCGGCCATGGCAACCATCGACCGCCCGTTCGGCCGGTACTACGAGGACTTCGAGACCGGTGACGTCTACCGCCACTGGCCCGGCAAGACCATCACCGAGTACGACGACCACCTGTTCTGCATGATCACCATGAACCACCACCCGCTCCACACCAACGAGTGGTTCGCGGAGAACGAGACCCCGCAGAAGCGCAATGTCGTGGTCGGCAACCTGGTGTACTCGCTGGTGCTGGGCATGAGCGTGCCGGACGTGAGCGGCTCCGCGGTGGCCAACCTCGAGGTGGAGTCCCTGGTCCACAAGAAGCCCACCTTCCACGGCGACACCATCTATGCGGTGAGCAAGGTGCTGGCCAAGAAGGAGACGTCCGACGGCACCCGCGGCATCGTCACCGTCGAGACCAAGGGCATCAACCAGCACAGCGACGAGGTCTGCTCGTACCGCCGCAAGTTGATGGTGTGGAAGCGGGCCGACGCGCCGAGCCGCCGGTTCCCCTACCAAGACGACCTCTTCGACGCTGAGTAAGCACCTTCAGCTCGCCCACTTGTCTGCTACTTGTATGCTTAAATGTCAGGCGGCAACCGAGAGGGAGAGCGATGGTTGAGCGCGTCAAGCCCGCAGTCCAGGGATTCGACAACGGCGACACCGCGGCGGCCTACGAGCGGGCCCGGCCGTCGTATCCGGCCGAAGCCGCAGCTCACATCGTGGGCCTAGGCGCCATCGGACCAGGCCGCCGGGTGCTCGACCTGGCGGCCGGAACCGGCAAGCTGACCACGCTGCTGGCGGCCAGCGGCGCCGACGTCGTGGCGGTGGAGCCGGTGGCAGCCATGCGGAACGAGCTGGCCCGCTTGGTTCCGTCCGCCGAGGTCTACGACGGGACGGCCGAGGATCTCCCGTTGCCCGACGCGTCGGTCGACGTGGTCACGGTGGCCCAGGCGTTCCACTGGTTCGATGCGCCGGTGGCCCTGGCCGAGATGCGTCGGGTGCTGCGTCCTGGTGGCCACCTGTTCCTGG
>DASXTK010000134.1:0-3233 GCA_036505485.1 Acidimicrobiales bacterium
GGTACCAGTTCGGCTTCGGTGTCGGTGAACAGGGGTGCGGTTTTGTCGTTGAGGTTGGCGACGATCGCCTCCACCTGCCCGCTCGACAGGGTCCCGTCCCGGTATGCCGCCGAAGTCACGGGGAGGTCCCGGAGCCGGGTCCCGGTGCGTTTCATGGCAGCGGCTTGGCGGCCGGAGCGTCCGGTGTGGGCTTTCAACCACCCCACCATGGAGGTGGCGCCATCTTCCTTCCAGGCTTCGGCGGCGTCGAAGTCCCCCACAGCCTCGGTGACGACGGCGGTGAACCGGTCCCACAACTGGATGCAGCGGACCAGGGCAGTGCGGTCGACGGGAACGGCGAGCTCCTCGATCGCGGTCTCGATGGTGGCGCTGACCTGCTCGAACACAAGAAACAGGGTACTAGTGTTCCCGTTTTTGGGCAAGGGGATTCATGGAGATGTCCCTAGATGTGCTAGTCGTCCCTGAAGATGCCGGGTAATCGGCTAAACGAGTGCAGGTTCCCGGGTCGAACTCCCGGGTCGAAGAGGGCGGCCGAAGGCCGCCCGACCCACCCCAAACCCCACCACGAGACCAACGAGGGCGGTCAAGGGGACGGCCGAAAGGCCGAGCGAAGCGACCCCTTGAGGGCCCGGACACCCCCACGAACACAATGGAAGAAGCCAGCCCCCCCGGGGGCTGGCTTGGTCGCCTCGTTGGTCGTTACCGCACCCGGTCGACCGCCTCGGCACACCGGTCGAGCTCAGCCTCGGTGTTGTAGTAGTGGACCGAGGCCCTAACCAGGGGCGGAAGGTTCCGCCGCTCGGCGTCCAGCAAGGTCGACGGCGGATACGACACCGACACGTTGATCCCCTCCTCAGCCAGCCGCTGCGACAGATCGTCCGCGTCAACCCCGTCCTTGGTGAACGTCACGATCCCGCTCTGCCGCAGCCCGATGTCCCGCACTACGACCCCAGGGATGGACGCCAATCGCTCCCGCAGCCCCGCCGCCAGAGAAGTCACCCGGGCCTCGATGACGTCCAGACCCCACGCACGCGCGTACCGCACAGCCGCGCCTAGGCCGATGACCGCAGCCAGATTCGACTCCCAGTTCTCGAACCGCCGAGCGTCCGCCCGCACCGAGTACCGGTCCGGCGCCTCCCAAGTCGCCCCAAGGAGGTCAAGGAACGCAGGGTCCATCCGCGACAGAAGGCCCGACCGGGCGTAGAGGAACCCGGTACCCCGCGGCGCCCGCAGGAACTTCCGTCCGGTCACCGCCAGCAGGTCGCAGCCGATGGCGTCGACATCGACCTGGAGCTGGCCCACCGACTGGCAGGCATCCAGCAGGAACGGCACGCCCGCCGCCCGAGTCACGGCGCCGATCTCCTCGACCGGGTTGACGATCCCCCCGTTGGTCGGCACGTGGGTAACGGCCACAAGCCCCACCGGCCCACCTCGCTCCAGCATCTCGGCCAGCGCGGCCGCCGAGGTCTGGCCGTGCTCGTCGTCGGGGATCACCTCGATGGTCACGCCCCGCCGATCCTGGGCCTGCAGGTAGGACATGAAGCTGGAGGCGTACTCCACCGTGCAGGTCAGGATCCGGTCGCCGGGCTGCAACGGCAGCGACCAGAAGGCCTGGTGCCAGCCGAAGGTGGCGTTCTCCACCAGGGCGATCTCGTGGGTTTGCGCTCCGATCAGCCCAGCCACATCGGCGTAGACCTGCTCCCGATCGGCGGACCGACGGGTGGCCAGCTCGTAGCCACCGGTGACCGCCTCCTCCTCCAGCCACGACAGCTGCGCCTCCAGCACTGGCCGGGGCGGAAGGCTGGCCCCAGCGTTGTTCAGGTGCAGCACCTTGGCGCACCCAGGCGTCTCCGCCCGAGCCCGCTCGACATCAATGGGTGAAGAAGAGACCACCATGCTCAATGCCTAGCCGGGGAGGAAGCTGAGGCGTACGTCGCGGGTGGGGTTGTCGATGTTGGTGTCGACCAGAACCACCGATTGCCAGGTGCCGAGGGTGGGTCGGCCGCCGATGACGGGGATGGTGAGGCTGGGGGCGATGAACGCCGGGAGGACGTGGTCGGCGCCGTGTCCCGGCGCCCCGTGCCGGTGATTCCAGCGCTCGTCCCGGGGCAGCAGCTCGCCCAGAGCCGCCAGCAGGTCCGAGTCGCTGCCGGCCCCGGTCTCCAGGATGGCGAGCCCGGCGGTGGCGTGGGGCACGAACACCGACAGCAGCCCGTCGGCCCGGTTGCGGCAGAACTCGCTGACCTGGGCGGTGAGGTCGACGACGACCGGACGACTGCCGGTCCGCACGGTGATGACGGTGCTGTCCATCCCCCGAAGCTACGACTTGGCCGGACGGGCCTGACGGGCCAGCTTGCGCAGCGCCCGGGTGTTGAGGACCTGGGCCCGGGGTGCCCGCCACCCCCAGCGCACCGCGGCCATCCGGGAGGCGAAGGTGACGCCCACCGCGGCGATGCCGGCGACCTGCACGGTGGAGAGCTCGTAGGCCAGGGAGTAGGCCACCGCGCCCAGGATGGCGGCGAAGCTGTAGAACGACCCGACCCGCACGATGGCCACCTGGGTCTGCAGCAGCGTGTCCCGGATGACGCTGCCGCCGGTGCAGGCGATCACCCCCACGAACACGGTCGGCACGACGCCCAGCCGCCGGTCGGTGGCGGTGGCCAACCCGACCATGAGGTACATCCCCAGGGCCGCGGCGTCGACGGCCACCACCAGCCGTTCGATGCGGTTGATGGCCGGGGCCAGGGCCATGCCGAGCAGCGCCGCGGTGATGGCGGTGGTCAGCATGGCCGGGTTGCGCAGGGTCACCGGGGTGACGTTGAGCAGGAGGTCCCGCATGATCCCGCCCCCCAGGCCGCTGGCGATGCCGATGATGACGATGCCGGTGATGTCGATCCTGCGTTCCTCGGCCATCCGGGTGGCGAAGACCGCACCCTGGACCGCCCCCAGCGCGACCGCGGAGATGTCCAGCACCGGCGGGATCTCGGTGAGCCGCTCGACGTCCTGGGCGATGTCGATCAGCACGGAGAGCCGAACGCGATTCGTGTCCGCCGGTCACGATCAGTGGTCACGAGCGGCGATAGTAGGACGCCCCCTCAACTGGTCGAGAGCATGGTCCGCAGCCGGGCTTTCTCGACCTTGCCCATGGCGTTGCGGGGCAGCGCCTCGACGATGTGCACCCGTTTGGGCACCTTGAACCCGGCGAGACGGAGCCGGGCCGCGGCCCGCAGTTC
>DASXTK010000135.1:0-9088 GCA_036505485.1 Acidimicrobiales bacterium
GAGCTCTCCACCCAGCCGTCCAGGGCCAGGGCTCCGGTCGCGAACACGAACGGCAGAAACGCCCCGTGGTAGTAGGGCTTGGCCCCGACCACCGCCAGCACCAGGATGATGGTGACTACGCCCAGAGTCGCGGGCCGCCACTCCGGTTCACGCCAGGCCCACACGATCCCGGCGGCCGCGAACACCAGCAACGGCACGCCGAGGACGCCCAGCTGCTGCCACAGGAACGCGGCCCAGCCCTCGTCGTGACGGAACGCCGAACTGTTGTCCCGGATGAAGTTGAGCGTGGGCCAGCGGTGCCGGATCTGCCAGCGCAGGTTGGGCGCCCACAACCCGATGGCCAGGACCACCCCGAGCCACAGCCAGGGCGAGGCCAGGTCGCCTCGGAGGTCGGCCGACGCCAGGGTGCCGACACCGATCGCTCCGACCACGAGCAGCATGGTCCACTTGTTCTCCAGGCCAGCTCCGACGAGCAGCCCGAGAACCAGCCACCACAGGCTGTTGCCGCCTCCGAGCAGGTGCAGCCAGACCAGGATGGCAAGGGCCCCGAAGAGCTGGTCGAACGGCACGGTCTGGAAGCGGTGGCCGCCGGCCAACAGCATCGGACAGGCCAGGGCGGCCAGGGTGGCCACCGCCGCGGCGCGGTGTGATCCGCCCAGCTCGATCGCCGTCGCCGCGGCGACGATCAGGAGCGCGGACGACACCAGCGCCGGGAGCAGCCGGAACCCGGTCAGCGACTTGGGGAAGATCGCGTTGGACCACCGCGCCAGCGCGGGCGTGAGCGGCGGATGGTCCACGTAGCCCCAAGCGGGATGCTGGCCGCCGACCACGTAGTACAGCTCGTCTCGGTGATATCCCCAGCGGCCGGCCACCACCAGCAGCAGCGACATCTTCAGCGCGAAAAGGGCGCCTACCGCACCTATCCAGAGGGTCAGTTGTCGTTCGACCTCCGCCTAAGGACCGCCCCACCACCCACCGGGCTGACACGCTACTCAACCACGGGGTCGCCGCGAGGCGGGAACGTGCCATAGATCGCGCCCCACAGCGCCAGCATGGCCAGACCGAACATCGGCACCAGGACGCCGAAGGCCAGCGAGCTGAACGGCCGAGCCGCCGCGGTGGCCACCGCCACGACGATCTGGACCACCAGGCACGCCCACAGGGTCGCTACGACCCGCCGGGGTGCCGCTCCCTCGCTGAGGAAGAACAGGGCTGGGAGCGAGATGGTCTCCTCCCGGCTGCGTCCGATGGCCCGCAGGTAGGCCCAGAAGAACGTGACGCACCCGACCACGAACAACGTGAGGTCGAGGCCGACGGCCACCGGAACCATGCCCGACCACACCGCCGCCGTGATCGACACCACGCTGAACACGACGGTGACCAACCGTGACACCCGGAGGACGCGATCATCGCCGCCCTCGGCGGACGCCTCGCTCGACGCGGCGTTACCCTCGTGAACGTCGGGGTCGTCGTCGGTCACCATCGGGACAGCACCTTGCCCAGCCGATCGGCCAGCACGTCGTAGCCGAACTCCTGCTCCACCCGGGCCCGAGCGGCCACACCCATCCGGGTACGGAGGGCGTCGTGATCGAGGACCCTCGACAGGGCTTCGGCCACCGCCCGCGGATCCCCGGGCCGATGAACCACCAGACCGGTCTCGCCGTCGACGACCGCCTCGGCCGCTCCCCCGCTGTCTCCGGCGATCTGGGCCACGCCACACGCCGCGGCCTCGAGGAACACGATGCCGAAGCCTTCCTGCTCGAGACCGGCCCAGCGGTTGCGGCACAGCATGGCGAACACGTCCGCGGCACCGTAGAGCGCGGGTTTGTCGTCCTCGGGGATGCGGCCGAGCATGCGGACCGGGGCCCGGGTGCGCTCGATCAGCCGATCGAGGCGCTGACGGTCCCGTCCGCTGCCGGCGATGGCGACCACGAGGTCCTTACGGGCTGGGGCCAGCATCGCCGCCGCCCGGATCAAGGTGTCCATGCCCTTCCGGGGCACCAGACGGCTGAGGCTCACCACGAGACGCCCGTCGACTGGGAACCCGAACCGGCGTCGCACCGCCTCTCGTTCGGCCTCGTCCATCGGCCGGAACCGTTCGACATCCACACCGGGCGGAACGATCGTCACCGGCAGCTTCTTGCCGGCCGCCCGCTCGGCCTCAGCCGCCGGATAGCCACCGGCAGCGATGACCTCGCTCGCTCCCACCAACACCCGTCGGAGCAGCTGACGACCACCGGGTATGCGGCCGGGCACCGTGACCTCGGCTCCGTGCAGCACGACCCCGTAGGGACGCTTCAGGTGCGGGCCGATCAACCCCACCGGCAGCGCGGGGTCGAGCAGCACCAGACCGGCTCCGGTCCGCAGGGCCACCGCGTCGACCTGCCGAACCAGTGAAGGGGTCGGGAGCAACACCCGCTCGCGTGTGCGGTGCACCGCGAACGGCTGCTGGGCATCCCAGGCCGCCGCTCCCTCGTAGGGGGTGGTCAGCACCGTGAAGCTGCTGGGGTCGAGCCGCCGCCACCACTCCCACAAGAGTGACTGAATGCCGCCGACCTTGGGAGGGAAGTCGTTGGTGACCAGTAGGTGGCTCAGCGCCGCACCTCCACGGGCTGGGTGAGCTCGTCCCGAACGGACGGATCGGGATCCTCTCGGACCGCGGAGAGTAGGTCGACGCGACCCAGCCGGCGCGCCGCCCATACTGCGTGCCCTCTGAGCAGCGGATCCGGGCTGGCCAGATAACGACGGAGCGCATCGGTCACCCCCGCATCCGCTGCACGGCCGACGTTGCCGAGCACGACGAGGCCGTTGCGCCGCAGGAACCGCGGGTCGCGTCGGGGGATGTACCAACGCCCGTGACGGTCCAACAACTCCTCGTCGCTGGCGACCAGCAGATCGAGGACGTCCACCCGGGCCTGTTCCCCCTCGCCCGAGCTGGCAGGGTCCTCTGCCGCTCGCCTGGTCGCCCGGCGGTTGGGTGGACACACCTCCTGGCACTCGTCGCAGCCGTAGATGCGGTCGCCCAGGGCGCTGCGGAACTCCTGGGGAAAGTCGCCTTCGGCCTGCAGCAGCCAGGCCAGGCAGCGCCGGGCGTCGACGACACCGGGTGCGACGATCGCCCCGGTCGGGCAGCCCTCGAGACAGCGGATGCAGCTGCCACAGCCGTCGGCCACCGGTGCGGTGTCGACCTGGTCGTCCAGCGGGGCATCGGTGATGACCGAGCCGAGCACGAACCAGCTGCCCCGGCCTGGGAGCAACAGGTTGGCGTTCTTGCCGAACCAGCCCAACCCGGCGCGCTGCGCCGCGGCCCGGTCGACCAGGGCGTTGTCGTCGGCCACCACCAGCGCCCGCCAACCCTCGTCCCGCAGTCGAGCCGCGATGGCTGCGAGCGCGGCCCGCAAGGGGGCGTAGTGGTCGACCCGGGCGTAGCGGGCCACGGTCGCCGCCGGCCTGGCCGGCTGGTCCTCGGGCGGATCAGCCCGCCAGTACGACCGGGCCCCGACCACCAGGCTGCGAGCGTCGGCCACCGTCCGGGACGGGTCAGTCGAGCGTTCTGGCGACCGGTAGGTGAACGCCATCCCGCCGTGGAGACCTCGAGCCTTGCGGGACTCCAGGTCGTGTCGGGTCGACGTGAACCGCTCGGCCGATGCCACGCCCACGACATCCAACCCGTGGGCCAGTCCGATGGAGCGAAGCTCAGCCACATCCGGCACCACCCAAACGGCATCGTCAGATGGTGGCGCCTCGAACACCGACTCATCGTGACGCCACCACGGCAGAGGAGCAACACGATCGCGGGACCACCTAGGAGCAAGAGGAACTTGTTCATGGTGCTAACCGGTGCGGCGAGTGTGGCGGAGCTCGGGGACCAGGCCGGCCTCGGCCAGGGTCTTGAAGGCGCGGACCTCGGCCACGTCCACGATGACGGCGTCGTCGGGTTCGCGAGAGCAGATGAAGGTCACCACACAGTCGGCGCAGGCGTCGGAGTCCTGCATCTGGCATTCGTCACAGGCGATTCGGACCATGTCTGGCACCTTAAGAACGAGGTCTGACATTTTCGGGGGCGAACGTGGGCAACGCCGGCAATGGGCTGGTGAAAGCCCCATCGACATGGACCAGGTTGACCCGGGCGGCGTAGCGGTCCAGCCAGGTCCCCACGTAGTTCAGCTCGTCGGCCAGCCCCCTCGGCAGCGGTCCTTCCTCGGGCGGCAGCTCGACCAGGTCGAGCCGGAGCTGGCCGGTGTGGGGCACCACCGGCTCCCCGGGCCGACCCTCCGGCGACATCCCCCAAACCCGGACCAGCCGGCCCCGAGCGAGCTCCGCACCGCCTCCGCCGGGTAGATCGAGCAGCATCCGACCGGCGTGGCGGAGGGCATCGAAGCGACGTTGGCGCCGCAGGGCCCCGGCCAGGGCCCGAGCCCGCTCGCGCACCGACGTGGCGTCCTCGAATCGTTCGGCCTCGGCCAGCGTCTGCATGCGCACGGCCAGAGGCTCCAGCAAGTCCTGCGGGCGGTCGCCCCAGCCCGTTTTCACCCGGTCCACCAGGGCGCCGTAGTCGGACTCGTCGATCTGGCCCGAGCATGGGCAGGTGGCCACGCCCAGCTGGGCCGGAGCGCACGGACCGTCACGGGTCCCGACCCGCGCGGGCGAAGCCGGGCAACGCCGCAGCGGAACGACCGACTCGATGGCCTCGACCACCAGACGGGCCGTCTGGGTCGAGCTGACCGGTCCCAGATAGTGCGCACCGTCGGCCCGAGGTGCCTGGACCACGGCCAGGCGGGGGAACCGCTTCCGGGTCAGCTTCACGTAGCGGTAGGTCCGCCAGGTCTTCCCCCGACGGTTGTACCGGGGCGCCAACTCGTGGATCAGCCGGGCCTCGACGACCCCGGCTTCGAGCGAGGACGAGCACGGCAGATGGTCGATGGCCTGGGCCTCGCGCAGCATCGGTCCGATCTTGCGACGGTCGTCGCTGCCGAAATAGGAGCGGACGCGACTGCGCAGGTCCGTGGCCATGCCCACATACAAGGCGCGGCCCTGCCCGTCCCGGAAGATGTAGACCCCGGGGCCGCGGGACAGCCGGTCGGTCAGCCGCAGCTTGGCCGCCTGCGGATGCCGGGCCAGCCTGGGGAGCACTAGCAGATCGTCGAGGGCGGTGACCCCGAAGGCCGCGGCCCGTTCCAGCAGCAGATGCAGCAGATCCACCGTGGCCAGCGCATCCTCCAGGGCCCTATGGCTCGGCTGGTGAGACAGCCGGAAATGGCGGGCCAAGGTGCCGAGCTGACAGTCGGGCACCTCATCGCGCACCAGTCGCCGGGCCAATCCTGCGGTGTCGACCCGGCGGAGCCCCAGTCGAGGCCAGTCGTGGGCCACCAGTGAAGCGTCGAGGAACGACCAGTCGAAGCGGACGTTGTGTCCGACCAGCACCGACCCACCGACGAACTCGGCCAGCGCCGGCAGGACCTCCTCGATCCGCGGCGCCGGCAACACCATCGCCTCGGTGATGCCGGCGAGCACGGTGATCATCGGCGGGATCGGAACGCCGGGGTTGACCAGCGTCTGGAAGGTTCCCAGGCACTCGCCCCCGCGGACCTTGACCGCGCCGACCTCCGTGATGGTGTCGTTCCGGGGCGACCCACCAGTGGTCTCCAGGTCCAGGACGCAGAAGGTGACCTCGTGCAGCGGGGTCCCAAGCTCGTCGAAGCTGCGCTGCACGAGATCCGACCGTAGCGAACACCAGTTCGTCGATCAACACCGAATCACACAGCAACCGAATCTGCATCAGTTACGTCCACGACCCCGAAATTGAGGCGTTCGGCGCGCTATAAGCGCGAAGAACGCCTCAATTTCGCTGCCCGACCACCGAGGGCAGCCACTCGCTGTGGCTTGCTGGAAGGTCGCGGACATCCAAAAGCTGGGCGGATCGGGGCCAGTAGGCTGCGCGCATGCCATCGGCCACGAGCGGCGGAGCACCCACGTGACCACCCGCTACCGCTGCACCGCGTGCGGCAACCTGACCCGATTCGACGTGCAGGCTCGACGGCGCACCCGCGCTTTCCACCACTACTCGATCGGCGGGGAGCTCCACGTCGAGGACGAGATCCTGCTGGAAGAGGTGATCGAGGACGTGAGCTGCCGTTGGTGCGGGAACGGCGCCGCGGTCGACGCGGTCGAGGCCGACGACGTGGTCGAAGCGGGTGAGACGGTGGACGCCGCCGGCAGCTCGGAGGCGACCTGACCGAGGGCGAGGGCCTTCTTCGGCCCGCGGTCGAGGCCGCGCTCACCGTCAGCCGTGACGGCCTGGCGGCCACGCCTCCGGTCACACCACCACCGGGTCTCCGGCGCTATCTGGGGTTCACCAAGCTGTCAGCCTCCACCGTGCGCGCCATCGCCCGCATCATCGACCACGACTCGGACTACCGATCGACGGTCGCGGCCGAAGTCGACGAGCAGCGGGTGGGCCGGGCCGGTTGGCTGTGGCTCACCCGCCCCGATGGCTGGGAGGACGAGCTCGATCGGTTGCGGGCCGATGCCGACGCCGATGCCGCAGCCGCCTCGGATGAGCGCGAGGAGCGGGATGCCCGGCGCCGCCTGGCCGCGGCCCGAGCTGCAGCGGAACGAGCCACCGCCGCCGCCACCGCCCGGGAGCAGGAGGCGGCCGAGATCCGGGCCGACCTGGTCGAGGAGCGGACCCTGCGCCGGGCCCTCGAAGCCCGCATCACCGCGCTGGAGACCGATCTCGATGCGGCTCGGGACGAGCGAGCCCGGGCTATACGCCAGCTCAAGCAGAAGGAGGCGGTGTTGGCGCGCCGCACCGAGGAGGCCAAACAGACCGTGGCCCGCCTCAAGGAGCTACACGAGCAGCCCCGATCGACCGACTCGGCCGTAACCGAGCCGGACCCGGCGTCATCGCTTGATCCCGCTGCGCTGGTGGACGGAATCCAGGCCGCGGCGCGCCGAGCCAACGAGCTCATCGACGCCCTCAGGGACCTGGAGGCGAAAGCGCAGGAGGCGAACCGTGGTACCGACGGAGCCCCGCTCTCCGCCACCGCTGACGCCTCCGATCCGGACAGCTGCGACGACGGGCCCGGCGATTGGCCCCAGACCCCGACCCGACGGTTGGCCCGTGCCCTGCCCGGCGGGATCCGGGACGATTCGGTGGAGGCGGTCGAGCACCTCCTGCGCATCCAGGGCGTCGTGCTGGCGGTCGACGGTTACAACGTGTCGATGACCGGCTGGCCGGACATGCCGGTGGCCGAGCAGCGTCGCCGCCTGGTGCTGGCGCTCGGCGATGCTGCGGCCCGCACCGGCACCCAGGTCGAAGTGATCTTCGACGGCGCCGAGGTGGAGCCGATCGGACTCCCCCGCTCGGCCCGTCCACTGGTGTGCGTGCGCTTCTCCCCCGCCGACGTCGAAGCCGATGATGTGTTGCTGGACCTGGTCAGCCAGCTCCCGGCCAGCCGACCGGTGGTGGTGGCCTCCAGCGACAACCGGGTTCGCGACGGTGCCCGCTTCCTAGGCGCCAACCTGGTCCACGCCCGCCAGCTCGTCGAGCTGATCCGGCGCTGACGCCGAGCTATCAGCTCTCTTCGTCGCTGTTGTTGGTGCTGGGGTCGGCGACCGCCTGGATCAGGCGGTTGATCAGCGCATCCCACGGCACCGGTTCCGGCCGGTCCAGACCGAGGGCGCCGAAGAGCAGGAACCCCAGCCCCACGGCGTGGCAGAACCGCACGATCGAGAACGAGTCGAGCGCCGGATCGATGGCGCCGGAGCGCTTGGCCTCGTCGATCAGCGCGCTCATCTCGCCGGACCGCTCCTCCATGGCCTCACGCAGCATGGAGGCCAGCTCCGGTTCGCGACGCCCGGCGACGAAAGCCTCGAGCAGCAGGGCCTGGCCGCTGTCGAACTCCTCGGTGACCAGGTGGGAACCCAGCGTGGCGATGATGTCGGTGAGCCGGCCTTCGAGATGGCGTCGGGCGAAGAGCTCCTCGAACTCGTCGTGGGACTGGGCCTCTATGGCGGCCAGGAGCAGATCGGCCTTGCCACGGAATCGTCCGTAGATCGCGCCGGTGGTGAACCCGGCTCGCCGAGCGATCTCCTGCACCCCGGCCCGGTCGTAGCCCTTCTCGGCGAAGACCTCCGCCGCTGCCGCGAGCAGCCGATCCCGGGTCGGGTCATCCAGTGCGGTGGCGGCGTCTGTGGCGGTGGTCACTTCATCATCCAAGACGGCGATTATTGCCCCGTCAAGCGGCGTGCGTGAACCGTGCGTGTTCAAGGAACCGCGGAGCGGTCACCTGATGGACACCGCCACGAGCCGGTCGAGCGCCGCCGCGGCGTCTCCGTCGTCGATCGAGGCCCGGGCTGCTTCCAATCCTTCGGCCAGATCATCGGCCAGACCGGAGGCCACCAGACCGGCCGCGGCGTTGAGGGTCACGATGTCGCGGTGCGGGCCCAGCTCCCCCGCCAGCACCCGTTTGGCCAGGGTGGCGTTGGTCTCGGGATCGCCGCCGACCAAGGCCGTGACCGGAGCCGGGTGCAACCCCAGCGGGGTCGGATCGACGACGTAGTGGGTGATCTCCCCCTCGTTCAGCTCGATCACCTGGGATGTCGTGGAGATCGTGAGCTCGTCGAGGCCGTCGTCCCCGTGGACCACGAGGGCACGCTCGCATCCCCGGGCAGCCAGGACCCCGACCATCCGCTCTGCCATCGAACCATCAGCTACACCGATCATGTAGCGACGCACGCCGGCCGGGTTGGCCAACGGTCCCAGGATGTTGAACGCGGTCGGAATCCCCAGCTCACGCCGGGTCGGCCCGGCATGCCGCATCGCCGGATGGAACCGCGGGGCGAAGCAGAACCCGATGCCGGCCTCGGCGACGCACGCCGCGACTTCCTCCGGGCCGCAGTCGATGCGGACTCCCAGGGCCTCGAGCAGGTCGGCCGAGCCCGTGGCCGAGGATGCGGCGCGGTTGCCGTGCTTGCACACCCGCCCTCCGGCCCCGGCTACGACCAGCGCAGCCAGGGTGGACACGTTGATCGTGTGGGAGCGGTCGCCCCCCGTGCCGACCACGTCCACCACCGGTCCCTCGAC
>DASXTK010000136.1:0-12410 GCA_036505485.1 Acidimicrobiales bacterium
CCGTCGTCGCCCGGCTGCTCGAGCAGCGCACCGCCGACCCGCTGTTCCGCACCGGAACCGTGCGGACCCCCGACGGGCACCTGGCCTTCGTCTACAAGGCCGCGGCCGAGATCGGCGAGCTGGGCGACAACACCCGGGTGCTGCGCAACGCCATCCGGGCCGACGAGCTGCTCCGCTTGGCGTTGTCCGGCGAGCAGGCCATCGCCACCGTGCTGGGCCACACCCGCTGGGCCTCGGTCGGGATCATCTCCCAGGCCAACGCCCATCCGGTGGACAGCCTGGAGACCGGTCGGTCTGATGGTCCCTTCGTGGTGGCGGCCCTCAACGGTGACGTCGACAACTTCGCCGACCTCAAGTCCACCGAGGGGCTGGACATCGCCGCCGAGATCGGCACCGACGCCAAGGTGATCCCCACCCTGGTGTCACGCCGTCTGGCCGCGGGCGACGACCTCACCACTGCCTTCCGTGCCAGCGTGGCCAGCTTCCGGGGCTCGACCGCGGTCGGGGCCAGCGCCTCGCAGTTCCCCGACCAGATCCTGTTGGCCCTGCGGGGCAGCGGCCAGGCCCTCTACGTCGGGCTGGCCGACGAGGCCTACATCGTGGCCAGCGAGCCCTACGGCGTCGTGGAGCTGGCCGATCGCTACCTCCGCCTCGACGGCGAGACCCCGGCCGATCCGGACAATCCCGCGGCGAGCCGCGGCCAGATCGTGGTGCTCGACGGTGCCAAGGCCGGGACCGTCGACGGCATCCAGCGCAGCGCCTACGACGGCACTCCCCTCCCGGTGCGGGAGGACGAGCTGACCACGGCCCAGATGACCACCCGCGACATCGATCGGGGTGAGGCGCCGCACTTCCTGTTCAAGGAGATCGGGGAGGCGCCGGCCAGCTTCCGCAAGACCCTGCGGGGCAAGCTGCTCGACGAGGATGGTCAGCTGCGGGTGGTCCTGGGCGCCGATGTGTTGCCCGAGGCTGTCCGCCACGCGTTGCGGTCCGGCACGATCACCCGGGTCGTCGCCATCGGCCAGGGCACGGCCGCGGTGGCAGCCCAGGGTGCGGCGGCGGCGGTGGCCAAGTTCTGCCAGGGGACCCCGCTGCGGGTCGAGGCGGTCCTGGCCACGGAGCTGTCGGGCTTCGGCTTGCGCGAGTCGATGACCGACACGCTGGTGGTGGCCATCAGCCAGTCGGGGACCACGACGGACACCAACCGCACCGTCGACCTGGTGCGGTCGCGGGGCGCGCATGTCGTCGCCATCGTGAACCGCCGTCAGAGCGACCTGACCGACAAGGCCGACGGGGTGCTGTACACGTCCGACGGCCGCGACGTCGAGATGTCGGTGGCCTCCACCAAGGCGTTCTACAGCCAGATCGCGGCCGGGTTCCTGCTGGCCGCGGCCATCGCCGACGAGGTTGGCGGCACCGTCGACCAGGCCGTGCTGCGGGCCCTGCGGGACCTGCCGGCCGCCCTGGGCGCGGTCCTCGAACGCCGCCCGGCGATCGCCCAGGCCGCTCACCAGCTGGCCCCATCCCGCCGCTACTGGGCTGTCGTGGGCAACGGCGCCAACCGCATCGCCGCGGCCGAGGTGCGGATCAAGCTGTCCGAGCTCTGCTACAAGTCCATCGCCAGCGACAGCACCGAGGACAAGAAGCACATCGACCTGTCGGCCGAGCCGCTGATCCTGGTGTGCGCCGCCGGACTGGAGGGTTCCACCGGCGACGACGTGGCCAAGGAGGTGGCGATCTACCGGGCCCACAAGGCCGCACCGGTGGTGATCGCCACCGACGGGCAGTCGCGGTTCGCCGCGGCGCTGCACGTGCTGACGGTGCCCGAGACCCACCCGGCACTGGCCTTCGTCCTGTCCACCATGGTGGGCCATCTGTTCGGTTACGAAGCGGCCCTGGCCATCGATGCGCTGGCCCGGCCGTTGCGGCAGGCCCGGGCCGCGATCGAGGCGGTGGTCAGCCAGACCACCAGCAACGGCGACGGCTATGTCGGTCACGCCGGCGAGGCCATGCTGCGGCGGCTGCGGGTCGAACTGGAGCCCTTGACCCGGCGGTACTTCGACGGGCTGCGGGTGGGGAGTTACAACGGCCAGCTCGAGGCCTCGACCGCGGTGCGTTTGGCGGCGCTGTTCCGCTACGCCACCGGGGTGGTTCCGCTCGAGACCTATCAGGTCGACGAGGGCAAGGTCGGGACACCCGCGGTTGTGGTCGAGGACGTGACCGCCGCCCTGACCCAGGCCATCGAGGAGCTGACCCGTCCGATCGACGCCATCAAGCACCAGGCCAAGACGGTCACCGTCGGTATCTCCCGCAGCGACGAATCGTTGCTCACCGTGCCGCTGGTGCGTGAGGTCCTGGCCGCTGGCGCGCCCCGTGACCAGCTCACCTATGCGGTGTTGCGCACCCTGGCCGACATCAGCCCGGCGTTCAGCGAGATCCGGGGCTTCACCCGCTACCGGATCGAAGGTGCCATCGGCGGCGACGAACCGGCCACCATCACCGTGGTCGAGCGGGGTGGCATCGCCCGTGACCTGCAGAGCCGGACTGACAGGTCACCAGAGCTGCGCGGTACCAAGCACCGGGTAGCCAACGAGCGTCAGGTGTTGGTGGCTCGAGGTCGGGGCGACGGTCGTCCCATCGTGCTGGTGCCCGAGGTGAAGGACGGCCACAGCGTGGGGGTGACCCTGCTGCATGTGCACTTCGCCGATTCGTTGCCCCCGGCCACCGCCCGGAGCGTGCTGCAGGGCTACCGGACGCGGTATGCCGTGCTCCGGGACGCGGTGCTGGAGACCGAGCCGACCTTCCGGGAGGACATGCTGTCCGACGTTCCCGTGGCCGAGCTGTTGACCGAGCCGATCAACCAGCTGGCCGATCGCTGGCGTGCCGGATAACTCCAACCTTCCAGGCACGGTGCTCGGGATCGGCATCGACCTCTGCGAGGTCGACCGGCTGCGCCAGGCCATGGCCCGCACCAAGGGGATGCGGACCCGCATCTTCACCCCCGGCGAGCGGGAGTACTGCGAGAAGCGGTCCGACCCGGCCGAGCGCTACGCGGTCCGGTTCGCGGCCAAGGAAGCGGTGCTCAAGGCCATGGGGGTGGGGCTGGGGGCGTGCTCGCTGCGGGACATCGAGGTGGTGTCGCTGTCCTCCGGAGCGCCGGTCCTGGCGCTGCACGACAGCGCCGCCCGCCTGGCCGAGGAGCACGGGGTGGTCCGCTGGCTGCTGAGCCTCACCCACACCGCCACCCTGGCCCAGGCCACCGCCGTGGCTCTCTCGGCGTAGCCTTCGAACCTTCATGGTGCCTGTCGTGACACCTGAGGAGATGGCCGCCATCGACGCGGCCGCACCCGAGCCGGTCGACGTGCTGATCGGCCGCGCCGGCGCGGCCACGGCGCGGGCCGCCCTGGATCTCCTAGGCGGTGGCTACGGACGTCGGGTCGCGGTTGTGGCCGGCAAGGGCAACAACGGCAACGACGGTCGGGAAGCCGCTCGCCGCCTGACTTCCTGGGGTGTCCGGGCGACGGTGATTCCGGCGGCGGAGCTGGACCCCTGGGAGGCGCTTCCTCCTGTCGATCTGGTGATCGATGCCGCCTACGGCACCGGGTTCCATGGTGAGTACGAGGCGCCGGAGGTGGGCCGGATCCCGGTGCTGGCCGTCGACATCCCCAGCGGAGTGGACGGGCTGACCGGTCAGGTGTCGGGCCGGCCACTGAAGGCGCAGCGCACTGTGACGTTCGCCGCGCTCAAGCCTGGGCTGCTGTTCCATCCCGGACGGACGCTCGCCGGCGAGGTCATCGTGGCCGACATCGGACTGGACGTGTCTGGAGCCCGGGCTGGGGTGGTCGAGGCCGCCGACGTGACGGCGTGGGTGCCACCGCGTCCGGCCGTGGCCCACAAGTGGCAGGCTGCGCTGGTCGTCGTCGCCGGGTCGCCAGGCATGACCGGAGCTGCGCACCTCTGCGCCGAGGCGGCCCAGCGAGCGGGAGCCGGCATGGTGCGGCTGATCTCGCCCGGTGTGGTTCTGGACCCCGGCCTGCCCACCGAGACCGTTGGTATACATGTCGAGAAGGATTCGGCCTGGGACACGCTGGTCGTGGAGCAATTGGACCGATCCCGTGCCCTGGTCATCGGACCTGGCCTCGGGCGATCCGAGGACACCACCGCCGCGGTGCGGCGCTGCGTGGCCGCCGCGTCTGAGCGGGCGGTGTTGGTGGATGGCGACGGGCTCACGGCATTGGGCCGCGACGCCGGGGAGGCGCTGGCGCAGCGGTCCGTTCCCGCCGTACTCACCCCACACGACGGCGAGTTCTCCCGGCTGGCTGGGGCTCCGCCGGGGGAAGACCGGATGGCGTCGACCCGTGATCTCGCCCACCAACTCGGCGCGGTGGTCCTACTCAAGGGTCCGACCACGGTGGTGGCCCATCCCGACGGTCGGGTCCGTCTGGTGACCACCGGCGACCAGCGCCTGGCCACCGCGGGGACCGGCGACGTCCTGTCCGGCATCGTTGGTGCTCTGCTGGCCCGGGGCGCCGATCCGTTCGACGCCGCCGCGGCCGGGGCCTGGCTGCACGGCACCGCGGCCCTGTCCGGTCCGCCGGAAGGACTTATCGCCCGCGATGTGGTCGCCGGCATCCCCGAAGCGTTGCTGGCGATTCGAACATTGGAGGACGGAGACTGATGGCACGGGCTTGGGCTGATGTCGACCTCGACGCGATCGTGCACAACGTCACGGTCCTGAAGAACCACGTGGCACCGGCGCGCCTGTGCGCGGTGGTCAAGGCTCATGGCTACGGCCACGGTTCGGTGGACGTGAGCCGAGCCGCGCTGGCGGCCGGGGCGGACTGGCTGGCCGTCGCCCAGGTCCCCGAAGCGGTGACGCTGCGCGAAGCCGGGATCGACGCCCCGCTGCTGCTCCTGTCCGAGCCCCGCCCGGAGGAGCTCGACGTCATCGTCGGACTCGACACCCGGGTCACCGTCTACACCTCGGACATCATCACCCAGCTGGGCGAGGCCGTCCGTCGCCGCGGCGGGCTGCGGCCGGTCCCGGTCCACCTCAAGGTCGACACCGGAATGCGGCGGGTCGGGGTCGCCCCGGGCGACGCCCTGTCGCTGGCCAAAGCCATCGCCGACAACCCCGGGCTGGAGCTGGAGGGGGTGTTCACCCACTTCCCCGTGGCCGACGAACCGGGCAACGAGTTCACCGGGGAACAGATCGCCCGGTTCGAGACGGTGCTCGCCGATCTGCACAACGCCGGGTTCACCCCGCAGATCCGCCACGCCGCCAACTCGGCCGCCGCCATCTGCTTCCCTGAATCCCGCTTCGATCTGGTGCGCTGCGGGATAGCGGTCTACGGGGTCCCACCGTCACCGGCCCTCGATGGACTGGTCGATCTCCGGCCGGCGCTGAGCCTGGTGTCGGAGGTGTCCTACGTCAAGGAGGTCCCGGCCGGCGAGGGTGTCTCCTACGGACTGCGCCAACGGACCGGGCGCGACACCGTCGTGGCCACCGTCCCGATCGGCTATGCCGACGGCGTGTTCCGGGCCTTGCCGCTGGCCGGAGCCGAGGTGCTGATCCACGGGCGACGGCGTCCGATGATCGGCGTCGTGACCATGGACCAGCTCATGGTGGACTGCGGTAGCGACGACGATGTCGGTCGGGGCGACACGGTCATCCTGCTGGGAGCCCAAGGCGACGAGCGCATCACGCCGGATGAATGGGCCACCAAGCTGGGCACGATCTCCTACGAGGTGGTCTGCGCCATCGGTCCACGGGTGGAGCGCCGGCACGGCTCCGGTCCTGCGACGCCGTGATCACCGAGGTCGAGGGACTGCGGGTCGGGAGTTGGACCGACGAGCGAGCGGCCACCGGATGCACCGTCGTCCTGTTCCCCGACGGAACCGTGGCATCCGGCGAGGTGCGAGGGGGTGCGCCGGCGAGCCGGGAGACCGCGCTGTTCGATCCGACCAAGACGGTGGACCGCATTGATGCGCTGGTATTGACCGGCGGATCGGCGTTCGGTCTGGCCGCCTGCGACGGGGTCATGCGCTTTTGCGAGGAGCGGGGCATGGGGGTGCCGACGCCGGTCGGGCCGGTCCCGATCGTGGTCGGCCTCGGATTGTTCGACCTGCCCGTCGGAGACCCGACGGTGCGTCCGGGCCCGGAACAGGGCGAGGCGGCCTGCGTCGCCGCGACCGCAGACACGCCCGATTTGGGCCTGGTCGGTGCCGGGACCGGAGCAACCGTCGGCGATGGAGCGGGTGGCCGCCGGCCGGGAGGTCTGGTGTCAGCGAACGCTCGTTCCGGCGACGTGGTCGTGAGTGCCCTCGTGGTGGTGAACGCCTTCGGGGTTCCAGGCGCGGCGGACGCGCCCGGAGCAGAGGCCGAGTCCGGTGACAAGCCGGTTCCGTTCGGACACACCACCATCGGGCTCGTGGCCACCAACGCCACTCTCGACAAGGTGGGCTGCCGACTGGTCGCGGAGTCGGCCCATGACGGCTTGGCCCGGGCGATCTTCCCCGCTCACACCCGCTTCGACGGCGACGCTTTCGTGGCCGCCGCCGTGGGTCATCTCTCCACTGACCTGGAGACCGTCAGGGCGCTGGCGACCTACGTAGTGGCTGAATCCATCCGCTCGTTGACCTGACCGGAAGGCCTGCGGAGCCTAAGTAGGCTCGCAGAGTGACCATTCGGCCCGAGCCGATGGCGGCGAGAACCTCCTCTGTGGACGAAACGCGCGCTCTGGCGGCTTCTTTGGCGTTGTTGGCAGGGTCCGGCGACCTGCTCCTCCTGGCTGGCGAGCTTGGTGCCGGCAAGACCGCCTTCGTCCAGGGCTTCGGTCATGCCCTGGGGGTGACCGAGCCGATCACCAGCCCCACCTTCGCCCTGGCCCAGCGCTACGACGGCGACATGGTGCTGCACCATCTCGACGTCTATCGGCTCAGCCAGCTCCACGAGGTGTTCGATCTCGGGCTGGGCGAGCTGATGGACGACGGCGGCGTCGTGGTGATCGAGTGGGGCGATGCGGTGATTCCCATGGTTCCCAGCGATTATCTGGAGGTGACGCTGGCCTACGGGGAGCAACCCGACGATCGCCGCGTGACCCTGCGGCCGGTCGGCCCGGGCTGGCTGGCCCGCAGCGATGCTCTCGCCGCGGCGATCGGTCCCTGGTCCAAGGAGAATCGGTAGTGCTCATCCTGGGGATCAGCACCTCGACCCCGCAGGTCGGCGTGGCCATCGGCGGCCACGAGGGCGTCCTGGCCTCGGTGAAATCGGCCCGGGGCCGGCGCCACGCCGAGAGCCTCGTGCCGGCCATCGACATGTTGCGCAAGCAGGCCCAGGTCGAGCTCTCGGAGATCAGCTGCGTGGCGGTGGATCTGGGACCCGGGTTGTTCACCGGTCTGCGGGTGGGGATCAGCACGGCCAAGGCGCTGGCCCATGCGTTGCGGTTGCCGATGATCGGGGTGACCAGCCTGGATCTGGTGGCGTTCCCGGTGCGGTGGTCGTCCAAGCTGATCGTCGCGGCCATCGATGCCCGGCGGGACGAGGTGTTCACCGCCAAGTACCGCCAGGTTCCCGGCGGGATCCAGCGGTTGGCCGAGTATCGGGTGTGCTCGCCCGACGAGCTGCTGACCGACCTGATGGCGACCCGGGACGACGTGTTGCTCGTCGGCGACGGAGCTTTGCGCTACGCCGATTGCTTCAACGACCTGGGCCAGGTCGAGCTGGCCGACCAGGGGCTGGCTTATCCCTCGCCGGCATCGCTGGTGCAGCTGGCCCACGCCCGGGCGCTGCGGGAGGAGTTCGTGAACTCCTGGGACCTCCAACCCCTCTACCTGCGGCCTCCCGACGCTGCTATCAACTGGAAGACACGCGACGGAACGGCGGGCGACGAGAGGTCCCTGGATGGCGATCCGACCCGCTGACGCCCATCACGAGCCGCTGACGGTGACCATCAACGCCATGCGGCGCCGGCATCTCCGCGGCGTGCTGCACATCGAGCAGCAGGTGTATCCGAAACCGTGGACGCTGAGCCTGTTCCTCAGCGAGCTGAGCCAGCGGGGCAGCCGGGTCTACCTGGTGGCTCGGGTGCACCACCGCGTGGTCGGCTACATCGGGATGCTGCGCAGCCTGGAGGACGGCCACGTCACCACCATCGCGGTGGATCCGGCCTGGCATCGCCGGGGGATCGGCACCAGGCTGCTGGCCGCGGCGGCGCGAGCGGCGATGGCCCGGGACTGCCAGAACCTCACCCTGGAGGTGAGGGTGAGCAACGCCGGGGCCCAGGAGCTGTACCGCCGGTTCGGGTTCGCCCCGGCCGGGATCCGCAAGGCCTACTACCCCGACAACGGCGAGGACGCCCTGATCATGTGGGCCAACGACATCGATTCCGCCGGCTACGCCCGCCGCCTCACCGAGATCGATGCCACCCTCCGCGGCTTCACGGTGATCGAAGGCGACTGGTTGTAGAGGCTGGCTAACCTCCCCGCGGATGGGGGAGTCTGAACGGACCAAGATCGACCGGCGGGCGTTCATGGCTGGGGTGGTGGCTACCGCCCTGGCCGCGGCGGCTTGCAGCAGCGAGGACGATGCCGCCCAGAGCGAGGACACGGGTCAACCGGCCGAGGACTCCAACACCACCGGAGATTCCCGTCCGGCGCTGCCCACCGATCTGGCGGCCGAGGTGTTCGCCCTGGGCGTGGCTTCCGGCGATCCGCTGCCCGACTCGGTGATCCTGTGGACCCGCATAGTTGCCGATCCCCTGGCCGACGATGGCGGAGTAGGGACGGCTCCCATCCCGGTGTCGTGGGAGGTCGCCGCCGACAAGGAGTTCGCCGACGTCGTCGCGTCCGGTGACGCCGTGGCCGTTCCGCTCCTGGCCCACTCGGTGCACGCCGACGCCTCGGCCCTCGAACCCGACACCTGGTACTGGTACCGGTTCTCGGTCGGCGATCGGATCAGCCCGGTCGGGCGCACCCGCACGACCCCGGCCAAGCGCAGCAGCCCGGAGAAGCTGCGGTTCGCCTTCGCCTCGTGCCAGAACCGCCAGGCCGGCTACTGGACCGCCCACAAACACTTAGCCGAGGAGAACATCGACCTGGTCCTGTTCCTCGGCGACTACATCTACGAGGAAGCGCCGGGCGCGCCTGGTCCGAACGCCAACCGATCACCGGCCCCGGTCGACCTGCCCACCTATCGAGCCCGCTGGGCCGACTACAAGACCGACCCCGCCCTGCAGGCGGCCCACGCCCGCTGCCCCTGGGTCTGCACCTGGGACGACCACGAGGTGTCCAACGACTACGCCGACGACGTGGCGCAGTTCGCGGATCCCGCCGATCAAGAGGGGCGTGCCCGCTTCCTCGACCGTCGCGCTGCGGCCTACCAGGCCTTCTACGAGCACAGCCCGGTGCGGCTCGATCCCCCCGAGGGGCCCGACTACACCATCTACCGCCATGTCCTGTGGGGCAAGCTCGCCGGGTTCTACGTGCTGGACGGGCGGCAGTACCGCAGCGACCAAGCGTGCGCCGACTCGGCGATCCTGGCCGGGACCAGCGCCGGTCCGCTCTGCGACGAGGCCAAGGCTGAGGACCGCACCATGCTCGGCGAGGAGCAGGAGGCCTGGCTGGGCGATGCGTTCGAGGCCAGCGATGCCCGCTGGAACGTCCTGGCCAACCAGACGGTGATGACGACGGTGCCGTTCGCCTCGGGCATCTACAACCTCGACCAGTGGGACGGCTACCCGGCGGCGCGTGATCGACTGCTCGAGCAGCTGGTCGACGTGAGCAATCCCATCGTGATCACCGGCGACATCCATCTGAGCGGGGTCGGGACCATCGGCCAGCAGCCCGACGACTCGGACGCGCCCGTCGCCGTGGAGTTCGTCGGCACCTCGATCTCGTCGCCGTTCCCCGCGGCGGATCTGATCGAATCCACGGTCAGCTCGGTCCCCGAGGTCCACTACATCAACGCCCGCCAGCGGGGTTACGTGGTCTGCACCGTGACGCCGGAGGAGACCCGGGCCGAGTTCCGTTTCGTGAGCACCATCGCCGATCCCGAGGCCACGGTCGAGACCGGTGCGACCTGGATTGTGACTGACGGAGACGCCGTTCCCCGCTCGGCGTGACGTGACAAGTTCCTGGCACTCCTCGGTTGCGAGTGCCAGCGATGGTCGCATAGGGTTAGCAGTCGCAACCAGAGAGTGCTAACGCCAACGGAGGCCACGCATGAACCTGCAGCCCCTCGACGACCGCATCGTCGTCAAGCCCGGCGAGAGCGAGGAGACCACCGCAAGTGGTCTCGTCATCCCCGATACCGCCAAGGAGAAGCCCCAGCAGGGCGAGGTCCTGGCCGTGGGTCCGGGCAAGCGTTCGGAGCAGACGGGCGAGCTGATTCCGGTCGATGTCAAGGCCGGTGACACGGTCGTCTACAGCAAGTACGGCGGCACCGAGATCACCGTCGACGGCCAGGATGTGCTCATCCTGTCGGCGCGTGACGTCCTTGCCATCGTGAAGAAGTGATCTGAATGCCCAAGATTCTCAAATTCGACGAAGACGCGCGCCGTGCCCTCGAGGCCGGCGTCAACAAGCTTGCGGATGCGGTGAAGGTCACGCTGGGGCCCAAGGGTCGCAACGTGGTGCTCGACAAGAAGTGGGGCGCTCCGACCATCACCAACGACGGTGTCTCCATTGCTCGGGAGATCGAGCTGGACGACCCGTTCGAGAACATGGGTGCCCAGCTGGTCAAGGAAGTCGCCACCAAGACCAACGACGTCGCCGGTGACGGCACCACCACCGCCACGGTGCTGGCCCAGGCGTTGGTCCGTGACGGTCTGCGCAACGTGGCCGCCGGCGCCAGCCCCATGAGCCTCAAGCGTGGCATCGAGAAGGCCGTCGCCGCTGCGGTCGAGGCCATCGCCGAGCAGTCCAAGGAGATCGACGACCGGTCCGAGATCGCTCAGGTCGCCGCCATCTCCGCCGCTGACCCGGCCATCGGCGAGGTGCTCGCCGACGCCATCGACAAGGTCGGCAAGGACGGCGTGGTCACGGTGGAGGAGTCCAACACCTTCGGGATGGACCTCGAGTTCACCGAGGGCATGCAGTTCGACAAGGGCTACCTGTCGCCGTACTTCGTGACCGACCCCGACCGGCAGGAAGCCGTCATCGACGAGCCGTACATCCTGCTGAACCAGGGCAAGATCTCCTCGGTCCAGGACCTGCTCCCGGTGCTCGAGAAGATCATGCAGTCCGGTCGTCCGCTGGTCATCATCGCCGAGGACGTCGAGGGCGAGGCCCTGGCCACCCTGGTCGTCAACAAGATCCGCGGCACGTTCAACAGCGTTGCGGTCAAGGCCCCCGGGTTCGGGGACAGGCGCAAGGCGATGCTCGGTGACATGGCCGTCCTCACCGGCGGCACCGTGATCGCCGAGGAAGTCGGGCTCAAGCTCGACGGCGTCACCGTCGACCTGCTCGGCAAGGCCAAGAAGGTCATCGTCACCAAGGACAACACCACCATCATCGATGGTGCGGGCAACTCGGAAGACGTGGCCGGTCGCATCGCCCAGATCAAGCGGGAGATCGACGACACCGACTCCGACTGGGACCGCGAGAAGCTGCAGGAACGGCTGGCCAAGCTGTCCGGCGGCGTCGCCGTGGTGAAGGTCGGCGCGGCCACCGAGGTCGAGCTCAAGGAGAAGAAGCACCGCATCGAGGACGCCCTGTCGGCTACCCGTGCGGCCATCGAGGAAGGCATCGTCGCCGGTGGTGGGGTTGCGCTGCTGCGCACCCGGGCCGCCGTGGCTGCGGCAGCCGACGCCCTCGATGGTGACGAGGCCACCGGTGCTCGCACGGTCTGGCACGCGCTCGAGGCTCCGGCTCGGCTCATCGCCGACAACGCCGGGCTCGAGGGTGCGGTCGCCGTGCAACAGATCGAGCGTGAGACCGGCAATGTCGGCCTCAACGCTCAGACCGGTCAGTTCGAGGACCTGCTCAAGGCCGGCGTCATCGACCCGGCCAAGGTGACCCGGGCCGCGCTGCAGAACGCCGCGTCGATCGCCGGGTTGGTGCTCACCACCGAGGCCCTCGTCGCCGACAAGCCCGAGCCCCCGTCCGCCGCCGGCCCCGGCGGCGACCCCATGGGAGGCATGGGCGGCATGGGCGGCATGATGTAGTCAGCTGCTCTAGCGAGCCGGACCGATCTCGACGGTCGGTCCGGCTCGTTGCGTTTTGGAGGCGATTCCTTGACTGCCCACCGCCGAAATTGAGGCTCTTGTGATCTGTCCGTGGGTCGAGTTTCGCGGCTCGGTGACGCCATGGGCTGCTCTCGGTGGCTAAATGACGCTTCGAGGGAAGGGCGGCGGCCAAACGAGCTGGCCCCGAACGGTCTTTGTGGCTCAACCCGATGCCGGGAACACGTT
>DASXTK010000137.1:0-9128 GCA_036505485.1 Acidimicrobiales bacterium
GGCCGCGGCGACGAAACGATCGTCCTTGCCCATCTCCCGGCTGCAGAACGAGCAGGCGTAGGTGGTGTGGGCGGGCGCGGCGGCCACAGTGGGTTCGGCCGGTGCCGTCTCGGCGACTCGGGACTGGATTCCCATCCGGCTGGCCGGGATCGTCGGCCGGGGGTTCGAGGGCGGATCGGGCGGGGACGCCAGGCTCATGCTGTCCTCGAGCTTCAGCCGCAGCGTCTCGAGGTCGACGCCCAGCGACTCCAACGCCCGGACGCCGTTGCCTTCGTGGAGCCGCAACAGGGCCAGCAGCAGATGCCCGCTGGCGATGGACTGGTGGCCGAGGGTGAAAGCCTCGTGCATGCCCAGCTCGAAGGTGTGCTTGGCCCGGGCCGTATAGGGCCCGTCGTCCCAGGGCGACGAGGCCCGGGAGCTGTCGGCCATCAACGACACAGCGGCCCGAGCCCGATCGACGGTCACGCCTTGGGAGGCCAGTGCGTCCGCGGCGGCGCCATCGGTCGCGGCCAGGGCGATCAGGGTGTGCTCGGTGCCGACGTAGGGATGGCCGAGGAGCCGGGCCTCGACCAGAGCCCGTACGACCGTCCGCCGGGCGTCCTCGTTGAAGCGCTCGAACATGCCCGCCACGTGCCCCCTCGCTGATTAGCCCACCAAACCTTGGCTTTTTCTGAGATATCCACTCGAAAACCTAACAACCCCCAAAACGCCGTGGGACGATCTGTTCCAGTTTCACGTCATGTGGGGGGAGGTCGACGTGGGCACTGATAGATCCAATACCAGCGGAGGGTCAGGTATGGATCGTCGGGAGTTCATCACCGCGGCGGTGGCCATTCCCACGGCCGCCTCGATAGACGGCCTCGACTCGATCGCACCTGCCACCCCACCGGCCCGTGTGGGCGCCACCGACATCGCTCAGGTCCGGGACGCCGCGATCTCGGTCAAGCGGGGCGACATGCGTTGGGGCGGCGGCTTCGGTTTCGACGCTGCTCTGGTCTCGACCCGACGGGCGCGCGACCTTCTCGAAGCCCGCTGCCCGGAGCGTTTGCGTCCCGACCTGTTCGTTGCGGTGGGCTGGCTGGCGTCCAACACCGGGTTCATGGCCTTCGACTCCCAGCGCTATCGCGACGCGGCTCGGCTGTGGAACGTGGCCTCGCGCTGCGCCGAGGACGCCATGAACTGGAGTCTGCAGGCGCGCGTCCTGGGCTGCATGGCCCGCCAGGCCACCTGGCTGGACCGTCCCGATGACGCGGTCGGGCTGTTGCAGCGCGCCATCGACGGAGACCGCGGCCAGTTGGTCCCCACGGAGCGGGCCATGTTGTGGGCGTTGCGGGCCCGGGCGTGCGCGCAGATGGGCGATGCCGCCGGTGCCGAGGAGGCGATCGGCTCGGCCGACCAATGGTTCGCGGCCCGACGTCCCAAGGAGTGCGAGGACCGGCCCTGGGTGGCCCACTACAGCCACGAGCACCACTGGGGCGACACCGGTCTGGCCTGGCACCACCTGGCGGTGAACAGCGGCGACCCCCATGCCGTGGTGGAAGCGGCCGGTCGACATCAGGCTGCCGCCGACGGCCACCGGACCGACGAGGCGCGCTCGCATGCGCTGTCCCTCGTCGCCCTGGCCAAGCTGGACGCCCGGGTTGGTGACCTCGACCGCGGCGTGGCCGCGGGGCATCGAGCCCTGGATGCTGCTCTGCAGGTCCGCTCGGGCCGGGTCCGGGAGGATCTGGTGGCGTTGTACGAGGCCACCGGCAAGCACGCGGCCCGCTCCGACGTGGCCGAGCTGCGCGAACGCATCGCCTCCTCGTTGCTAGTCGCCTGACGACGCGTTCACCACGGCTCGGCCATACCGGCTGGCCAGGACTTGGACGTACTCCACCAGTTCCGGCGGTCCGCCGATCTCGAAGTCGGCGCCGAGCAGGCCCAGGTACGCGGCCAAAGTATCGAGGTTGTCGGCTCCGGTTTCGAGCACACAGCTGGTGTCGTCGATCGCCTCGACGATCCCGACCGATGCCGGGAGCCGCTCCGCCAGCGTCACCGCGGGACAGCCGACGATGACCCTGGTGTGGTAGCGCCAAGCCGTCGAGGACACTCGCCGGGCCACATATGTGGCGGCATCCCCCTCGGGCAGGACACGGGGAGTGAAGCGCGGGCCGGTGGTGCGGGGATCGAGCCGATCGACCCGGAAGGTGCGCCAGGCCTCCCGGTCCAGGTCCCATGCCACGAGGTACCAACGCCGGCCCCAGGTGACCAGGCGGTGCGGCTCGGTCAGCCGGCTGCTGCTGGTCCCGTCGTGGCTGCGGTAGTCGAACCGCAGGCACTCGTGGTCGCGGCAGGCTCCGGCGATGAGGGTCAGGGTGTCGACATCGACGGTGGTCGCGGGGCGGTCTGGTGGGACGGTCTCGGTGACCATGTCCAAGGCCGACACCTGAGCCCGCAGCCGCGCCGGCATCACCTGCTCGAGCTTGGCCAGGGCCCGGGTCGAGGTCTCCTGGACGGCCGCCACGCTGCCGACGGCCGCGGATCTCAGCCCGACCGCGATGGCCACGGCCTCGTCGTCGTCGAGCAGCAAGGGAGGCAAGTCAGCTCCGGCCTCGAGTCGGTACCCACCCGCGGTGCCCGACGTGCTCTGCACCGGATAGCCCAGCTGGCGTAGCCGATCGACATCCCGGCGGATCGTCCGGATGTCGACCCCGAGTCGTTCGGACAGGTCGGATCCTGACCAGGCACGACGCGCCTGCAACAGCGACAGCAGTCGTAGCAATCGACCCGAGGTTTCGAGCACTCGCCCAGTATCTCCCACATTGAGGACAGAAACTGTCCTGAAGGCGCGTTAAGTTGCCGGCCATGACCGAGAACAGCGCTAGCGAGGTCCGGCCGTTCCGCATCGAGATCCCTCAGGCGGACCTCGACGATCTGCAGGATCGGCTGCGACGGACACGCTTCGCCAACGAGTTGCCCCAGGACGGATCGGACGCCGCGCCGACGGGGCCGGTGCCGCCCGGCTGGGAGTACGGAGTCCCGTTGTCGTACGTCGAGCGGTTGGTCGAGCAGTGGCGTGACGGCTACGACTGGAGGGTCTGGGAGGCCAAGCTCAACGAGCATCCGCAGTTCGTCACCGAGATCGACGGGCAGGACATCCACTTCATCCATGTGCGTTCGCCCGAACCCGGAGCGTTGCCGCTGATCCTCACCCATGGCTGGCCCAACACTGTGGTCGAGTACCTGGATCTCATCGGCCCGCTCACCGATCCCCGGGCCCATGGCGGAGACCCCGCCGATGCGTTCCACGTGATCACCCCGTCGATCCCTGGTTTCGGGTTCTCCGGGCCGACGACCGAGAAGGGCTGGAGCCGCTATCGCATCGCCCGGGCCTGGGCCGAGTTGGCCCGGCGTCTGGGCTACGAGCGCTACGGGGTCCACGGCAACGACGCCGGATCGAACATCTCTCCCGAGGTGGCGCGCCACGACCCGGACCACGTGGTCGGGGTCCACGTGACTCAGATCTTCTCGTTCCCCTCCGGTGACCCGGCCGAGTTCGAGGGGTTGACCGAGGAGGACATGGCCAAGCTGCAGTTCCTCCAGGCGTTCAACGACGAGATGTCGGCCTTCGCCCAACTGCAGGCCACCAAGCCCCAGAACCTGGCCCACGCTCTGGCCGATTCCCCGGCCGGTCAGCTGGCGTGGATCGGCCAGCTGCTCGGTGAGGTCGTCCCACCCGAGGTCGTGTTGACCAACGCCACGATCTATTGGCTGACCAACACCGCAGCGTCGTCCGCCCGCCTCTACTACGAGGACCAGCACGCGGAGCATCCGACCGAGCCCACCACCGCTCCGACCGGGCTGTCCGCGTTCGCCTACGACTTCACGCCCCTGCGGCGCTTCGCCGAACGCGACCACCGGAACATCGTCCAGTGGAACGAGCATGGGCGGGGTAGCCATTGGTCGGCTCACGATGCACCCGACCTGCTGCTGGCCGACATCCAGGAGTTCTTCCGCCGTTTCCGCTGATGCGCCGGTGTGCAAGCCTGAGGTGGTGACCGATGCGAACGAGACCGTGCCCGCCGTCGACGGGGTCTGTGAGGAGTGCGGGTTCGACTACGACGGCCTGAGCGATGCCGAGACCATCGAGCAGGTGCGGGGCTTCGGCCGGAAGTACCGCGCCCCGCTGAGCCGGGGTCTTCCGGGCGAGTCGCTGGACGACTTGGTGCGGGCCCATCCCCTCGACGGCGTGTGGTCGGCGCTGGAGTACGCCTGCCACGTGCGCGATGTGTTCGAGGTGCAGCGGGCGCGGATCGAGCTTGCCCAGGCTGAGGACACGCCGACCTTCGAGTCCATGGACCGGGACGGCCGTGTGGTCCGGGACGCTTACAACACGCAGGACCCGGCGACGGTCGCCGATGCGCTTGCCACCAACGCCGAAGCGTTGGCGGTCGCCCTGGAGGGGTTGTCCGACGAGGGCTGGGCCCGCACGGGCATCTACCACTACCCCGACTTGCCCACCGAGCGTCCGGTGCGTTGGATCACCCGGCACACAGCCCACGAAGGCCGTCACCACCTCCTCGACATCGGCCGCGTCCTGCGCACCGCCCGAGGCCGCTAGCTGGTCAGTTGACCTGGCGCTGGCGGCCTTCCCAGTACGGGGTGCGGAGCTTGAACTTCTGGAGCTTGCCGGTGGCGGTGCGGGCCAGCTCGGTGCGGTACTCCACGCTGGTCGGGCACTTGTAGTGCGCCAGCTTCTCGCGGCACCAGTCGATCAGCTCGTCCTCGGACGCCTTGGCGTCGGGGGCCAGCACCACCAGGGCCTTGACCGTCTCGCCCCACTTCTCGTGAGGCACGCCGATCACCGCTACCTCGGCCACAGCAGGGTGCGAGAAGAGGCGATCCTCGACCTCGATGGACGAGACGTTCTCGCCGCCGGAGATGATCACGTCCTTCTTGCGGTCCGAGATGGTCAGATAGCCGTCCTCGTCGATGTCGCCGCCGTCGCCGGTGTGGAACCAGCCGTCGACGATGGCCTCACCAGTGGCTTCCGGCTGCTCCCAGTAGCCCAGGAGCACGTGGTTGGACCGGGCCAGCACCTCGCCCTGGCCGTCCACGCCGAGCCGGACCCCGAGGGCCGGGACCCCGGCGCGGCTCAGCCGGGCAGCCCGCTCGCCGGGGGCGAGATCGTCCCACTCGGCCCGGGTGCGGTTGACGGTGAGCAGGGGAGAGGTCTCGGTGAGGCCGTAGATCTGGATGAACTCCCAACCCAGCTCGGTCTCGACCCGCTCGACGGTCCGGGTCGGCGGGGGCGCGCCGGCCACCACGATGCGGGTGCGGCCCTGGCCGGGGATCGGTCCGTCCCAGGTCGAGGCGGCATCGAGGATGGCGGCCACGACCGCGGGCGCACCGCACAGCAACGTGACGCCGTGCTGGTCCACCCGGCGGAGGATCTCGGCGCCGTCCACCTTGCGCAACACCACCTGGGTCACGCCCATGGCCGTGGTGGCGTAGGGCATGCCCCAGCCGTTGCAGTGGAACATCGGCAGGGTGTGCAGGTAGACGTCACGGTCGTTGATGCCGGTGTGCCAGCCGAAGCTGGCGGCGTTGGTCCACAACATCCGGTGGGTCATCTGCACGCCCTTGGGGCGGGCGGTGGTGCCGCTGGTGTAGTTGACCGTGGCGGTGGCGTCCTCGTCAGGGGTCCAGGGCTGCGGTTCGACGTCGTGGAGGTAGAGCTCGCCGTCGTCGTCGCCGAGTCGGATGCGATGGGCGCACTCGATGCCGGCCACCGTGTCCTCGAGCTCGGGGTCGTACATGAGCACCGAGGCCCCGCTGTGTCCGACGATGTACTCGATCTCGTCGGCCTGCAGCCGGAAGTTGATAGGCACGTAGATCCGGCCGTGGGCGCTGGCGCCGTAGAACCCGACGAACAGCCGTGCCGCGTTCTGCGACACGATCGCCACCCGTCCCCCGAAGCCCACCCCCAGCTGGTCGAGCCGCGCTGCCTGGGCCCGGGCCAGCTGGTCGACCCGGCGGTAGGTCAGGTCGCTCAGCGCCGGCGCGGGCTGATCGGGCTCGTCGACCACGCCGATGCGATCGCCATAGACCAGCGCGGCCCGCTCCAGATGGTCACGAATCGTCAACGGGACCTGCATCGGGCTGACGGTAACGCGGTTGGTCGGTGAGGGCCTCGGTGACGATCTTGGCCGTGTCGAAGCTGCCGTACTTGGCGCCCACGTCACCGGTGCCCAGCCGCACGACCACGGTGTCCGATCCCGGGTCGACCTGGATGACCTGTCCGCCGAGCCCCTGGGCCCAGTACATGTCCTCGGACGCGCCCGGCGGCCGGTCCCGCTCGGGGTTGGCGTCGGCCTGCTCCTTGGTGACCGCAGCCGTGACGCCGATCTCGTGGCCGGGGACGTTGAGCCACCACAGGAAGCCGTAGCCAGGGTTGATGTCCTGCGACGACTGGGTGGCCTGCTTGACCCAGTCCTCGGACACCACCTGGGTGCCGTCCCAGTTGCCGTCACGTAGGAACAGGTAGCCGAAGCGGGCCATGTCCTCGCAGGTCGACGACAGCCCGAAGTACGTCGCCGCGTTGCCGGCGCCGTCGACCGAGAACGCCGACTCGGTCATCTCGATGGGATCGAGCAGCTTCTGCTTGGCGTAGTCGGCGGTGGGTTGGCCGGTCGACCGGTGCAACACGGCATCCAGCGTCTGGATCGCGGCGTTGTTGTACACCCACGTCTCGCCCGGGGGTGCGTCCTGGGACAGGCCGATGGCGAAGGCATCGCGGTCCGGTGAGCCGGACAGCGAGATGTAGTCGGACTGGAAGTCCCAGTGGCGTCCGGAGTCGTTGCTGAGCAGGTTGCGGACCGTGATGTTCTCCGACGGGGTGCCGACCCACTCGTTGATGTACTTGGACGCCTTGTCGTCGATGTCGAGCTTGCCCTCGTCCTGGGCGATGCCCACGAGCGTGCTCGAGTAGGACTTGGTGGCCGAGAACACCTCCTGGCTGGAGGAGGCGTCGGTGCCGTTCCAGTACCAGTCGGCCACGAGCTTGCCGTGGCGGGTCACGATCAGGCAGTTGGAGTCCTGCGACTCGGCCTCGGCCGCGAGGGCATCGAGCTTGGCCTGGTCGAACCCCATCTCCCCGGCGTCGGCCCGCTCCCACTCGGCCGTGGGATACACGGAAGCCTGGTCGGCGCTGGCCTCTTCGGTCGGGACGTCGTTCCCCTCGGCGCCCTTGGCGTCGTCATCAGACGAGCACGCCGCGGCCACCAGCGCCAGCACCAGCGCCGCAGCGCCAAGCCTCACCACCATCCCCCGAGTCATAAGGCGATTTCTTTAACAGAGGAATTCCCAAAGATCCAACACCTTTGGGAACGATGGCGCCCAGCCAGCCCCTTGGGCTGGCTTCGCCCAGTGTGTTGCCGCCCGTGCCCGGTCGCGGTGTAGCCGAGGCAATGGTGCCCACCTTGTCGAGCTTGAGGCGATAGTGCCCGCATACGGGCACTATCGCCTCGGCCTCTCGATCGTGGGCACCATTGCCTCGCGGGTGCGGGGGAGGGGGACCAGCCGGTGGTCGTCGGTGAAGAGGCGGCGGGTCAGGCCGAGGCCGACGATGACCACGTTGGTGGCCACACAGCCCAGGATCAGGTACATCAGCGCGGCTTGGACCAGGACGGCGTCGACCGGTTTGGCTCCGGCCAGGATCAGCCCGGTCATGGCGCCGGGGAGGAACACCAGCCCCACCGCCTTGGTGCTCTCGATCTGGGACGTGAGGGCGGTGCGCAGGGCGCTGCGCACGAACGGCTTCGAAGCGTCCTGCCAGGTCAGACCCAGGGCCAGCCGGGCCTCGATCTCGTCGCGTCGTTCGGACAGCTCGGCGATGATGCGCCGGGCCGCGACCACCAGCCCGCCGATGGAGTTGCCGATCATCATCCCGGCGATGGGGACGATGGCCCGTCCGACGGTCGGATACACCCCCAGCCCGAAGACGACGCCGAGGCTGACCGCCGCGGAGGCCAGTAGGGCGAACACCGCCAGGCTCGCCATGCCGGGGACTTCCGGAGCCCGTCGGCGCACGGTGAGCGCCGAGAACCCGATCATCGCCGCCACCCAGCACCAGGCGAAGATCACCGGGGTGTCCGGGTCGAGCAGGACCACCAGCACGTAGCCGACGGCCAGGAGCTGGACGATGGCCCGCAGCGAGGCCCACAGGATCTCGCCCTCCAGCCGCAGCCCCTGCCAGTGGGCCAGCGCCACCGCCACCCCGACCAGGATCAGCGACGTGGCCAGCCCGCCCCAGCCGATGGCGGCGTCGACCGGACTGGAACCCAGCCGTGCGACCAGAGCCCAACTAGCCATCGCCGTCATCTCCCTCGGGGTGGAGGTGGGGCCGGGACAAGTAGTGGTCCATCTCGTGGTCGCTCCCCACCCGACCGGCGACCAGGAGGATCCGGTGATCGGCCAGCCGGTCGGCCTGGTCGAGGTCGTGGGTGACCCAGATCATGGGCATCCCCCGTTCGACCAGGTCCCGGGCCGTGGCCTCGAGGTGACCACGGGCGTCGCGGTCGAGGCTGGACGTGGGTTCGTCCATCAGCAGGACCTGGGGCTCGGTGGTCAGGGTCCGGGCCAGGCACAGCCGTTGGGCCTCGCCTCCCGACAGCGTGTCCGCCACCTGGTCCAGCAGCCCGGGGTCGAGGCCCGCGGCTTGGAGTCGGGGGGCAAGGTGGTCGTCCGAGGCGCCGGGCTGGGCCACCAGAAGGTTGTCGCGCACGGTGCCGGGGAACACGGCAGGCCGTTGGAACACCATCCCCACTTGGCGCCGCAGCTTCAGAGGATCGAGGGCGTCGACCGGCTCGCCCCGGAACCGCACCCTCCCCGACGTCGGTACCTCCAGCCGGTTGAGCAGCCGGAGCAGCGTGGTCTTCCCCGCCCCCGAGGGACCGAGCAGCACGGTGATCCCGGCGTCGGGCAGCTCGCAGGAGACGTTGTCGAGCAGCAGGGCGTCACTCAGCTCGACGCACACCTGGTCCAGCTCGAACAGTGCGGTCACGCCGGTTGTCTAGCCCGGATCCCGCCCCGGACGCGACCCAGCGGTCGGCCCCCGGGTGGGGGTCGACCGCTGGGTCGGGAGG
>DASXTK010000138.1:0-22112 GCA_036505485.1 Acidimicrobiales bacterium
GCATCGGGTTGAGCCACAAAGACCGTTCGGGGCCAGCTCGTTTGACCGCCGCCCTTCCCTCGAAGCGTCATTTAGCCACCGAGAGCAGCCCATGGCGTCACCGAGCCGCGAAACTCGACCCACGGACAGGTCACAAGAGCCTCAATCTCCGGGCTGGGACGCTCAGGTCACCCCGCCGTCCTGACCTGGAGACTCCGCACGATCTCGTCCAGCGCCGCCACGGACTCCTCGTAGGGCAACCCGTCACCCTCTCCTGCGCTGATGTACAGCACCCAACCGTCGACCTCGACTCGCCACTGGACGAACCGCAACCCGTCGAGGCGGGACACGGCCTCGAACCGAGCGGCAGGTCCTCCGGCGACGCTCTCACGCACGGTCGAGACGGTGTCCTGGTCGGCTGCGTTGCTGGCGACCTGCTCCTCGAAACCGGAGGGGCCCACGGGGCTCGTCCCCAACGACACGGCTGCGTTCGAGGCCGGACCAAAGTCCGGGTCCAGGTCCCAGAAATGCACCGGCTCGGGAGCGAACATCGTGCATGCGCCGATGTAGGCATTGCCGGAGGCGTTGACGTCGGCCGGTGACTCGAAGGCTTCGTTCGCGTACCAGCCGACTGGCAGTGTCACGACGTAGGTGAGCCCGGAGTCGCCGACACTGCCGGTGCAGGATCCCGGGAGCGGACTGACCACCGCAGTCGGCGCCGTCGTCGCTGTCGTTGTTCCGGGAGCGGTGGTCGGCACGGTGTCGGGGCCGGCGGTCGAAGGGACAGTTGTGGCCCGGCCCGTGTCGCTGGCCGGACCGGTCTCGAGGCGAGAGCCGATGCCTCCGGGCAGCTGCCACGCCGCGACCGCCACGGCCGCCGCCACCACCAGGCTGGCGCCCTGGCGCCTCCGCTGCCGACGACGAGACCGATGGGCGATCTCGGAGGCGGGCGGAGGTGACATGGCGTCCGCGTCCATGGCGCGCAGATCGCGTCCCGCACTGCGCCCGAGCTCATCGATTCCGGTCATCGCTGATCCTCCAACTCGTTCGCAAGGGCCTTCGCCAACCGCTCGCGGGCCTGGTGGAGCAAGGCCCGCACGGTTCCCTCGGCGCAATCCATCGCGGTCGCGACATCGGCGACCGCCATGTCCTCGCCGTAGTAGAGGGCTGTGGCCGCAGCCTGACCGGGGCGGGAGGCGACGAACCGCAGTTCAGAACGCCTCCGCCGATCCGTCCAGGTCGACCCGACCGGCGACCGCAGCCCGGGACCGCAGGCGTCCGAACGCCTTGGCCTCGCTCACGAGCCGCCGTCCACGCGAGGTCGCCAGGTTCACCACCACTCGCCGGAGCCGGGCGCCGGGCTTGTCGTAGGTCGACACCCGAGCCCAGTTCCGATGGCAGCGCAGGAACGACTCCTGCACAAGCTCCTCCGCCTCGGCCAAAGAGCCGGTCAGCGCATAGGCCAGTCGCACCAAGGGCGCGTACTCGGCCCGGTAGAGCGCTTCGAATCCTGCCGCCCTCAGTTCCACCGACCTGGTGCTCCCCCGCGGAAGGCAGTCCGCTAAGTCCGCCGTATGAATCATGACCAGACACACGTCACAACCTCGGAGGCCGCTTAGGTCGAGATATCGCTCCACCGCCTAGCGTGAGGCACCTCATGACGGGCTTCATTCATACCGAGTTGCTGCCGCTGGGACCGGACGAGACCGAGTACGACCTCGTCACCACCGAAGGGGTCGGGACGCTCGATGCCGGGGGCCACCGGTTCCTCACGGTCGAGCCCGAGGTCCTGACCGATCTGAGCGGACGGGCGATGCACGAGATCGCCCACTATCTGCGGTCCGGGCACCTGGCTCAGCTCCGGGCCATCCTGGACGACCCCGAGGCCTCGGCCAACGACCGGTTCGTGGCCCTCGACCTGCTCAAGAACGCCTGCATCTCCGCCGGCCAAGTGCTCCCGATGTGCCAGGACACCGGAACGGCCATCGTCAAGGGCAAGCGGGGCCAGTTCGTGCTGACCGGCGGCGGGGACGAGGCCGCGCTGGCCCAGGGCATTTACGAGACCTATCAGCGCGACAACCTGCGCTACTCCCAGATGGCTCCGCTGACCATGTGGGACGAGGTCAACACCAAGACCAACCTGCCCGCGGAGATCAAGATCGCCGCGGTCGACGGCGATGCCTACAAGCTGCTGTTCATGGCCAAGGGCGGCGGCTCGGCCAACAAGAGCTTCCTGTTCCAGGAGACCAAGGCGCTCCTCAAGCCCGACAGCCTGCTGCGGTTCCTGGACGAGAAGCTGCGAGCGCTGGGCACCGCGGCCTGTCCGCCGTACCACCTGGCGGTGGTCATCGGCGGGACATCGGCCGAGATGGCGTTGGAGACGGCCAAGCTGGCCTCGACCCGCTACCTCGACACCCTGCCCCTGGCCGGCTGCGAGCTGGGCTACGGCTTCCGCGACATCGAGTTCGAGGCCCAGGTCCTGACCCTGGTCCAGAACTTCGGCATCGGCGCCCAGTTCGGCGGCAAGTACTTCTGCCACGACGTGCGGGTGATCCGCCTGCCCCGCCACGGCGCCTCGTGCCCGGTTGCCGTGGCGGTGTCCTGCTCGGCCGACCGCCAGGCCCTGGCCAAGATCACCCACGACGGCGTGTTCCTCGAACGGCTGGAGCACGATCCGGCCCGGTTCCTCCCCGAGGTCGAGGACGACGACCTGGGCGGTGACATGGTGCGCATCGACCTCAACCGCCCGATGGACGAGGTCCGGGCCACCCTGTCGGCCCTGCCGGTGAAGACCCGGCTGTCGCTGACCGGACCCCTGGTCGTGGCCCGGGACATCGCCCACGCCAAGATCAAGGACCGCCTCGACGCCGGCGAGCCCATGCCCGCCTACCTGCGGGACCACTGCGTGTACTACGCCGGTCCGGCCAAGACCCCCGAGGGCTATGCCTCCGGGTCGTTCGGCCCCACCACGGCCGGGCGGATGGACGCCTACGTCGACGAGTTCCAGGCCGCCGGGGGCAGCCTCGTGATGCTGGCCAAGGGCAACCGGAGCCGCCGGGTCACCGACGCCTGCAAGGCCCACGGCGGGTTCTACCTGGGCTCCATCGGAGGACCGGCGGCCCGGCTGGCCCAGGACTGCATCCGCAAGGTCGAGGTGATCGACTATCCCGACCTGGGGATGGAGGCGGTGTGGCGCATCGAGGTCGAGGACTTCCCGGCCTTCGTGGTCGTCGACGACAAGGGCAACGACTTCTTCGCCTCCCTCAGCCGTCCGGTCGACCTGCGGACGGCCTGACCACCTAAAGTCCCGCTCGTGCGGGAGGGCGGAATGGGCGGGAGGTCTTGGTCGACCGCGTTCGCCGCGATCCTCGGGATGGCGGTGCTCGGCGGCTGCATCGGATCCATCTCGGACGAGGACTTCGACCGGAAGGTCGAGGAACGAGGTGGTGGTCTCAGCGAGGACCTGGTCCAGGAGGCTGTTGCCGCCCTGCAGGAGGAGTTCCACGGTCAGACGGTGGAGTTCACCAGCATCGGCATCTCGCCGGCGCGGATCACCATGGAGGTCCGAGTTGCCGGCACGGCCGAGGACCTGGACATGTACGCCTACGGCTCCAGCGGCGCCCACGGAGGCGTCGGTCTGAGCGATCCCGAACCGGTGCCCAACCAGAAGTCGCTCGAAGGAGAGCTGTTCCGCGCCAACCAGGTCGAGCTCGACCAGCTCGACGAGATGGTCGATGAGGCCCTGGCCGAGGCCGACCTCGCCGGCGGCTTCGCCGAGGGCGCGTCCATCAGCCGGACCGGGACGGTCGGGGTCAGCGTCAACGTCAAGAACGAGCGACGGACTGTGTACGCCACCTTCGATGCCAACGGCACGTTCCTCGAGGTGCGGGAGTAGCCGTGAAACGGATCGGACTCCTGCTGGCCGCGCTGTTCGCCCTGGCCATCTCCGCGATCGTGGTCGAGTCCATCGTCCAGGCGGTCTATCCGGGCTCGCTGAAGTGGACCGCGCCGATGTTCTGTCCGGAGGACCAACCTGACGCCTTCGTCGTGCGCACCGAGACCCAGGACGCCGAGGGCACCGCCATCAGCTTCAGCCTGTACTGCATGGGCGAGCGCGGCGACTTCACCGAGGTGGGCACCTGGAGGCCCTACGGGATCCTGTTCCTCTACATCTACGGCGCCCTGGTCGGGCTGGCGCTGCTGCTGGTCATCCGGATCGTCCGCCGCCGGGCGAAACGGCGGGCCGAACCCGTTCTGTGACCTGTATGCCGCGCCATGGCGCGGCATACAGGTCACAGATCGAGGGGGGGATAACGCCCCCGGCCCCCGGCCCTACTCGTACTGCAGGGCGACCACCACGTCGGTGCGGGCGGCTCGACGGGCCGGCCACAAGGCGGCCACCACCGCGACGGCCACGGCTACTCCGCCCCAGACGGGCACGGCCATCCAGTCGGGGCGGTACGGCGTGACGAACCCGATCAGCAACGGGGACACGTCCAGCAGCGCCCACAGCATGATCAGCCCGCCGGCCACGCTGAACAGCACCGCCACCACCCCGACCAGCGCGGCCTCGGCCACCACCATCCGCCACAGGGTCGACGGGGTCATGCCCACCGCGGACAGCATCCCCATCTCCCGCCGGCGCTGGACCCCGACCAGCAGCAGCGTCGACAGCACCGCCACGAACGAGACCGCCAGCAGCCCCCGCTGCAGGGTCCAGAACGGCACCATCTGGGCGTCCACGCTGGCGCTGGCGTCGGCCACGAGCTGGCGTGGGGTGCTGACCCTCAGCTCCGCTCCGACCTCGGACTCCCGGATCTGGCGCGCCAGCTCGTCGAGCGAGACCCCGGAGGCCGGAGCGACGTTGATGGAACGGACTGGCTGCTCCCCGTACAGGGTCGTGAGCAGGGTGTAGGAGATCTGCGCGGCCCGTCCGGTGGCCCCGCCGCCCTTCACCACCGCCTGCACCGGGATCTCGACCATCCCCGAAGGCGTGGGCAGCGAGAGCCGGTCGCCGGGCCGCAGGCCGGTGTCGCGGGCCAGGGATGTGTTGATCAGCGCCTCGCCGGCCTCGAAGCCCTCGACATCGATGTGCCCCCGGACCTGGGCTTCGCCGTCATGGCGGGCCATCCAGTTGTCCTCGTAGGCCGCCACCGAGATCAGCTCGCCGGGCCGGGAGCCGGTGAGGACCACAGCCCCGCGCCGCAACTCGCCCACCGCGGGAAGCTGGGCCAGCGTGTCCAGGGTGTCGGGCGAGATGCCGGCGTCGATGTTCACGTTGAAGCCCTCACCCACCGTGGACACCTCGACACCGTCCATGTTGCCGATGATGTCTTCGGTGATGGCCGTGCGGACGCCGTTGGTGTATCCCGCGGTGACGAAAGCCGTGGTGGCCGCGGCGCCCAGGGCGGCGGCCATCACCCCGGTCCGGCCCGCGGCCCGCACCAGGTTGGCCACCGCCAGCCGCCCGGGTGCCGACTCCCCCACCAGCCGGGCGAAGGGCCGCACGCCGAGGGAGGCCAACCGGGCGCCGGCCAGGAGCATGCCCAGCGTGGTCACCGCGAACCCCAGCGCTCCCACCGGCACCTGCCAGGGCTGCAGCCCGCCGTCGTTCTGGGCCAGCCGAGCCATCGCCAGCCCCAGCACCATCACCGCCAGCCAGCCGGAGGCCTTGCGCAGGACATGCGGGGTCGATGCCTCGCTGCGCAGGCCGCGGCCGGACAGCTCGCCGGCTACATCCATCCGCAAGGACCGGCGGACGGGCACCGCGGCGGCCCCCACCGCCACCACCACACCCAGCACTGCTCCGAACAGCCACGGGCCGGAACCGGTGTGCACCGCCATGGGGACACCGGCGGTCCGTTCCGTGAAGTTGGACAGGCTAGCCACGATCGGCCCGGCCACCAGACGACCGGCAACGACACCGACGACTCCGCCCAGCAACCCCAGCGCTGCGGCTTCACCCAGGATCGTGGTCCGCATCACCGGAGGCGAGCCTCCGAGGGCGGCGACGACGGCCAGCTCGCGGCGCCGTTCCTCCAACGACAGGGTGACCGTGTTGTAGACGAGCATCGCCCCGGTTCCCAGGGCGAACAGGGCCAGCAGCGTGAACGTCGGCAGCACCCCGGTGAGGAACAGCTGGACCTCGGGCGGACCCTCGTCGGCACTCAGCACGCCGTTGTGCTCGCCGACCACCCGCTCCAGCCTGGTCCGCAGAGCGTCGACATCGGTGCCCGGCTCGGGCCGGACGTAGATCGTGTCGAACCGTCCGTCCCGGGCGAACACCCGCTGGGCCGAGGCCAGGGGGAACACCACGAACTGCCCGTCGCCCAGCGCACCCAGGGCGTCGAACCGGGGGACGCCGTCGAGCGACACCGTGCCGCGGTTGGTGCGGAGCCGGCCGGTTCGGGTCACCCCGGGTCCCACCGCCAGAGGGCGATCGCCGTGATCGGCGACCATCTCGTCGATGCAGCCGAAGCTGCCGACCAGAGCCTCGGCCCGGCAGTCGACCCCGAGGACCAGCACCGCCTTCTCGACCGGGTCGTCGCCCGGTTCCGGTCCCGGCGACTCGGCCACCGTGACCGCTTGGACCACCGGTACCGCGGCGGCGACGCCTTCGGTGGCTGCAACCCGATCGGCCACCTCGGCCTCGAGCCCGGCCCGGCGGGTGGCACCCACGACGCGCAGCTCGGTCGGTCCGGCCAGCTCCCGGCCGAACTGGACCACCGACTCGTTGACGCTGGACCGGACGATGAACACGCTCACCGCCATCGAGGTCCCCGCAGCCACGGCGATGATCGCCAACAGCGCCCGCAGAGGACGCTGCCGAACCGGCCGCAACGCCAACAGCCGCAGCAGTCGAGCCATCAGTGAGCCGGGGTCTCGAGCGCCGGGGTGAAGTCGTCGAGACGGCCATCCCGCAGCCGGAGCACCCGCGTGGCCCGCTGGGTCGCCACCTCATCGTGGGTCACCATCACCAGGGCGGTGCCGGACTCGGTCACCACCTCGGTGAGCAGGTTGAGCACCGACGCCCCGGTGGCGGAGTCGAGGTTGCCGGTGGGCTCGTCGGCCAGCAGCAGCGCCGGATCGGCCACGAGGGCCCGGGCGATGGCGGCCCGCTGCATCTCCCCGCCCGACAGCTCGCCGGGCAGGTGGTCAGCGCGGTGGGACATCCCCACCCGTTCCAGCAGGGTCGCGATCCGCTGGCGCCGGTCCTTGCGCCGGTCGAGCAGCAACGGCAGCTCGACGTTCTCGGCCACGCTGAGCGTCGGCAGGAGGTGGAAGAACTGGAACACGAAGCCCACCTCCCGCCGCCGGACCTCGGCCCGCTCGCCCACCGACAGTTGGGCCAGATCACGGCCGTTGACCTGCACTTTCCCTTCGTCGGGCACGTCGAGACCGCCGGCCAGGTGGAGCAGGGTCGACTTACCGGAGCCGGACGGCCCGATCACCGCCACCAACTCGCCCGCGGCGACGCTGAGATCCACCCCGGCGAGGGCGATGACGTCCTCCTTGCCCCGGTGGAAGTGCTTCACCACGCCGTGCATCTCCAGCAACGACACGCCCGTCTCCCCGCTGGCTCTGCCGACCGTACGCGGAAAGCTAATCGGCGTAATCCCAGTTATTCCCCAGGATTTCTGACATGGGGTCTCTCGAATCGTAATAATGCACAGACATGGGGAATCTGCTGGGGAGCAACCCGGTTGCCCGCCGCCGACCCGTCCTCCTCGGACTGGTTGCGTTGTGGACACCGTTGCTGGCTGTCGCCGCTTGCGGCGGCGATGACAAGTCCGACAACTTCGCGCAAACCGAAGCGACGTCGACCACCGAGACCACGACGGGACTGCTCCCGTGCGACCAGGACCGCCACATGGTCGCCTTCGACGTGATCGGCTTCCTGACCCAGGAGAACGTGGAGTTGGTGGGTCCGTGGGTCGACACCGGCACCACGCCCACGCCACGAGCGGGAACGGTCGAGTTGGCGAACGCCTACCGGGAGCGGGGCTACGAGATCCTCTACCTCACGACCCTCGAGGCCAGCATGGACCTGCACGGCCAGCCGGTGGGCGACGCGATGAGCCAGTGGCTGGTGGACAGCGGCTACCCGATGGGCGAGGGCATAGGTCAGCTCTGGGTCTGGGACGGCACCCGGACCGACGATGGCCAGACCTGGGTGTCGATCACCGACGAGCTGCTGCGGCTGGCCGGTGAAGGCGTGACCATGGACGCGGGCTACTCCGAGAACGCCGACAAGATCTATGCCATGGCCACCGGAGGCGTGGCGGCCGAGCACCTGTACTCGCTGACGTCGCCACCCGCCGTCGCGGGAGCGCCGTCCTCTGCCCCGTCCGTGCCGATCCCCGGCGACGATGTGGTGGCCCATCTGGCGACGATCCAGGCGCTCTCGCCGGTGTGCCAGGTCGCAGCCATCGGCTGAGCCTCCCCTGACTTCCGGCGTCGGATTCGACAACAAAAGTCAGGGTTTTGCATGGGGGGCCGTTGCGCTGGGTAACGGTCCCATGACCCCTGCGTGCAGACCTGGACGCTTGTTCGCCATATAATCACATCGATAGGATTCGTCTCCGGCTTACCGGACGCGGTGCGGGCCATTAGCCGGGTGGGAGGTCCTCGGTGAAGTTCGAGCCCAAGAAAGCCCTCATCGGCATCGGAGCAGCCTTCGTGTTGCTGACTGTCTGGAATGATCCCCAGAAGGCCGGGGACAACACGGGCAACTTCCTCAGCGATGCCACCCAGTGGGTAGGCGACGCCTTCGACAAGGCCAACGACTTCTCGCAGAGCGTCACAGATTGAACGGCGGGTCCCAAGAGTCCCGGAGATCGATCGGCAACGACGATCCGACCCTTCCGGAGATTCGCAAGGACCCCACCGCGCAAGTCCTCATCGCCGACCGGCTGGACGCACCTGAGCGGGTCGACGGCAGCGGCGAGGACACGCCTACCCCCTTCGCCGTCAAGATGGACGTCTGGCGGCGCCACTACCTCCCCCTGCCCGACGAGGTCGTCCACGAGTACCTGGGTGAGGACGAGTACGTCGTCCACACCGACCACCCCTCGTTCCGGGCCTTCCTGATCAAGAACGGGTTCCAGGTGCTGGGGCTGGGCGCGGTGGCGCTGATGTTCCTGATCTTCGCCCGGGGTGGGTTCGACTGGTGGACGATCCTGATCTTCCTGATCCTCCAGCTCATCCTGGCCTTCCTGGCCCTGAAGCGGCTCAGCGACCGGTACACCAGCTACGTCATCACCAACCTGCGGCTGATCCGGCTGTCGGGCATCTTCGGCCGCAAGCTGGCGTCGATCCCGTGGACCCGCATGACCGGCCTGGGCTACCGCCAGAAGCCCATGGGTCGGCTGCTGGGCTACGCCACCATCTTCATCGAGTCCGCGAACGAGGAATCGGGCCTGCGCGAGTTCTCCGACATCAACGACCCGGCGGCCTTCCACCAGAAGATCCTGGACATGATCTCCTCCAAGAGCGGCCAGAGCACCAAGGAGCCGCCGCCGGCCACCAAGGGCGTGCGCAAGAGCTTCATGGCCCGGCGTCGTGAGCGTCGAGCCCTCAGCGTGGAGCGGGCCATGCGGGCCTACCGCCCCAACGCCAAGCCCACCCCGTCCAAGGAGCCCGGGGCCTCGGTGGGGCCGGCGGAGAGCGCACCCAAGCGGGACACCGGAGGGGTGTACGAGGCGTTCAGCACCTCCGACTCCGACCATGAGGGGCTGGCCCCGCCGGTCGAACCTCCGACTCCGCCGTCGTCGCCGTCGGGACGGGCCGCTCCGATCGAGCCGGGGGAACAACCGCAGTCCGGCACCCGTCGTCCACCGGTCGAGCCCGAGGCCGCGCCGTCCGTCGATGCTGGGCCGACCTCAGCCGCTGTTCCCGAGGCCCCGGAGACCGTGGACGACGACGAGAGCGACTCGCGGCCCAACTGGTGGCCCGGGCGCAGCGGATCCAAGCCGACCCGTCCCAAGCAGCCCTCCCGACCCTCCCGCCTCTCGGGCCGGGTGCCCAAGGCGGAGCGGCCCGTACCGCCGTTCCGGCCAGGTCGGCCCACGAGGACGCCGCCCCCCGCTCCGCCCACACCGCCGTCGGCCGAGGAGCGACCGTTGGAGCGCCCGGCCAACACTCCTCCCCCGCCCCGGTGGGCACCGATGGGCCGGCCGCGGCCTACGCCTCGTCCGGACGCGGGCGAATCGGCCAGGGATGCCCTGGCCGCCCTGCGCCGTGGTCAGCGGCCGATCGCCCGCCCGGTGCGGCGACCCCGCCTGCCGTCGTTCGGCCGGCGGCCCCGTCCGACGTTCCCGGAGTCCCGCCAGCTGCCGGCGGCCGACGAGGACCGCAACGACACCCCACCCCCGGACAACGAGCCCCAGGACTAGCGCTAGCGCTCAGTTCAGGAGGAGCCCGTCGGGGTCGTCGACGACGACGGTGTTGACCATCTTGTCCCAGATGCCCTGGCGGTCCGCGCCCAGGATCATGAACGCCGAGACGATCTGGATCAGGTAGCAGATGCTGACGAGGAGTCCCTTGATGAGGAAGTCGCGGATGAACATCGTCCCCCAGGTGGCAGCTCGCCTTGTGTCTGTCCGGACCACCCGCATGCCCAGCAGCGACTTGGCCGGAGACTGGCCCTTCGACCAGATGACCAGCGACCAGATGATCCAGCCGATGCCGAACGTGACCAGGAACAGCAGGCCGTCCAGCAGCCACCCGCCGAAGCGCTTGCCCGCCGACGAGAGCGGGGGCCCGCCGGTGGGAACACCTACCGGTGGCATGCCCGGCGGGAGCGGGGCATCGATCGGCGGAACCGGAGGCGGCACTGGTTCCTGAGGAAGGGTGGCCTCATCGGGCGGCGGGGGCGGTGCGGGCGGCGGCGGAAGATCGCTGCTCATAGCCGACGGAAGCTAGTCCACCGACCCGCGCCGCCACCCGTCACCTGTTACCTGTCGCCGGCACACGGATGGAGCCCGACGGAGTCGGCTCGCGGCGCCTGGACCGGCGGTCCGGCCCCCTCGGTCGGGGCGATCGTCGTGTCCGGAGCACCGAACTGCTGCAGGACCGGGGCCGCCTCCGGGGTCAGCACCAGCATCATGGCGCCATTCGCCGGATCGTTGAGCTCGGCGACCGGCAGCGTGGTGGGCAGGAGCCCCGCAGGACCGGCCGCCGCCACCATTCGGCCGATCTCGGTGAGACGTCCCAAGCTGAGGTCGTCGTCCAGGAGGGCGTGATCGGCGAGGACCCGGCTCAGCCGGTCCACGGTCAGCAAGTCGTTGCCTCCGTCGGCTACGGCGGCCAACCCGGCGGTCAGCACGGCATGGCCCCGGGCGATGCGGCTGAAGTCGTTCCCGTCGTCGCCCTCGACATGCCGGGCCCGGACCAGGGCCAGGGCGGTCTCGCCGTCCAGCGTGGTGCACGGGCTGGGTTGGAGGTCGAGTCCGCTGTGGTCGTCTCGCAGCGGGACATCGACGGCGATGTCCAGCCCGCCGACGGCATCGACCATGTCGATGAACCCGGCGAGATCGATCTCGACGAAGTGGTCGATGGGCACGCCGAGCGTCTTGTGGATCGTGTCCACCAGCGCCTGCGGATCGTCGGCGAAACCGTTGATGCGCTGGCCGCTCGCTGGGTCGCGTAGGTCGCGGGGAATGCCGAGCACCCCGACCGTCCCGTCGGTGTTGATCCGCACCAGGGCCATGGTGTCGGCCCGGGATCCCTGGAGGTCGCTGTCGTCGAAACCCTCGGGCCGGTGGTCCACACCGACCAGCAGGATGTTCACTGAGCCGTCCTCGCCGGTCGGGGTGGCGATGTCGACCCGATCGATGGCGTTGTCCCGTCGCTCGACATAGAGGGCCCCGGCCACACCCACCGGGATCACGGTCAGGGTCAGACCGGCGGTGACCGCGGCGACGCGACGACGCAGCCGCAACCGGCGCCCGGTCTTGACCGCGGCGCTGCGCAGCTCGGCGTCGGGCCAGAACGGCGCAGGGTCGTCGAGATGCTCAAACATCGTGGGCCTCCGGGGCGGCGAGGGCGGGGGCGAGATCTGCCCGCAGACGAACCATGGCCCGGTGGGCGTGTTGCTTGACCGAGCCGACGGTGGTTCCCAGCACGCTGGCCACCTCCCGTTCGGGCAGGTCGGCCAGATAACGCAGGACGACCACCTCCCGCTGGCGCCGGGGCAGGGCCTTGAGACTCTGCACCAGGCCATACCGCTCGAGGGTCAGGTTGCTCGGGTCACCGCTGCTGCGCCCCGAGGTTCCCCAATCGTGGTCGTCGAAGGGAATCGTCGGGCGCCGCTTCCGCCAGCGGCCGATCGCCAGGTTGGTGGCGACCCGGGCGACCCAGGCCTCGTCGTAACCGGAGATCTTGCGCCAGCGGGCGTACGCCCGGGCCAACGCTTCCTGCGCCACTTCCCGGGCGTCCTCCCGGTCGCCCAGCAGGCGATACCCCACCCGGTAGGCAATGGCGCTCAGGTCGTCGAACCGATCGTCGAACGAGCGATGGTCAGGTGGTGTGGTCATCCGCCGTGGTTCAACGCGGCCGGTCCCCAGGAGGTTGACAAGACCTCCACCTTGGTAGGTCAGAGGCGACGGCGCCAGCGGCCTCGGGCCTCTTGCCAGCGGCGGCGGACGCCTGGGCGGACCTGGCGGGCCAGGCGTGACCCGTTGACCGAGACCAGCAGATCCTGTTGCCGCTCGTCAGCCAGTGTGTCGGTGACGTGTGGATTCATCATGGGATCATGGTAGAAAGAGATGCGGACAGCTTCGGTCCGCATCTCCAGAAATAATGACAGCGATGGAATCTTCCTCCGGCCGGCTCCTGGCGCTCTTGTCTCTGCTGCAGGCGCGGCCGTACTGGAGCGCGGTCGAGCTGGCCGAACGGCTCGAGGTGACCACCCGGACCGTGCGCCGGGACGTCACCCGGCTGCGGGAGCTGGGCTATCCGGTGGAGGCCGATCCCGGGCCCCACGGCGGCTACCAGCTCGGCGCCGGCGGAGCGCTGCCGCCGCTGCTGCTCAGCGACGACGAAGCCGTGGTGGTCGCGGTCGGTCTGCGGGCCGCCACCTTCGGCGCGGTCGACGGCTTCGAGGACACCGCCGTCGCCGCGCTGGCCAAGCTGGAGCAGATCCTGCCGGCCCGGTTGCGGGACCGGATCGGCGCCCTGCACGCATCGACGGTCCTGTTGCGATCCGACCGGGGCGGCGCCGCGGTGAGCCCCGAGGCCCTGCTGCTGCTGGCGCAGGGCTGCCGCCGGTTGGAGCGCGCTCGGTTCGAGTACACCGATGGCGACGGCAACGCCAGCAGCCGTCACGTGGAGCCGTACCGCCTCGTGAACACCAAGCGGCGCTGGTACCTGGTGGCCCGGGACCTCGACCGCAACGCCTGGCGGACCTTCCGGGTCGACCGTCTGCACGACGCGGCACTCACCGGACACCGCTTCGTCCGCGACAGCGAGCCGGACGCCGCCGCCATGGTGGCCGACGGCCTGGCTTTCGGCGGCTACTCGGTGCAGGCTGAGGTGCTCCTGCGGGTCGACCTGTCACGGGCGGCGGAGGAGATCCCGCCGACCGTGGGCGCTCTCGAGGAGGTCGAGGACGGGACCATGCTGCGCCTCGGCGCCAACAGCCTGGACTGGATCGCCCGCTACCTGGCCGGCCTGGACCTGCCGTACGAGATCGTGCAGCCGCCCGAGCTTCGCACCACCCTGCGGGCTCTCGGGCGCCGCCTGGTCAGGGACCATCGCTAGCGCGGGCGAGGGCGAGATGGCGAGCGCCCGGGTCGCGGTCCACGCCGCCACCGGCAGCCCAACGATCCTCCCGATTCCGCTCCCCACCAAGTAACGAGGCGCCCAAGCCAGCCCCGAGAGGGCTGGCTTCTTCCATTGTGTTTGCGTGCGGGCCCGGGCCCTCAAGGGCGGATGGCGAGACCACGCCGTTCTGTGACCTGTATGTCGCGCCGGGCCGCGACATACAGGTCACAGAACGAAGACAGACCCGCCACGAGGTCGGCGAGGGCAGTCCAGGGTCGGTTTGGGCCTTGCCCGAGAACACACTGGAAACAGCCAGCCCCTCTGGGGCTGGCTTGGCAGCATCGGTTTCAGGAACGCCCGTGTCGACTCAGGTTGGGCGTAGAGCCCATTGGGGGGACCGTTCGGCCAGGGTCATGAGGTACTCGAGGACGAAGGCCAGGGCCAGGAGGGCGACGATGGCGGCCTGGGCTCCGGGGGACCAGCCCTCGCCTCGCATGGTCAGGTGGGCCAGCACGGTGATGCAGATGCCCCGGCCGGCCTGGGCGATCGCCCCGATGACTACCTGATCGGCGACCACATCCGGTTCGGCGCCCAGTGTCGACAACCGGACCAGACCGTGCAACGCACAGCCCAGGAACACCGCGCCGACCACAACGACCAGCGGGCTGAAGGGTACGACGGCGATCACAGCAACCGTGCCGACGACCCAGCACACCGCGCTGACCCGGCAGGTCGTGGCCCGGCCGTGACGCAAGAGGAAGGTCCACTTCCCGAACAGGGCATCGCCGGCCGCGTCCCGGAAGTCCTTCAACAGGATGCGCCCGATGAACCCCACGTAGAGCCCGGGCAGCAGGACGAGGTCCCGCCTACCCAGGTCCGGTCGCACCACGAATGCACCCACCAGATACGGCACCACCACGAACGCCACCGGCAGGACCAGCGACGCGATCACGCCCCGGTGGCTGAGCCGCAGCGGCGGCAAGGAATACGCGGCATTGAGCGCGAGGCCGCCGGCGACAACCGCTGCCACCCGCCAGCCCTGAGTGGCCGCGACCGCCAGGGCGATCGATCCGGTCACCAGCGCCAGGGCCAGCATCTGGCGCCGGCTCGCCTGCCCGGACACCAGCGGCCGGCCCCGGGCGTTGGCCAGGTTGACCCGGTCGATCTGCTCGTCGGCCAGATCGTTGAGCGCTGCGGCATTGATCAGCCAGGCACCGATGATCACCAGCACCGTCGTGAGCAGCGGATGGACCTCGGCCCGGGGTGAGCTCTGGGCGATGCCCAACGCCGCGAACAACATGATCACGACCAGCACCGGCGGCCGCACCAGCATCACCAGCACCCGGACCAGTCCGGCCACCCGCCGCCTCATCCCAATCATTTGTTGCTCCCCCAGCTCGACAGCGCGACCGACAGGAAGACGAAGACCCCCACAACCGTCAGGCCCATCGCCACCAGGATCACGCCGGCGACCAACACGAACTTGTCGACGCCGTCCTTGTGTCTGTTCCCCACGCCCGGCAGCTTCGAGCATCCGGGTCGGTCGGCCGAGGTGGCGAACCCCCAAATCGCCGTGGGGAACGTCCCGGGGTCAGCCGGCCAGGACCACCTGGCGCACCACCCAGCCCACCGAGCCGGAGATCGCGCCGCTCTGGAGGGCATCGAGTCCGGCCGCTATTCGATCGACCTCGTGCGGACCGGCCAGCCCCTGCGCGATGGCGTCGTCGCGCCAGTTGGTGAGGTTCATGCGGTAGATGCGGGCCGCCAGCGCGGGTTCCACGTCGATGCGGACGAGCCGGCCGCCCAGCGGTTCGAGCAGCAGACCGGCGTACATCGATCCGCCGCCGCCCTCGACCACCGCAGCCACCATGTCCTCGTAGGCCTGCAGCACCCCGAGCGGGGTCTCGATGGTCTGCACCTCCTCCAGCACGACGACCCCGCCGGGACCGACCGCGCCCCGCCAGCCCTCCACCAGCCCCAGCGCATCGGGCAGGTGAGCCAGGAGCAACCGGGCGTAGAGGGCCTCGAACGGCTCGCCGGGCAAGGGCAACCGGGTGACGTCGTGCACCGCGAAGCTGACCATCGGCTCGGAGGTGAGCCCGGTCGCCAGCTCCACGAACCGGACCGAGCTGTCGAGCCCGACTGTCGCCGCCGGCGCGCAGGTCTGGTGGATGAGCCGGGTGCTGTAGCCGGGACCGCAGCCGAGGTCGACGACGCTTCGCCGTCCACCGCCGACCGCGGTCGTGAGGAGATCGCGGGTGGTCGGTTCAAAAACCGATGCCAGCAGGTCCAAGCGGTGCGCCGCGACGTCGCTCTCACCGAACGTGTACCGACCCATGGCCGGAGTCTCGGCCTCCCGAGCCCGCAGATCCAGCGGGAATTCACGCTTGCCCACGGTCCCACAGCAGGCCGTAGGGTCCTGTTCATGCCCATCGTGCCGGATACCAAGGACTGGACCTGGGTGTTGGAGCGGCGGTGTCCCGAGTGCGGATTCGACGCGTCGACCACTCCCCGCGACAAGGTCGCCAACCTGATACGCGAGAACGCCTACGAGTGGCAGAAGGTCCTGGGCCACGCCGAGCGGTTGCGGGACCGCCCGGCGCAGGACCGCTGGTCGGCGCTGGAGTACGCCTGCCACGTCCGGGACGTCTTCCGCCTCTACGACTTCCGGCTCGGGCTGATGCTCAGCCAGGACGAGCCCACCTTCCCCAACTGGGATCAGGACGCCAGCGCCATCGAGGATCGCTACAACGAGCAGGACCCCCTGGCCGTGGCCCGCGATCTCACCGACGGAGCGGCAGGGCTGGCCCGCAGCTTCGACAGTGTGGAGGGCGACGCCTGGGACCGCACCGGCCTGCGCAGCGACGGGGCCCGGTTCACGGTCGACACCTTCTCCCGCTACCTGGTGCACGACCCCATCCATCACATCTGGGACGTCCAACGCGGATTCGAGTCCCTAGGGACGGTCACGGACGGGTAGCGCCGCGACTACGGTCCCCCGACGTGTGGGGCAGGCGTAAGCAGACCGAGAAGGCCCTCGCAGCCGCCCAGGCCGAATGCCGCCGGCTGACCGCGGAACGCGACCTCGCGCAGGCCGAGTGGGACAAGGCGACCCTGGCCGGCAAGCAGGTCGCGGCAGCTCGGGACGAGGCGCTGGCCCAACGGGACCAGGCCCTGTCCGCCGCGGCAAAAGCCCAGACCGCGGCGGCCGAGGCCCAATCCCACCTCGACAGCCGGCCGCCTCCCCCCAGCACAACCGACGAGGCCATCGAGCGGCTGTGGCCTCTGGTGCTGGCCGATCTGGCCCGGCGCTGGGCCGCCACCTGCGGCGTGCCGCCGGGCGGACGGGCCGCCACGCCCGGACCGGCCTCGGCCCAGTTGACCGAGGGTCTGGCCCGCGAGACCGAGCGGCTGCGCGAGGAGGTTGGAGTCGACGTCAGCTTCACCGCCACGTCCGACCTCGACCCGGCCAACCCGGTCGTGTTCCTGCTGACCGCCACCGACCTGCTCGGGGCCCTGGCCGCCAGCTGCGAGCGGGTCACCGTCGAGTTGGACGGTCAGCTCCGGCTCACTGGCGAGACGTGGACCGAGCTGGGCGACGAGCTGGAGACCGCCCGCTCCCGAGCCATAGCCGCCGGCGCCGCGGTCGATCCCATCGACATCGGCGACGAACAAGTCCGGATAGTCGTCCAGGCGTAATCGTTCTTGGTGCGGAGTTACTCGTCTGGGGCGCGGGCTCGGCTGGGAGCTACCCGGGGCGGCTCGTTGGGCATCTTGGGGTAGACGGGCGGCCAGGGGGCATCCAGCAGCCCGTTGGCGGTGTCCCGCTCGTGCATGGCCAGGAGCGGCTCGAGCGACTGGGGTTCGTCGGCGATGTCCCCCCAGGGATCTCCCTGGGCCGCCACCCGGGCGGGAACCGACGCCAACGTGAGGTCGAACGGATCGATGTCGTCCAGCTCGTCCCAGCTCAACGGGGTGGACACCCGGCCGTCCACCTGCGAGCGCACCGACCACGCCCCGAACACCGTCTTGTGAGGAGCGTTCTGGTTGTAGTCGACGAAGATGCGCTTGCCCCGCTCCTCCTTCCACCAGGCCGCGGTCAGCAGGTCGGGACGGCGTCGCTCCAGCTCACGGGCCACCGCCACCGCGGCCGAGCGCACCTGGTAGGCGTCCCAACGGGGTTGCAGCCGGACGTAGACGTGCAGGCCGCGGTTGCCCGTGGTCTTGGGATGGGAGGCCAGCCCCAACTCGTCGAGCAGGTCCTTCAGCACGTGGGCCGCCTGCCGGGCCTCGTTGAAGCCGGTGCCGGGCTGGGGGTCCAGGTCGAGGCGCAGCTCGTCGGCGTGCTCCGGGTCCTCGGCCCGATACGGCCACACGTGGAAGCCCAGGCAGCCCAGGTTCACCGCCCAGGCGATGTGGGCCACGTCGCCGGCCACCATGGCTCGGGACGGGGTGCCGTTCACCGTCTCCACCATGGTGGTCTGCAGCCACTCGGGAGCGTTCTTGGGCACCCGCTTCTGGAAGAAGTTCGGGCCACCCGCACCCTGGGGGAACCGCTGCATCAAGACCGGACGTCCGCCCATGGCCTTCATCAGCGGCTCGGCGACGGCCATGTAGTAGTGGACCAGATCGAGCTTGGTCTCGCCCCGGACCGGGAAGAACACCTTGTCAGGGCTGGAGATCGAGACGTCGTGTCCAGCGATCGTGACGACGCTGGCATCCCGGGCGCCACTCATGTCGCAGCACGGTATCGGCCGCTGTCACAGGGCGCAGCCCTATCTCGTCGTGGAGGTATGACAACCAACGAGACCAAGCCAGACCAGTACTTCGGCCCGATCGCCGACGCCAAGACCATCCTGCTCACCACCTACCGCCGCGACGGCACCCCGGTGGCCACCCCGGTGCACGTGGTGGCCACGGGCGACGTCGCCTACATTCGCACCTTCGACCCCTCCGGGAAGCTGAAGCGGATGCGCCACAACCCGGAAGTCACCGTGGCCCCATCGACCATGCGGGGGCGGGTCCTCGGCGAATCCCGGCTGGCCCGGGCCCGGATCCTGAGCGGCGCCGAGTCCGATGCCGTGGCCCAGGCGCTGAGCCGCAAGTACCGCATCGTCCACCGCTTCCTGATCCCCTGGTTCCACCGCCGCAAGGGGCTCACCACGGTCCACATCGAGCTGACCCCGGCATGAGGACCTGCTACGACGACCGGACCGTGGTGTTCGCCTTCGTGGTCAACGAGGGTCGGATCACCCACATCGACCTGGTCGCGAACCCGCACAAGCTGGACGGTGCGGGCGGTCTCTGAGCCACTCGCCGGTACACCACTCAAAGTGGTGGCTCCACTACGTTGGACCTCCCGGGCTGGCGGACTGGCTGCGAGGAGAGGCCCATGCAAGCTCGTGATCGTTCCACCTGGACGCGCCTGGCCGCGTCGGTGATCGCGGGCGGCCTCGTGGCCGTTGTCGTCGGGGCCTCGGTGGCGGCGGCCCAGGAAGGTGTGGATCCGCAGCAGGAGACCACGACCACCACGACGGCTCCGCCGACGACAACGACCACGACGCAGCCGCCGACCACCACGACCACGGCTCCGCCCACCACGACCACGACGGCGCCAACGACCACGACGACCCGCCCGGCCACCACTACGACGACCCGGGCCACGACCACGACGTCCACCAGCACCACGACGACCACCCAGGCCACCACCACGACGACCAAGGCCGGCGACGACGACTCCGACACCCCCAAGTGGATCGCCATCGGGCTCGTCGCCTTGGCGTTGCTCGGGGCGCTGGGCTGGCTGATCGCCTCGATCATGCGCAACCGCGAGAAGACCGCCACCTGGGACAGCGAGCGCATGGCGCTGCTCGACGACGCCCAGAGCGCCCACGACGACACCATCGACCTGATCGCCCGGTGGACCAGCCTCCCGCCCGGGCAGCGCGCCCAGCGCTGGTCACAGGAGATGGAGCGGCTCGAACGCTTGCGCAGCCATCTGTCCCGCCTGAACGCCCGAGGCCCCGAGGGTCCGGCCCGCACGGCCATGCAGGAGGTGGCCAGCGCGGTCGATGACCTGCGCATCGCCTTGGGTCAGACCGACGCCACCACCGGGCTCCAGGGCCCTTCCGCCACCCAGCAGATGGCCTACCCACCCGCCGGCGCGGCCGGCGCTGCGGCCGATCTTCAGGCCGCGATACGCCGCGCTCGCCCGCCCGGTTGACCGGTCCTTACCACGAAGATTCGGCTCGGTCGACCACCTAGAGTAGTTTTTTCGCCTCACTGGGTATTGTCTCGGCCGCCCATGACGAAACAAACCTTCTCGCGGCTCTCGCTCGTCATCATCTCCGCCGGTCTGATCCTGGCTTTGACCGCGGGAACGCTCAGTGTTCCCCTGCAGATGGTGAGCACGGTTGGCAGCGGAAAACCTTCGCCGTTGACGCTGAGCACGCTCGAGCAACGTTCCTATTTGTACGCCGGCAATGGCGGGTTGATGGCCGCTCTCCATGAGGAGATCAACCGTCAACCGATCACCCTGCCCGAGGTCCCACCCCATGTCGTGAATGCCATCCTCGCGGTGGAGGACGCCGGGTTCTGGGTTCATGACGGCGTCAACGTGCGGGGTCTGCTCCGGGCATTCGGTGCCAACGTCGGCTCCGGTTCGATCTCCCAGGGCGGCTCGACCATCACCCAGCAGGTGGTCAAGCTGGCCGTTCTCGGTTCGAAGAAGACCATCGACCGCAAGGTGCGCGAGATGGTCCTGGCCGAACGGCTCGAGAAGCAGATGTCCAAAGAGGACATCCTGACCCGCTACCTCAACACCGTGTACTTCGGGAATCACGCCTACGGGATTCAGGCCGCGGCGGAGACCTATTTCGGGGTGTCGGCCCGGGATCTGGACCTCGGTCAGGCCGCTCTGTTGGCCGGCATCATCCGCAACCCCAGCGCCTACAACCCGGTGCGCGCTCCCGACAAGGCCCAGGCCCGCCGTCATGTGGCCTTGGAACGGATGCTGGCCGAGGGGATCATCACGTCCGATCAAGCCACCCTGATCGACGCCGCTCCGGTCCCGACCGAGGTCCATCAGGTCCTGCCGCTGCCCAATGACTACTTCGTCGAAGAGGTCAAACAGCAGCTGCTCGACGACCAGACCTTCGGGCTCGGCGCCACCCCTGAGGCCCGCGAGAACGCCGTGTTCAACGGCGGGCTCAAGATCTATACGACCTTCGATCCCCGGGCTCAGGAGCTGGCCCTGGCCGCTCGGGATGCCCAGCTGGGCCAGGGCGGGGTGTTCGACATCGGTCCGGCGATCAACCCGGACACCCGGCGCCCGCTGATCAACCCCGAGACCGGCCAGCCCATGATCGACCCGAACACCGGCGATCCCCTGCGGGTCCAGGGCACCGCCTCGATCGTGTCGGTCGAGCCGGCCACCGGAGCCATCCGGGCCATGGTCGCCGGCCCCGGCTTCGACCAGTACAAGTTCAACCTCGCCACCCAGAACCCCCGCCAGGGCGGCTCGTCGTTCAAGACCTTCGTGCTGACGACGCTGATGGAGGAGGGCTACTCCCCCGACGACATCGTCGACGGGACCGGGCCCTGCATGTTCCCAATGCCCAGCGCCGCCCCCTACATCGCCGAGAACTTCGGAGGCAGCGGGGGCAGCGTCGACACCATCACCCACCAGACCACCCACTCGTCCAACTGCGCCTACCTGCGCCTGGGTCAGATCGCCGGGATCGGCAACGTGATCGACGTGGCCCGCCGCCTGGGCGTGACCGCCCCCCTCAACCCCGAGATCGTGTCCACGCCGCTGGGCACCCAGGAGATCACGCCCCTGGAGATGGCCGGGGCCTACGCCGGCATCGCCAACGACGGCTGGTACAACAAGCCGTACTACATCGAGCGGATCGAAGACGCCACCGGTCGGGTCATCTACCAGCACGCTCTCACGCCCCAGCCGGCGGTCACGCCGGAATCGGCCCGGAAGGTCACCTGGGTGCTGGAGCAGAACGTGGAGGCCGGCACCGGTACCGCAGCCCGGCTGCGGAGCCGGCCCACCGCCGGCAAGACCGGTACTGCCCAGGACTCGGCCGACGCCTGGTTCGTGGGCTACACCCACCAGCTGGCCACCGCGGTGTGGGTCGGCGGGATGGGCGGACGACTGCCCATCCGTCTTGGCGGTGCAGGGATCACCGGCGGTTCGTATCCGGCCCGGATCTGGGGGGCGTACATGGCCCCGTGGCACGACGGGCAGCCGGTCGAGGGCTTCCCTCCGCCCGGGGCCATCGGCGGTGGGCGCCAATTGAGCGGAGTGCCCGCTTCGGCCCCGGCCTCAGGCGGCGAGGACCCCGGTTCATACGGGCCGC
>DASXTK010000139.1:0-4482 GCA_036505485.1 Acidimicrobiales bacterium
CCGCCGGTGGGACGGCGCGAGCACCGCGAGCGGTTCTGGTTGGCGATCGCCAGCGGGTCCTCCAGCGAGGATGCCGGCGTGTCCCTCGGCGGTCGTGCGCCGATCCAGGGTGCATCATCTATGGGCACTCGGCTGAATCGAGGTACCGGTGACACTCGTCGGCGCTGAAGCCTCGGGTGAGCCGGTTGCGGGCCAGCTCGATGAGCCGGTCATGGTCGATGTAGTACTTGCGCAGAACGCTGCCCTCGGCGTAGAGCACGTAGCTGCCGTTGGGGCCGACGGTGAGGCGCCGCGAGGAGACATCCGGAGCCATAGGCATTTCAACGACAAGATCGCCAGTGGCGACGTCCCACACTCGCAACAGTGTCTCGGCCCGAGTTGCGAGAAGACCGTCGTCGGTGAGTACTGGCTTGTCAACTGAACCGTTGTGCGCCGCCACCTTGAAAACGGTGGCCTCGTCGGTTGTTGCCCCGTCCACTATCCGGCTGACGTCTACTACCTGGGCCAGGCCGGTCCTGGTCCCCCAGGCCAGGAGGCGGCCTTGGGCATCGAACGAAGGTGTCAGCGCGTCGGGATCACCGGTGGCGAGGAGCTGGCCTGTGGTGACGTCGTAGAGCCGGAGGCCGTCCAGGGCGCCCACCGCCAGGTAGCGGCCAGCGCTGAAGAGTCCGTCAGGGTTGAATACGGCGACGAAGATCGGCGTCTCGCCGAGGTCGAGCACGACCCTGCCGGATGCCAGGTCGATGACACGACTGCGGAGATCGGTCCCGGGTGGTGCGTCGAACGGAGGGTCGCCCGATCCGGCAAAGACGGTGCATGGGGATCGCGCGTCGAGTACGAGCAGCGAGCCGTCGGGGCTGAAGGCCTTCGGGCTGGTACACGGCGGAAGCTTGAACACGGTCGTGAACGAGGCCATGTCCCTCACCGCCGCGGTACCGTCGGTGGCGACCGAGGCCACCAGGCGCCAGTCGGGACTGGGGACGACTTCGAAGAACCCGTACTGGACGATCTGGCCGGTGAGCGATCCCAGCGCCTCGCCCGTGTCGGCGTCGAGCCGCTCGAATGTGCCCCGGTTGGTGGACACCCCGACCTCTTTGCCGTTGGGGCTAATGGACCACACCTCGGGGCGTCCGGATTCGACCGCGCGCGTTCCAAGCTCTGGCGGCCCGTCGGCCGTGACGTCCCAGATGAGCAGCTCACCTGCGATCGAGACACTGGCCAATCGGGTCCCATTTGGGGCAAAGGCGAGGCCGCCAACCGACGAGTCCGAGCCGCGAAGCGCCATGACGTCTTGGCCGGTCGCTGGGTCGATGATCCGGACGGAGCCGGCGAGCTCGGCGATAGCCAGGAGGTGGCCGTCGGGGCTCCAGTCGATCGCGTTCGGGGTTCCCACCTCCACGGATCGCAGGAGGTTGCCGGTGGTGAGGTCCCACACCTGGGCGGCGTCGGAGTCCTGGGACGCCACCGCGAGGCGTTCTCCGGTGGGGCTGACGGAGAGGAACCAAGGTACGAAGTCGGCGGTGTCAAGCGAGCCGATCTGGTGCCCGTCGGTGGCGGCGTAGACGCCGATCCGGTGGGCGTTGGGCTCGGTCACCACCATGGACGATCCGGTTGGGAGGAACTCGACTCGGTACGCGTCCCCGGCCGGTTCGAACGAGTACAACCTGCGTCCCGAGGCGACGTCCCAGACGGTGACCCGGCCCGGCGTGCCGGTGCGGCTGCTGGGTGCGGCCACGAGCCGGCCGTCGGGACTGAACGCTGGTGGCCCGTATTCGCGGGCAGGTCCCATGAGCCGGGCAGCCTCTCTGCTCGTCTCGGGATCCCAGAGCACGATCGCCCTTTGCGACCCTTCCTTTGTGGTGTTGACGTAGCTGGCCGCCAGGAGTGTACCGTCTGGGCCGAAGGCGACGCCCCCGACCCTTTCGCCCGCCGCGGTCAGGGTCCTCAGGCGCTGCGCGTTACGTGCGTCCCAGATCACGACGTCGGGTTGGTGGGTCGAGTCGGTGGCCATGATTGTTCCGTCCGGGCTGAACGCCACGTTCACGTAACCGTCGTCCATGCGGAGCTCGAGCCGGGATGCCTCGACCGCCCGCTGGAGGGCACCGATCACCTCCGGAGCCACTTGGTCTCCCGCGGAGCGGGCGGTGTCGACCGCTTGGAGGGCGAGCAGCATGCTCAGCTCCGGATCCTCCTCGAGGGCCAGGGCCGACTCGCCGGCGAGCTCCCGGACGGTCGCATTCCTGGCCTCCCGCTGGGCGTCGCGTCGCTGGATCATCGCGAAGGCGGCCAGACCCACCGCCACGGCGAGGGCGCTGCTCAGCACCGAGACGAGCAGACGGCGGCGGCGCCGAGCCGCAGTCAGCTCCACCTCGGCGAGTTCTCGGCTGGCGTCGAGAAACGCCTGTTCCGTGGGGGTGAGGCGGGGGTTGGTTCGCTGTTGCCACTGAAGCGCCCGGGTGAGGCGGATCCCGCGGTAGAGCTCGCTGTCGGCGCGGCCCAGAGCGTCCCAGGCGTCGGCGGAGCCGACGAGGTGGCGGAGGACTCGCTGGCCTTCGATGTCATCGTCGAGCCAGCCCCGGAGGCGGGGCCAGGCCTGGGCCAGCGACTCGTGGGAGAGCTCGATGACGCCGTCGTCGCTGGTCACCAGGCGGGCATCGACGAGCAGGTCGATGAGGTGTTCGTGGTCGGGGTCCGTAGCAAGCGTGCGGCGGGGTACAGGGCTAGGCACGGGTTCGCCGTCGGCGGTAGGTGCCACCAGGCGCAGCAGGAGGTCGCGCAGCAGGGGCCGCTGATCGGGTGGTACCCGTTCGTAGACGTCCTCGGCGGAGCGGGCGACAGCACCCCGGATGCCGCCGGTGGCCTGGTAGCCGGCGACGGTGAGGGTGCGGCCCTCGCGCCGTTCCCAGGTTTGGCGCAGGGCGTGGGAGAGCAGGGGCAGCGCGCCCGGTTCGCCCTCGACCTCGCGGACCAGCAGGTCGACCAGGCCCGGTTCGAGCAGGAGGCCGGCCAGATGGGCGGGACCCTCGATGGCGGCCCGCAGGTCGGCCTCGGCCATGGGACCCAGCAGCTGCAGGCCCCGCTCCAGGAGGCGGGCGAACCGGGGATGGGCGGACACATCGCCGAGGCGGTCGGCCCGCAGCGCCACGATCAGCGGGGCCCGCTCGGCCCGGTCGGCGAGGGCGGCGAAGAACCCGGACTGTTCGGCGGCGTCGCGGCATAGCGACACGGCCTGTTCGCATTGGTCGACGACCAGCACCGGACCCGGTCCCGATGCCGGGATGGTGGTGAGGGCGTCCATCGGGTGGGCGCCCGGGGTGACGATCACGACCTGGCGGCCGTCCCGTTGTAGCGAGGCGGCCACCCCCGCCCGGACCAGTGACGACTTGCCGCTGCCCGAGGGGCCGACCACGGCCAGGACCCTGGTCGTGGCCAGCCGGCCCAGGCAGGCGGCGACCTCGGCGTCTCGCCCGAAGAACGTGTCGGAGTCGCCCACGTCGTAGGAGACCAGACCGAGGTACGGGCAGGTGGCGCTGGGCTCAGGCAACAGCGGGGCGGCCAGGGAGGGGTCCTGCCTCAGGATCGCCTGCTCGAGGGCGACGAGATCCGGACCCGGGTCGATCCCCAGCTCGGTGGCCAGCATGGTGCGGGCCCGGTGCAGAGTCAGCAGCGCCTCGCCCTGGCGACCTGCCTGGTATTGGGCCAGGGCCAGCAGCGCCCACCGCCGCTCCCGCAACGGCGCCTCCGCCACCCGGGCCTGGACCTCGCCCAGCACCTCCCGGTAGCGCCCGACCAGCAGCGCGGCATCCAGCCGCAGTTCCTCGGCATCGAGCCGTAGCTGCTCGAGGCGGGCCGCCTCGAGCCGACCCGCCTCGCAACGTTCCAGGTCGATCAGCGCCTGGCCCCGCCACAGCCCCAGCGCCTCCCCCAACAGGTGGGCGGCCCGGTCCGGTTCCCCGAGGGTCAACAACTCCCGGCTCCGCCCGACCAGCCGCTCGAACCGCCGGGCGTCGGTCGCGTCACCCGCCATCACCAGCCGATAGCCGTGGGGGAGCGTCTCGATTGCCTCGGTCCCCAGTATCCGCCGCAGCCGCATCACACAGCCCGGGACCACTTTGCTCCACGACGGCGGGGGCCGCTCCCCCCACAGCGCATCCGCCAACCGCTCGGCGCTCACCACCTTCCCCGGACGCAGCGCAAGTGCGGCCAGCACCACTCGATCCCGTGGCGCCAGCCCGGCCGCAGCCCCATTAACGGTGAGCGGGCCGAGCACGCCGATGCCCGCGACGCCCACCCCGGCAGTGTGCGCCCACTAAGGTGGCCCGTCAACGGCACTGATAACACGCTGATACCGCGCCAGTAACCGATCGATATCGCTCGGCGCGACAATGAGGCAGAGTCTCAAGAGCCAAGCTAAACCCGATTCCACCGATGACCTGATTGTGAGCGGTGATCTCGCGCGTGTTGGATGCCAAGACGGACTGG
>DASXTK010000140.1:0-6523 GCA_036505485.1 Acidimicrobiales bacterium
GCGCAGCAGCACGACGTGGCGGGGGTCCATGCCGAGGGGAGCCAGGCGGTCCTTCCACAGGCTGGACGAGTGAAAGCCCAGCTGGGCCAGCAGGAAGGCGACTCCCGGGACCCGCAGGCGGGCCGCCGAGGGCGGGGCGGACAGGCCGCGACGGGCGCCGAGGTGGCCTGAACGTCGTACTCGGTGTGACACCTTGACAAGACTACATAACGGTTGCCGAGACCTGCAGACCAAGGTGCAGGAGCTCTCCCTTGATGCGCTGGTAGCCCCAGCGCGGGTTCTCCCAGGCCAGCCGCAGGATCAGCGCTGCCAGGTGCTCGGCGAGCGGCGGACGACCACCTCGACGGTAGGGCTGGGTCCACTTGCGGGTCACCAGCCGGCGGGTGCCACCGCAGGATCGTGTCCGGCGTCACCAGGAAGATCGACCAGTGTGAGCGGGGAAGCGCGCTGCTCAGTGCCGCGAGGAGCGCTCGATCGGCGGGATGGAACTACTCGGGTCGTTTGACCTGGCGGCGCAGCACACCGAGCTGGTGGCGTAGGACCGCGATCTCGATGTCCTTGGCACGCTCGTGTTGGAGGCCGCCGAGCAGCACACCGAGGAGCCGGCGCGTCATGAGATAGAGGAAGGACAAGGCCATAGGCTGATTGTCCACGACCCGAGTTCTCGCTGATCAGCGCCCGCGGCCGAGATTTCCGAACCCCACGGAGCCCGCAGTTCCCCCGTCGCGCACCGCAACGGTTGCAAGCCAACCCGCGCGAGGGAGCGGCAGCTCAAACGCCAGAGCGGCGCCACTCCCTCCGCGCGGTGCACCAGACAGCCGCCCTCGTGCACCCAGCGACACGCGCTGCCAACCCGGAGCTGAGCGGGGCTGCGGCGACAGCGCTCATCCTCGTCAGCAGGCACCTGTTCGCTAGGTTGGGCCTCCGCCCGAGCGGGAACTACAGGCAGGTGAACTCGTCCACGTCGATGTAGGAGATCACTGTCCCGTCGGGGTTGACCGTGATGTGGAACAACCCATGCCACTTCAGCAGCGACCCGTCGGACCCATACAGGATGATGTTGAAGGCGTCGGTGAGCGTCGAGCCGTTGGTGAAGTTGAGGAAGGTCTCCTCGAAGAACTCTTCGGTATGGCCGGTGTAGCTGGGCTGGGTGGGGTCGTCGGGCACCACCGACCAGATGCCGGTCGACGAGAGGGCCGCCTGGTAGGTGCCGCGGTCCAGTTCGGTGATGTGGAGGACGCCCTGGTACGCAAACGTCAGCGTCCCGGTGGCGCCGGAGCAGGGGTTGATCAGCTCCGGCTCGGTGCCGGCTCCGCTGAAGTGGATGGTCTCGGTCTCGGTCGCCAAGGCGACGGTGGGCGCAAGCAGCACCGCCGCCAGGGCCAGGCCTGGCAGCCAGGCCAGCGGCCGTCGGAGTCGCATGGGTGTTGGTTCCTTTGGGAGTTGGCTGCGAATGGGGGAGCTGGTGGGCGCGGTCGGGCGGGTCGCGTGCCCGGCTTACCGACCCTCCCTTCGAAACCGGGCAAACGTGGTAGACCCTACGCTTGCTTCACTTGACGGCATAGTAGCCCGAAGGCGGGCAGTCTTGTAGGGTGCTCAAAGGCGTTCATGCAGCTCGTCGGTACTCGTGTAGGAGGCCGCCGAGCAGGTCGCGTCGACGCATGACGCCTTGGCGATCCTCGCCGACGACGGTCAGTCTGGTTGGTTGGTCCGGTGCCTCGAGCTGAAGCGCCTGGTGGGGACGGTGCTGGTTGTAGTTCCTGCGAGCGCAGGCCGAGGGGATCGTGGCTTGTGACTTCTTTACGGTAGAGACCATCTGGCTCAAGACGCTCCACGCCGCCGACATGTTCGGGGTGTCGGGTCGGCAGCTGCTGGAGGCGCTGGTCGCCGGGCAGCGCGACCCGAAGGTGCTCGCGCAGCTGGCTGAGGGCAGAATGCGCTCCAAGCTCAGCGACCTGGCCGAGGCCTCACCGGGCACTTCCGCGCCCACCACGGCTACCTGCTACAAATGATGCCCGGCCGCATCGACGCGCTCGGCGCCCAGATCGAGCAGCCGGGCCGGCCGGATCGACCGAGCTGCTCGCCCCGTTGCCACCAGGTGGCGCAGCTGGATGCGGTCCCCGGCGTGGGCAGGATCGGCGCACAACAGCTCATCGGGCGAGATCGGCATCGAGATGGGCCGCTTCCCCAGCGCCGCACACCTGGTGTCGTGGGCCAACCTCGCGCCCACGACCAAGGCCGCAGCCGGCAAGACCCCAGTCCAGCCCCGACCGGCAACGCCAACCCCTGGATCGGCGCCACCGTCGAGCAGGCGGCCATGGGAGCCTCCAGGACCACGACCTTCCCCTGGGCGCCCGCTACCGGCGGATCGTGCAAGCGACAAGGCACCAAACGCGCCTGGTCGCCGTCGGCAACCAGGGCCTCACCATCGCCTACCACCTGCTCTTGGACCCCAGGCCCGCTTCGTCGACCTCGGCGCCGACTTCCACGACCGCCTGCACCCCCAACGCCGAACCCGGCAGCTGATCCGCGAACTCGAACACCTCTCCGGCAAGCAGGTCACCCTCCACGACACCGCCTGATCACCGGCCGGCACCGTCACAACCGCACCCCACCGGCATGAGCCCGGCTCCGCTGGCGCTCCGCCGGGCGCTACCGCCTGCCCACTCACCGTTCGATTTTCGATTCTGCCGTGTCAAGACTCCAGCACGCCCGGATGGCGGAGGCGGAACGGGGGCAGCTGGCGCCTGGCCGCGGCCCGAAACGCTCGGCCTATGGGCGTGTCGGGCAGCTCCTCGAGCCGCGAGGGGATGGCGACGTCGACGCGGAGCAGCGAGCCCTCGTGCGCCACCGTCGCTCCAAGGCCACGCAGGAGGTGAACCATCGGGGTGTTGTCCGCGAGAACGTGGGCGCGAAAGGACTCGATCCCGTGAGCCCGGGCCGATCGGGCGAGCGCCACGAGCAGGATCGTCCCGATTCCTCTGCCCTGGTACTCGTCGAGCACCGTCACCGCGGGCTCGGCGATCGTCGGGTCCTCTGCCAGGCGCACGTAGCGTGCCACTCCTATGCCCGGGTGGGTCGGTCGGGCGAGGTCGAGCGCGCCCCATGCCATGTGATTCACGTAGTCGATCTCGGTGAGGCAGCGGACCTGCTCGTCGCTCAGGTGCTCCAACGACGTCAGGAAGCGTCGGTACCGGGACTCGTCCGACAGCCGCCCGAGACCCTCTCGGAGGCGGTCCTTGTCCGCGGCAAGGATCGGCCGCACCAGGATGCGGGTGCCGTCGCGGAGGACGAACTCCTCCGCGACGGGCAGCAGGGTACGCGAGGTCGCCGCGGCCGAGCGCGTAGTTGCCGCTTTTGGTCCGGCCGAGGCGTCCCGGCCCGGTTGCGGCCGTGGCGGCGTGTCCTGGTCCACGCCCGCATCGTAGTGGGACCGAGACGACGCCGTCGATGGGCTCGCCCCCGGGACGAAGGGTTGGCGGTAAGCGGCCCGGTCAAGGCCAGGCCGGCAGCGATCGGGTCGCCGTCACCGGCGGGCGGTGGCCGTCCTAGCCGGACGACTGCGCTGCCGCTTTTTTGGGGGGTGCTGTTGGGTTTCTTGCGACCGGGGTCGGGCAGCGAGACTGTCGCCATGAGAATCCGTCGCCTCGCCCGGTCCCGCACCCGGACCCGCGTTCGCTGGCCTCCGGTTCCCACCCGATGTGCTTGCGTACGCGGTCCGCTGCTACCCGCGGTTCGGGCTGTGGTACCGCGACGCCGAGGAACTGCTCGCCGACCGTGGCATCGAGGTCGACCGCGTCATCGTCGACGGCCGGGTGGCGTGGTTCACACCGCTGCTGGCCGACGCCGCCCACTCGTGCCGACATCGTGGTGGGATTGTTGGCAGGTTGACCAGACGCAGGTAAGGGGCGCTGTTGCATTGAGCGATCACCCCGTCCGATGCCCTCCACTCGGGCGAGCGTTCCCGCCACAGCGCGGCCGCATCGGAGTTCCGGAGATCCCTGCACTGGACCGGTTCACGCTCGCCGTCGCCGAGGGAACCGTCCCGTGGGCTGCTCGGTTCCAACGGCGCGGGCAAGACCACGGCCGTGCGTCTTCTCGTCACTCTTCTGGCGCCTGACTCCGGGAGCGCGAGCCGCTTTACAGCGAGTAGGAGCCGCACTAATCTACAACCAAATGGTTGTGGATGAGTTGACCGACGAGGCCGTGGACCACCTGTTCCACGCACTGGCCGACGCCACCCGCCGCGACATCCTCCGCCGCTGCGTCCGGGGCGAGCCGTCGGTGTCGCGACTGGCCGAGGCCTACCCGATGAGCTTCGCCGCGGTGCAAAAGCACGTCGCGGTGCTGGAGCGGGCTGGCCTGGTCACCAAACAGCGCCACGGACGGGAGCAGCTCGTGCGCACCGACCCCGACGCCCTAGGCCGTGCGCGGCAGGCCCTCGACCAGCTCGAGACGGCCTGGCGCGGGCGAGTGGAGCGGATGTCGGACCTGCTCGCGCAGGTCCCCGACCCACAGGAGAACAACCCGACCAGAGGACAAGGCCGATGAGCGTCACCAGCGTCGCCAAGGACTTCGACCGCCTGACCTTCACCTTGATCGCCGACTTCGACGCCCCGATCCAGCGGGTGTGGCAGCTGTGGGCCGACCCGCGGCAGCTGGAGCGCTGGTGGGGACCGCCGAGCCACCCGGCGACCGTGGAGACCCACAACCTGACCCCCGGTGGTGCGGTCACCTACTTCATGACCGGCCCACAGGGCGAGAAGTCCCGCGGCTGGTGGCGCATCACGTCGGTCAACCCGCCGAAGTCCCTGGAGTTCACCGACGGGTCCGCCGACCACAACGGGACACCGGTCGCCGGCATGCCGACCACCACGGTGCGGGTGCGGCTCACCGAGCACGACGGCGGCACCCGGATGGAGGTGCGCTCGGTCTTCGACTCCCGGGAGCAGATGGAGCAGCTGGTGCGCATGGGCGCGACAGAGGTTTTTGTGCAGGCGGTCGGCCAGATGGACGCCCTGCTCGCCGGCTGACCCGGGCGGCGGGCCGCCCAACCGGGCCTGCGAGCCTGGCCGAGCAGCTCCTGGCCTCCTTCACCACCAGCAGAGCCAACACCGCCCCCGAACCCGAAAGGAAGCACCAGATGCGCAAGTTCAAGCTCCAGGTCCAGACCAGCGTCGACGGCTACATGGGCGGCCCGAACGGCGAGATGGACTGGACGACGCACCCGTGGACCGACGACATCAGCGCCCACGTCGAGGCGCTCACCGAATCGGTCGACTGCATCGTGTTGGGCCGCAAGCTTGCCGAGGGGTTCATCCCGGCCTGGGCGGCCGGGCCCGAGGGCGAGACCCAGGAGTCCATCGACTGGATGAACAACACGCCCAAGGTGGTGATCTCCAACACCCTCACCGAGTCGCCTTGGGAGAACGCGGTCGTCGCCGGCGGCGACCTGGCCGAGACCGTGAACCAGCTCAAGGCCCAGCCGGGCGGTGACATGATCGCCTACGGAGGCAGCACGTTCGTATCGGACCTGATCGCCAAGGGTCTGCTCGACGAGCTCCACCTGTTCGTCAACCCGACCGCGATCGGCGCCGGACTGCCCGTGTTCCCCAACCTCGGGGCCTACCAGCAGCTTCGCCTCGTCGCTGCGCAACCGTTCGACTGCGGGATCACCGCGTTGCACTTCGAACCCAAGCGCTCCTGAACACGGCCGCCGACCGCCTCTTGAAGGAACGAGCGAGATGCGAGCCCACCATCGCACTCTGACCAAACAGCCCAACGACCCACCAACCCGACCACAACACCGACCACCGCAGCCCGCCGAAAGCTGTCACACACGCCGCGTAACGTGACCATCGGAACCTGCGCTCAGGCCACTGTTACACCGAACCTGGGACGCCACCTCACCGACTACTTCTGTGGAGAAGCATCATGAGGAAAATCACCGCAGGCCTGTTCATCTCGCTCGACGGCGTCGTCGAGAACCCGGGGGATTGGCACTTCCCGTACTTCAACGACGAGATGGGTGCTGCCGTCTCGGCAACTCTCGGCGCGGCCGACACCGTGCTCTTCGGCCGCAAGACCTACGACAGCTTCGCCGGGGCGTGGCCTGCGCGGGAAACGGCCGGCGGGGAAGACGCCGCTATGGCCAAGGCGCTCGGCGACGCACGCAAGATCGTCGTGTCAAATCAGCAGCTGGAGTTCACCTGGCGGAACTCCGAGCAGCTGGAGGGCGACCTCGTCGAGGCCGTCGCCGCCTTGAAGAACGAGCCGGGCGACACCAACATCGCCCTGAGCGGCTCGGTCTCCGTCGTCCGCCAATTGCTGGCCGCTGGGCTGCTGGACGAGCTACACCTGTTGGTGCACCCGATCGCCGTCCGCAAGGGCATGCGGCTGTTCGACGAGGGCGAGACCCCGATCCCGCTGACGCTGATCTCGTCCGAGACCTTCAAGACGGGTGTGCTGAACCTCGTCTATGGGCCTGCTGAGTCGACCGGCGACGCCACCTATGAGGACGCCA
>DASXTK010000141.1:0-3516 GCA_036505485.1 Acidimicrobiales bacterium
CCGGTTGGCCGAGCAACCGGCGGATGGCCGGGTCATCGCTGTCGGTCATGCTGTCGACGTTGGCCGTCGTGATCCCGAACTCCTCGGCCTGCACGGTGGTGTTCACGACCCAGTTCACGACGTCGAACCACTGGCTGTCGCCGTCCTTCACCGCAGGTCCGAGCGGCTCCTTGGAGAACACCTCGTCGAGGATGGTGAGCCCAGCCGGGCCACCGTTGGCCGCGGGCCAGTTGGAGCGGATGCCGGCGAGCTGCGATTTGTCGGAGGTCCAGGCGTCGCATTGCCCCGACAGGAAAGCCTCCTGCACCTGCGAGTTCTCCTCGAAGGTCTGCGGGGTGTGCGGGATCTGCGCCATGCGGTCGGCCAGGTTCTGCTCGGTGGTCGTCCCGGCGGTGAGGCAGATCGTCTTGCCCTGCAAGCCGTCGATGCTGGTGATGCCCGATGCAGTGTTGACCATCATGGCCTGGCCGTCGTAGAAGGTCGTGGCCACGAAGCCGGCGCCGTCGGAGCCGTCGCGAGTCGCGGTCCAGGTCGTGTTGCGGATCAGGACGTCGATCTCGCCCGACTCCAGGGCCGGCAGCCGCTGCTCCGGCGTGAGCACGACGAAGTCGACCTTCTCGGGATCGCCGAGCACCGCTGCGGCCACGGCCTTGCAGTAGTCGATGTCGAAGCCCTCGAAGTCGCCCTGCTCGTTCTGGAAGCCGAAGCCTGGGACCGAGTCGTTCACGCCACAGTTGAGCGTGCCGCGATCCTTCACCTGTTGGAGGACGCTGCCGCTGCTGTCGCCGCCGCCGTCTCCGCTGCTGGAATCCGCGGCACTACTGCTGTCTTTGGACGAGTCGTCATCACTGCACGCCGCCGCGCCCAGCACCAACAGGACCGCACTCATGCAGAGCAGGCTCCGCAGATAGGTGGGTCGGGTCATCAAATTCCCCTTTGCGCTGTCGTCAAGTGGGACCAGACCCTAGTTTCAGAGACCGCAGGTAGTTGGTCGATCACGTTGCGATGTGTCGCGTTTGCAACATGGGGCGCTATCCGGGTCAGGCGACGACGCCGGCGCGCATGGCCGCGGCGGAGACCCCCGTGGTCGAGTCGACGATGCGGATGGTGGCTCGGGTGATCCCCACCAAGCTCTCCTGGTCGATCTTGTCGAGCGTGTCCATGGCGTCGAACAGGTAGAACGGCGCCGCGAGATGGTGGACGATCGGCACGCCCTCGGTGTGGTAGAACGCGCCGTCGGTTGGCGGCTGGGTGCCGATGGCGTTGGGTGCCAACAGCATCGACCGGTACACCTTCTCGGTGTTGAGCGCTGCCTTGACCGTGTTCTCCAGCGTGGGGTTCCGGCTCACGAACCACCACCGGGGCACGCACATGCCCGCGTCCACGAGTTCGCCGGCCAGGTTCTCCTCGAACTTGCGGGCCACGTGCTCCAGGTGGACCTCGAGCACCACGTTGTCCAGCTCGGCCTGATGGGCGTCGATGAACTGGTTCAGCCCGGCGCCTCCGGACAAGTGACCGCCCTGCAACAGGAACACCAGCCGATGGGGCCGTTCGGCCTGCACCACCTGCGACCAGAACTTGGCCTGGGCCAGGACCAGGCTGATGCCGGAACCGTCCTCGACCGCCGAGGACCACGGGCCGTCGTGGTGGCTGCCGATGATCACCCACTCCTCGTCGGCGCCGGGAAGCTCGCCGACCAGGTTGTAGGACTCGACCTCCTCGACCATGGAGTCGATGTTGAGGCAGACGCTCACCGAGCCCAGGAGTAGTTGCTGGTGGAGCCAGTCGGCGTCGCTGCCCCGGATCCACACCCCGGGGATGGGCCGATCAATCGCATCGTAGGGAACGAAATACTCAAATGAATCGCCTGGGTAATTCGTTAGCCCGCCGATGAAAGCCACCGCTCCGGCGGCGACGGACGGCTCCATCACGTTGAGGAGATCCAACGAGAACGGGAGCGTGTGCGTCTCAGCATTGAAGGTGAGGTTCGGGTCGACGATGCGGCCCGGATCGGGCGGTACCGGCACGCTGCCTTGGGTGACGAAGAAGGTCGCCGGAAGGGTCAGCAGGTTGACGTCATACAAGGACGCTTTGCCGGCAACCAGGCTCGGCGTCGCTGCGTTGTAAGCCGCCAGTTCGACGGTCAGGTCCGTGACCGGCGCGGAGTATGGCGCCGGGAAGCACTCCAGCGTGCGAGCTGTCCCGCCGTCCGGGGTTGCCACCAGCGACCACTCGTTGGGCGTCCAGCGGCGCACCGTGATCGGCTCCAGCCGCACGTTCTCGAGACCGAACTCCTCGAACCGGTCCTTGGCCCACTGGGTGACCACCACGTCCGCCGGATAGGCCGGTCGCCGGATGCCCTGATTGAAGACATGCTGGATCCAGCCGTAGATCGTCTCTTTTGTCGGCACCGCCCCGTCCGGCAGACCCGGAGGTAAAGGTGGCAGACCACATGCCGCCAGCGCTGCCGTTGCCGCCATTCCCGCCAGGAAAACGCGGCGGTCCATCACTGAGAAATCCCGTCCATCACCCATGCCGCGGCAATTTACCCCTCCCCACCGCGCTGGGTGAGCCCCGTCACCAACATGACACACTCCGCGAGGGGCGCCCCCGCCGGGACACCCCTCGAGCTCCGAAGAACGCGGCCCGGTCAGTCGGCCATATCGTCGAACTCGCCAGCCTTACAGCCAGCGATCCAGGCCGACATCTCCGCCCGCGAAAAGAAGATCGTCCCCGCCCCCGGGTGATTGCTGTTACGAACCGCCACCTGCTCGCCACACTCTGCGACGGCAACGCATTCACCGATGCTGCTGTAGCTGGACTTCCTCCACCGCAACTCACCTTTAGCGGTAGCTGCTGGTTGGATGCTGTCGTTGTACACCCTCTCTCCTCCTCGTTGAGGTGCCGAGCGCCGGTTGGGCTCGATGAGGTTCCGAGCGCCTGGTTGGGGATTGGGTGCCACCCAGCCGGAACGGCGAGACGATAGTTGCAACGCACGCGCGGCGACAGGATCGGTCAGCGACATCGCTCGTTGTTCCAGCTCAGAAGGTCATTCTGGTTGGGCTGTCCGGGCTCGCCAGCGCTATAGCAGGAACCACAGGGTTGTGATGATGGCGATCACGGCCGCCACGACCAACCCAACGATCACCTGCAACAACACGCCGCTACGTCGTACCGCCCTCCAAGCTCTCCGTAGCCGCGCGCGCAGCCAGCTCGTCCTTGGGACGACGTCGAGTATGGCTGTGTGCAGGCCATGTGCTCGCAACTTGTCGGGCCCTTGTACCCGGATCAACGCCCCCGATCCGACGCCACCGCACGTAATGTTCACCTTCGTTCCGTCAGGCGCCCACATCGACCCGTTGATCGACTGCAAGTCATCTGAACCGCCCTGGGTTCGATGGAGGCTCGGGTTATTGGATTCCAACCAGCTGTTGTTGACGGTAGTTGGCCTCGAACTCGGCGGGTGGGAGGTCGCCCAGTGAGCTGTGCAGCCTGGTGTGGTTGAACCAGTGGACC
>DASXTK010000142.1:0-27650 GCA_036505485.1 Acidimicrobiales bacterium
GGTGGTGGCCATCCTGACCGGCGCCGGGGCTGTGGTCTACGGCATGGCCATCCTGCCCGATCCGCCGGTGCTCTTCGGACCGTTGCTCGGCATCTACACCCTCGCCGCCCATCGGCCTCGCCGGATCACCGTCCCGTTCGCGTTGGTCGCGATGGTGGTCGCCGGCTTGTCCATCCCCCTCGGGGACGATTCGGACGCGGCCGACGTGGCCGTTGCCTACTTCTCCGCCGTCACCGCCTGGGTCGTGGGTGACACGACCCGCAGCCAACGGGAACGGGCGGCGTGGCTGGAGTCCCGCCGGGCCGACGAGGTCCTCCAGGCCGCCGCCGACGAACGGGTGCGGATCGCCCGGGAGCTGCACGATGTCGTGGCCCACCACGTCAGCGTGATCGCGGTCCAGGCCGAGGCGGCCCAGGAGGTGGTTGCTGCCCGTCCCGACCAGGCCGCCGACGCCATGGGGAAGGTGGCCGACACCGCCCGCAGCGCCATGGGCGAGCTGCGCCGGCTGGTCGGCGTCCTGCGCACGCCGGCCGATCTGGCGCCGCAGCCCGATCTGGCCGCGGTCGATGAGCTGGTCGACTCGGTCCGCCAGGCTGGGCTGGCGGTGGAGCTGTCGAGGTCGGGGCAGCCGCGACCGGTCGATGCCATCGTGGGTCTCACCGCCTACCGGGTGGTGCAGGAGGCCCTGACCAACGTGTTGAAGCACGCCGGCCGCGGCCCGGCCACGGTGGAGCTGGAGTTCGGCGACGATGCCTTGGTGATCACCGTGTCCGATGACGGCGTCGCAGCGGCCGGACGGAACGCCCGCCGCTCACATAGCCCGGCCGGCCAGGGCCTGGTCGGGATGCGCGAGCGGGTGGCGACCCTCGGCGGCAGCCTCGAGGCCGGACCGCGTCCCGGCGGGGGTTTCGCGGTCCGAGCGCGGCTGCCGCTGGTCTCGTGACCATTCGGGTGGTCGTCGCCGACGACCAGGAGCTGGTGCGCAGCGGCTTCGGCATGATCATCGACGCCCAGGACGACCTGCAGGTGGTGGGCGAGGCCGCCGACGGGCTGGAGGCCATCGACATCGTTCAAAGCCAGCGGCCCGACGTGGTGCTGATGGACATCCGCATGCCCCGTCTCGACGGGATCGAGGCCACCCGCCGCATCGTCTCGCAGGCCGACCTGGCCGAGACCACCCGGGTGGTGATCCTCACCACCTTCGATCTGGACGACTACGTGTTCCAGGCCTTGCGGGCCGGGGCCAGCGGGTTCCTCCTCAAGGACGTGCGCCGGGAGGACCTGGTGCACGCCATCCAGGTCGTGGCCGCGGGGGACGCCCTGCTGGCGCCGTCCATCACCCGGCGGCTCATCGAGGACTTCGCCCGGCGACCCGAGCCCGTGCCCGCGTCCGGGCCCCGGATCAAGCGGCTCACCCCCCGGGAGCAGGAGGTCCTCGAGCTGATCGGCCAGGGCTGCAACAACCGGGAGATCGGCGAGAAGCTGTTCGTGGGCGAGGCCACGGTCAAGACCCACATCGGCCGCATCCTGATGAAGCTCGACCTGCGCGATCGGGTGCAAGCAGTCATCTATGCCTACGAGGCCGGCCTGGTGCGTCCTACCACGGGTTGACCCGGCGGATCGGCCCGCGGTCCGACGACTTCGAGCCCCGGAAATCAGAGCATCGAAGCCATGTTGGATCATCTGGCTGCATTCATCCTGCGCCGACCCCGCCTCGTGATCGTGGCCTGGCTGCCGGTCTTCGTCCTGGGCGTCGTGGCCGCCGGGGCCCTGTTCTCGGAGTTGGACGCCGACCTCGACGGTCCGGCCAGCTTCCAGTCGGAGCAGGTGGGCAAGCGCCTCGACACCCTGGACCCGAGCGATGGCGATGTCGTCGCCATCGTCGGGGGTGCGCCGGTCCCCGCCGGGGTGCTCGACGATCTGAGGGCCCTGCCCGGGGTCGACCAGGTCCGCAGCGGTCCCAGCGACGACAGTGCGCTGACCGGCATCGACGTCGTGCTCAGCGGTCGGCTGGACGACGACGCCCGCGACGCACTGGCCGACGATGTGGCGGCCGAGCTGCGGTCGATCGACGCGCCCCGGGTTCAGGTCGGGGGCGAGCTGCTGCTCGACCAGGAGGTCGGCGACCTGGCCGAGCACGACGCCCAGCGGGCCGAGATGCTGTCCCTGCCCATCGCCCTGATCGTGATGGCCGTCGTGTTCGGTGGGCTCCTGGCGGCCGGGCTGCCGCTCGCCATCGCCCTGTCGGGGGTGGCCGCCAGCTCGCTGGCCCTGGCCATCATGTCCGGCTTCACCGACATCTCTCTCTATGCCATGAACGTCACGATCATGCTCGGGCTGGGGCTCGGGATCGACTACGGCCTGCTGCTGGTCAGCCGGTTCCGGGAGGAACGGGGCCAGGGCGCCGTCGTCCCCGAGGCGGTGCGTCGCACGGTCGGGAGCGCCGGGCGGACCGTGGTGTTCTCGGCCTGCACCGTCGCCGTCGCGCTGGCCGCGCTCCTGGTCTTCCAGGATGCGACGATCCGGTCGCTGGGCCTGGCCGGCATCACCGTGGTCCTGGCCACCATGGCCGCGGCGCTCACCCTGCTGCCGGCCATGCTGGCCACCTTCGGGCATCGTCTCGGGTTCACCACAGCGGGATCCGATCACGGCTTCTTCGCCCGGCTGGCTCGGCTCATCCAGCGCCGGGCGGTTCCGGTCGTGCTGGTGGTCGGGGCCGGACTGGTACTGCTGGCGGTGCCGTTCGCCGGCGCCCGCTTCGACGACCCCGGCGTGAAGTCCCTGCCCCGCTCGTCGGAGACTCGGGCCGTGGCCGAGACCATCGATGCTCGGTTCGGCTCGGTGACCGCTGAGCCGGTGATGGCCATCGGCGATGTCGACCCCGACGATCCCGCCGTCGCTGCCTGGGTCGACGACATCGCCGGTCTGCCCGGAGTGAAGGAAGCATCGGTCGACGACATCTCCCAGGCCGGCTCCACTGTGGTCGAGGTGCACGCCGCGGGTCTGACCAACGGTCCGACGGCGCAGCACGTGGTCTCGGCCATCCGTGATGTGGACACACCGTTCCGGGTCATCGTCGGCGGCGACCCGGCCGAGATCGTGGACTTCCGGGAGTCGATCACCAGCCGGCTGCCCCTGGCCGTAGCCGTCATCGTGGTGGCCACCTTCGTCCTGCTGTTCCTGATGACCGGTTCGGTGGTGGTGCCGCTCAAGGCCATCGTGATGAACGTCCTGTCGCTAGGTGCCACCTTCGGGGCCTTGGTGTGGGTGTTCCAGGACGGCCATCTGTCCGGCCTGCTGGGGTTCGATCCACCCGGTTCGCTCGATCTGGTGATGCCGGTGATCGTGTTCGTCTTCGCCTTCGGGCTGTCGATGGACTACGAGGTGTTCCTCCTGGCCCGGATCCGTGAGGCCTGGTTGGAGACCGGCGACAACGACACCGCTGTGGCCGTGGGGCTCCAGCGCTCGGGCCGGATCATCACCTCGGCCGCCCTGCTCATCGTGATCGTCTTCGCCGGGTTCGCCACCGGAGAGATCGTCCCGCTCAAGCAGCTGGGAGTCGGCCTGGCCCTGGCCGTCGTGGTCGACGCCACCGTGGTCCGCTCCCTGCTGGTGCCCGCAACCATGAAGCTCATGGGGACCTGGAACTGGTGGGCCCCCCGCCCCCTGGCCCGAGCCCACCGCCACCTGGACCTCCGCGACGCGTAACGATGCCGAAATTGAGGCGTTTCTCGCGCCTATAGCGCGAGAAACGCCTCAATTTCGGGAGGTGGTCAGGCGTCGGGGCCGAGGACTCGGCGTTGGAGTTGCTGGGTGGCGCCGGAGGGTTGGGCGTCGAGCTCGGCGAGGGCGTCCATGCAGCGGGTGAGCATGCGGCGGGCGCCGGAACGGTCGCCCCGGGCCAAAGCCGCGCCGACCAGGATGGCGTAGGCCTGCTCGGCCCAGGGATCGACGGACAGGGCGCGGTGGGCGACAGACTCGGCCTGTTCGGTCTCGCGCCGCCCGAGCAGCAGCTGGCCGGCACGCACCGACGCGGCAACGAAGCGGGTGCGGTAGTGCTCCCGGTCGAGGGCGAACCAGTCGGCCTCGGGCAGGCCGACGTGGAGCTCATCCCGATACAGAGCGACGGCGGCGAGGTCGTGCTCCAGCGCGAGCGACGGGGTTCCGTCCGCTTCGGCCTTGGCCGCGGCCGCCTGGTGCTCGTCGAACTCGTCGATGTCGATGCCGAGGTACTGCCCGGTGACGAGCTGCACCGCGTGGCCCTCCACCCTGACCAGGTACGGGGTGTCGCCGCTGTCGCGCCACGGTTCGAGCAACTTCAGCAGGTGGTTGAGGGTGACAGCGAGGTTGTTGCCCGCCGACGGCTCGTCGAGGTCGGGCCAGAGCGCGGCCGAGATGGCGCTGCGGTTGGTCCGGCGGTGCCCGACGAGGTAGGCAAGCAGAGCCTGCAGGCGTTTGCGGCGCAGGTCGGGGGCGATGGCCTCTTCCCCGTCCGGGCCGTTTCGGCGCAGCGTGAGCGGGCCGAGGACCGCCAGGTAGGTGGTGCGCGGCGGCGGAGCCGGCACCGCGGCCAGCAAGGCCTTGGCGTGCTTGGTGTGACGGGGCTGGGTGTCGACGGTGGCCCGGACCGCGGCCCGTCCGGGAGGCCCCAGAGCGTCGAGCAACGCCCGGCCCTCGGAACGACCGGACCCGGTCAGCCCGACCGCGAGCTCGGCCGCGAACCGGTGGTGCAACACGGCGCGGATGGCGCCGGAGTCGGGGATGTCGAGGGTCTGCAGGCCGGACCGGGACGAGCTGCGGTCCTCCCGGAAGGCCACGACCGCAGCGGACAGATCCCGGGCTCGGCGGGGATAGCCGCGGAGGGCCGCGCTGTCCCAGTACTTCCTGGCCTCGGGGACCAGGACGTAGCTGAGCGAGAGCGCCTGGCGCCAGGTCCGGCGTTCGACGCTCTGGTCGACCCCGTGGACCTCGAACGCCTCGCGCATGGTCGCCGCCGCACCGGACTCGTCGCCCTCGGCCAGCTGCAGGGACGCGGTGGCCGAGGCGATCTGGACCGACGGCGATTCGATGGGCGACGGCGGGGCCGTGACCAGCGCATCATCGAGGAACCGGCTGGCGGTCGCCACATCGCCGGCGTACGAGAAAGCGATGCTGGCGAAGATCTGGCCCAAGTGGAAGTTGTAGGTCGGGCCGGTCCGCTGCTCGGCCGCCACCACCACGGGGATGCGGGCCAGGGCCTCGTCGACCAGGCCGTCGGCCCACCAGGCCCGGAACTGGAGCGAGTCGATGATGGTCCGAGTGGCCGAGTCGGCTCGACGGCCCAGACGCTCGATGATCTCGTAGGTGACTTCGCTGGCGCCCTGGTCCAGGCGGACAACCCCATACATCCAGCCGGCGTAGGCGTCCCAGACCGTGTCGAGGACCCCCGCCGCCATGTTGTCCAGCTCGGCCAGCACCTCGGCGTCGTCCCCGGCCAGATCGGCCATGGCCCCCCGAGCCAGCGCGGCCAGGGCTCGGGCCACCGGATGACCGGTCGGTTCCAGCTCGAACAGTCGCCCCACGATCTCGGCGAGGGCGTCGAGGTCCTGGCCCCACCACGCCAGCTGGCCCAGCTGGGCCACGGCAGCAAGCTCGGCATCGAGGTCCCGCTCGGCCCGCGAGCGGGCCGCGGCCTCCGTCAGCGACTCGACCGCTCGGGCCGGAGCGGTGAACGCTATGTGCAGCCCGGTGGCCAGACGGCCGGCCGACGACGCCAGCACGGTTTCCGAGCTGTTCGACAGCCAGCGCCCGAGCTGGCTCGGCACCAGCCGATCGGTGGCCAAACAGGCGGATCGCAGGACCTCCGGGGCCGCCTCCCACAACCCGGCCTCCTGGAGCAGACCGAACGCCTCGTCGAACCGTCCCCGCAGGCGGAGGTGATCGACGGCTCGGCGCCGGATCTCGGCCCGCTCCGCCGGGGCGAGGGCCAGACCAGGGGCCGTGCGCCACAAACCGTGCGGAACATGCCAGCCGTCGGCCCCCCAGGCCACGAGCGGAATCCCGTCGAGCATGCTCGCCAGGTCGACCGGGGTGCCCACCGCGGCCGAGGCGAGCTCGTCGTCGGCTCCGCCCAGGTCACACAGCACGGCCAGGACGTGACGGCGCACGGTCCCGAGCGGCTGGAGGACCTCCTCCCACAGGTAGGTGCCGGTGAAGCGGCGGTCGATGCTGGCCGCCAGCTCGGCCATCGCCGGCCAACCCCCCGTTTCGCCGAACCGCGTGGGGTCGAGGCCGCGCCGGGCCGCGTAGCCCGACAGCTCGTCGTCGGAGAAGCGGAGGTCGTCCTCGACCAGACGCAGCACCGCACCCTGGGTGTCGAACCGGGTCAACGGCACCGGCGGTTCCGACCGGCTGGCGAACACCACGTGCCCGTTGGCCGGCAGGGCCTGGACCAGATCGGCCAGCCAGGCCGCTCCGGCGGAACCGGCGGGCAGCAGATGAACGTCGTCCAGGACCAGGCAGGCCTCGGTCGGCGATCGTCGCCACACCGCATCGGCCACGGTGGCGGGATCGAGCGCAGACTCGTCCCGGGTCGAGTGGAGCATGTCCTCCTCGCCTCGACCTTCGATGGCCGCCGCGACAACCCGGGCCAGCCGATCAGCGTCCGCGTCCGGGGACTCGACACCGACCCACACGTCCTCGCCGCGGGGCGACAGCCGGTTCTCGGCGATCGCCTGGGCCAGAAGTGTGGTCTTCCCCAAGCCGGGGCCCCCGATGACCGAGGTGACACGGTGCTGCCAACGCCCAGTCAGGGATCGCAGCAACCGCGGACGGGTCAACAGCTCGGGCCGCGGCTCCGGTGGAACGAACCGGAACGAGCGAGTCATCTCGTTGGTCACCGTACGACGATTCACCCTGTCCCTGCTGGGTGAATTGCCCTCAACTATCGACTTGGGAAAGAAGGGAGTCGATGCCGCTGATGATGCCCTTGGCGAGCACGTCGATGTCGGCGGACACGTCCCGATCGCCGGTGATCCCGAAGGTCAGCGTCCCGTTGTAGGAGAAGATCGACACACCGATCCGCATCGGCGCCGCGATGGGGACGTAGGGGTAGGCCTTGAGCATCAGCCGACCGCACGAGTACAGCGGCAGCTGGGGCCCGGGCACGTTGGTGGTCACGGTGTGGACGTTGCCGGTGCGCGACACGACGCGAGCAGCCAGGCGCATCCCCAAGCCGAGCAGGGCCGGCGGCGCGAACCCGGACAGGGTGGTGAGCGCCTCGCCGGCGACCGCCTGCTTCGACTCCTTGAGATCGCCGAGCTCGCGGCGGATGGCGCTCAGGGCCTCGGCCGGGTCGGCCAGGGAAACCGGCAGCTCGGCGAACATGGCCGACACCTTGTTGTCGAAGGTTCCGTCGTGCGCGGCCGCCCCATCGTCCCGGGTGGTGCGGACCGATACGGGAACCAGGGTCCGCACGACCTGGTCACTCACGTCCTCGCCCCGGCTCACGAGCAGGTCGCGGAAGCCGCAGGTGATGGCTGCGAGCACGACATCGTTGACGGTCCCACCCAGGCCGTGGCGGATCCGCTTGACCGCCGCCAGCTCGGCTTCGGCCCAAGCGACGATGCGGTGCGGACCGATCGAACCGGTCAACGCCGTGCCCGCGGACCGGGCCAACGGAGCCAGCGACCGCAGCCCGCTGGCCACCTCGCGCACCGGCTGGAGCATCCGCCTGGGGGTCCGCACCATCGAGCCCACCACCCGCAGCTGCTCGTAGTTGCTGGTGGTGAGGTCTCGGATCGTGCGGAAGGTCAGATCGCCCCGGGTCGGCGTCGGTTCGGGTTCCCACGGCGTCAGTTCGGCCTTCGGCGGATCGGGCGACAGGTCCATGAGCACGGCCAGCAGCTCGACTCCCGAGACCCCGTCGACCATGCAGTGGTGGACCTTGGACACGAGCGCCCACTGGTCGTCGGCCAGGCCCTCGACGACCCACATCTCCCACAGCGGCTTGGTCCGGTCGAGGCGCTGGGACATGAGCCGAGCCACCAGCCGCCGCAGCTCGCCCTCGCCGCCCGGGGACGGCAGCGCGGTCCGACGCACGTGGTAATCGAGGGTGAAGTCGGCATCGTCCACCCACACCGGACGGCCGATGCCCATGGGCACCGTCTCCACCCGCTGGCGGTAGCGGGGCACCAGGGGCAGACGGGACTCGACGGTGCGGCTGAACGTGGCCTGGTCCGGCACCGGCCCGGCGTAGACCGCGGTCGAGCCGATGTGCATGCCCACGGTGCGGTCGCTGTCCTCGATGTGCAGGAACGAGGCGTCGAGCGGGCTCATACGATCCATCAGCGGACCTCCTGCGGTCGCGGGTACCAGCGACGGAGCGCGAGCGGCGGACGGAACGGCGCCCACCGACCCTCACGCTGGGCCAGCCGATCGGCGATGGCGAAGATCGCCGCAGGGTTGACGCCGAGCCCGCAATGGCTCCCCCGGACCTCGACGTTCTCGCTGCGCTCGTCGGTCGGCTGCACCGTGGTCTGCCAGGCCACGATGCCGTCGCTGCGGGTGTAGACAGCGGTGGAGGGGACGGTCAGTGGGTCGGCGGAGAGGCTCAGTGCGCCGAAGGGGCTGCCCAGGGAGATGACCTGGCGCACCCGGTCCGGGTACCGGCGGGCCAGCTCCCGCCCGAACACCCCGCCCAGACTCCAGCCGACGATGCTGAGCGGACGGCCGTGGGCCTCGCCGATCTCGTCCACGGCCCGGGTCAGCCCGTCCACCACGGCATCGGTCGGGCCGACGTTGCGGCCCAGACGCCAGCCGAGCGCTTGGTAGCCGAGCCGACCGAGCATCCCTCGCAGCGGCACCGTCGACAGGTCGCTGGCCAGGTAACCGGGCAGGACGAGCACCGGATGGCCGTCGCCCCGGGGCGCCAGCGTCAGCAGCGGGGCCAGGCCCACGAAGCGGGCGAACGCGGCCCAGGTCCGGGGGCCCTCCAGCGACCAGTCCACCAGCGGTGGTGGCCGCCTCGTCCGTGGCATCGCCAACCCCAGTTGATCAACCGACGCGACCTCAACCACCCGATCCCCCTCCTGCCCTCGACAACCCGATAGGAGACCACCTCGCCTCCCTTGTCAAGGTCTGGCCGCGCCCAGAGCGACGGAACCGTCCCGTAGTCTCGGGCCCGAACTGGGGGAGAGACGATGGGGCGCAAACGACTCGTTGTGCTGGGACTCAGCACGGTCCTGATGGCTGGGACGCTGGGCGGATGCGGCCAGCCGTGGAAGTCCGAGCTGGTTTCCACCAACGGCGCCGGCGCCGACAGCGGCAACGCCGAGTCCATCTGGCCCCGGGTCAGCCAGGACGGCACCAAGATCGCCTTCACCAGCGCCGCGGGCGATCTCGGGCCGACCGACACCACCCGGCCACCCGATCAGTTCCCGGGTGGGATCAACGCCCAGTGGGACGTCTACGTGCGGGACCTGACCACGGGCGTCACCACCCTCGTGTCGGCGAATGCCGGAGGCACGAACAGTGGCAACAACCGGTCTTGGGATCCCGTCCTCAGCCCTGACGGCAACAAGGTGGCCTTCACCAGCTGGGCCAACGATCTCGGGCCGACCGACCCGGGCGGAGACTGGGACAGCGACATCTACGTGCGCGACCTGACGACCGGAGTGACTCAGCTCGTCACCCGCAATGCGGCGGGAACCGACGGCCAAGGCGGATGGTTTCCCGACTTCAGCCCCGACAGCACCAAGATCGCGTTCAGCAGTGCGGGCGCCGCGTTCGGACCGGTGGACACCAACAACACCGACGACGTCTACGTGCGCAACCTGACCACGGGTGCCGTCAGCCTCGTCTCCACCAACGCCGCGGGCACCGACGCTGCCGCCGACTACTCCCACTATCCCGACTTCAGCCCCGACGGCACCAAGATCGTGTTCGACAGCAACGCCGGGAACTTCGGCCCAGCCGACAGCAACGCGGCCGTCGACATCTACCTGCGTGATCTGACCACCGGCGTGACCACGCTGGTCTCGGCCAACGCCGCCGGCACCGACACCGGCGATGCCGCCTCCCGGCGCCCCGCCTTCAGCCCCGACGGCACTCGGATCGTGTTCGAGAGCGACGCATCCAACCTCGGAGCCCTTGACACCAACGGCGTGCAGGACCTCTACGTGCGGAACCTGGGCGCAGGCCAGACGGTTCTGGTCTCGTTCAACGGAGCCGGGAACCAAGCCGGTAACGGCATCTCGGTCCTGCCGATCTGGGGTCCCGACAGCTCCACCGTGCTGTTCGAGAGCGACGCAACCGACATCGCCGCCAACGACCTCAACGGCATCCGTGGGGACGTCTTCGTCCGTGATCTCGACGCCCAGACCACCACCCTGGTCTCGGTCAACGGGGCGGGCACCGGAACCGCCAACCACCACTCGTTCCTTGCCGCATTCAGCCCCAGCGGGACCAAGGTGGCCTTCATCAGCTACGGCAACGACCTCGGCCCCAAGGACACCCAACGGCCCGGCGATGCCTTCTTCTCAGGTGACGTCTACCTCCGCGACCTGACCACCGGCACGACCACGTTGGTCTCGGTCAACGCCAACGGCACCGACAGCAGCAACGGCACCTCGGCGTCGGACCGACCGGCGTTCGTCTCGGAGACCCAGGTCGCCTTCCAGTCCCGAGGCTCCGACCTCGGCGCCACCGACACCAATGGCGTCGACGACATCTACCTGGGCAGCTTCACCGGAACCTGAGCTACATAGCCGACCAGTCGGGATCGCGTCCGCTGAGCCCGATCACCCGGTCGAGCAGGGGGGCATCGGACGGCACCGGGACCTCGGGCCCGAACATGCCCTCCCGCTGACCCTCCGCGCTCGGTCCGGACCACTGTTGGACGAACCCGTGAACCACCTCGAGCAGACCCGGGTCGTACTCGAACTTCTGGCCGCTGGCCTGGGCCAGGTCCCAGCCGTGGAGCATCAGCTCGTCCAGCACGACGAGGCCGGCGACCTCGCCGGGCAGGTCGACCCCACCGGCCTGGGTCATCCCGGTCCAGGCCTCGGGATCGCGCCAGGCCTCGGCCAGCGCCTCCAGGTCCTTGGGGATCCGGGTGCGCCAGTCGTCGTCCAGGTTGGCGACGTCTCCTTCGCCTTGCCGCCGCTGCGAGCCCGGGCCCGACGTGGACTTGGCCGCCGCGCCGGTGAAGGCCAGCGCCAGCCCACCGATGTGGTCGAGCAGGTCGCCGAGCGTGTACTCCAGGCACGGCGTCGGCCGGTCGAGCAGGTCGTCGCCGACGCCGGCGACCAGGTCCGCCATGTGCCGCGTGGCTGGTTCCAGGTTCACGATCGTCATACCCAAAGGCCTAGCACCCGGGAACGACCCGATGACCCGTCCATCGCTACCCTGCCCTGGGCGGAGCCGAATTCGCCGGTCTCCGGAACGCTCGCTGGGAGCCGATGGACAGAGCTGTATCGACTCTGGAGGCCGCAGTCGCGGGAGGACACCACGGCCTGGCTCGGCGCGCTCTGGGAGGGATCAGCAACGAGGACGAGCGGGAGGCCTCGCTCGAAGTCCTGGCCCGGCACGCCGCGGCTGGCTCTGAGCTGGCGACCGAGCTGTTGATCGAGACGGTCGACCGCTTCGGAGTGGTCCGCCGGGTCTTCGCCGCCGAAGCCGCGGTGGACGACATGGTCCAAGACACGCTGATCACCCTGGCCGAGTCGATCGGATCCTTCCGTGGCGAGGCCAAGTTCACGACTTGGCTCCAGCAGCTGACCAGCAACATCTCCGTCGACGACAGCAGTGCGGCCGCCCGGATCAGCTCGTTGGTGGCGTCGCGTGCGTCCGTGCGACAGATGCTCGACCAACTCCCCGAGCGCTACCGGGACGCAGTGCTGCTGCGCGACGTGGAGCGGCTTCCGTACGCCGAAGTGGCCACGCGCCTGGGTCGGAACGTCACCACGATCAGGTCCCATGTTGCTCGGGGCAGGGCATTGTTGGCCGGCCTGCTGGACCGGGACACGAACCCCTGACGTCCGTTCATACTGTGGGATGGCGAAGGTGCGAGTGCGGGCGCAGCGGGTCGCGAAATCGGTGTCGTCCCTTCAGCAAGGCTGGGCCCTGGCGGGGCTGTCAACACTCCTGGTGGTGTCGGTGGTGGCGTCGTCCAACCTCAACGAGATCTACAACTCACAGAAGGACTTCGTAGCCGGCTCGTTGCTGTCGTTGGCCGGGTTCTGTTTCGGCAAGGCGTTCAGCCGCACCCAGGAGCAGAAGGCCCTCGAGCTGATCCGGGGGGCCCCGACCGACGCGGTCAGCGACGCCCTGGAGCAGGAGACGAGGGCGTCGTTGCACGATCGGGGGGTGTTCGAGACCCTCACCCGTTTGGAGCGTGACCTCCAGGCCGGCAGCGAGCGGATCACCGAGTACTACGACGCCCACTGCCGCAACATCGAGCACTACAGCGCCATGGCCCTGCTCCGGGTGGCCCTCGACGACCTGGGCAAAGCGCTGTGGAGCGCCATGGAGCTGCGCGCCGCGTTGAACGCCGATGGGCCACCGATGGAGGCGTACCAGATCGACCCGAGCGTCCGGCTGGCGCTCATCCACATCGCCCGGGACTACCGGGAGGCGATCGGACGCCGGGATCAGGCCTACGACTGGTACCGCCTGCAGCTGGACAACCGCGAGGACGCGTGCTGGGACGTCTTCGCGGTGATGACATCGGACATGCTCAAGGGAGAGCGGCTGCTGAGCGCTCTGCTCGGCAAGAGCGTGCCGTCCCCGCCCGAGGAGTACCTACGAATGATCGACGGCTACGTCCGGGCCTCGATCGGCCGAGCCCAAGAGTTCATGCAACTGACCGCGGGCAACTCATTCACCCCACCAAAGGTCTTCGACGTGATGCTCCAAGACCTGAACACCGCCCTGTCCGCCATAGATCACATCGAGGTGGCCCCCGCCGATCACCCGTCGACGTAGCCGTCTCGCGGACACGGGGACTTCACGGCCTCCTACGCTCGGTGTCGCGTGAAGCCAGTGCTGGATGGTGGGGTCCGACTCGAGCCACCTGTCCTTCGGCGCGCCAACCTGATCCGCCCACGGCTTCTCCGCCAGCTGCGGGAGCGCTTCACGACACCGGTGACCGTCGTGGTCGCGGCGGCCGGGCTCGGCAAGACCACCCTCCTCGCCCAAGCCGTCGCCGAGAACCGCCTCGCACCGTTGGGAGCCGACTTCTGGTTGGCGTGCTGCGCCGACGACGTGGCCGGATCGTCCCTGGCCGAGGGTCTGTGCCAGGCGTTGGGAGTGACCCCGCCGGGAAGCCTGGACGGCGCGATCGACAAGGTCCTGGAGACGGCATGGCACCACTCGCCCGACGAGATCGCTCTGGTCATCGACGACGTCCACGAGATAGTCGAGGGATCAGCGGGGGCCGAGGTCCTGGCCCGGCTGGTGGAGGCGCTGCCCCGCAACAGCCATCTGGTGCTCTCCGGGCGGCATCCCCCGCCCATCGCCCTGTCGCGCCTGGAGGTCGAGGGACATCTGATCCGCATCGGCGAGTCGGACCTGCTCTTCACGGACGACGAGCTCAAGGAGTTCGCGGCGGCGCGCCGCGTGTCCGCCGACCAACTGGCCGGGTGCGGCGGCTGGCCGGCGATGGCGGAGCTCGCAGCCAGCACGGTTCCGGGGATCGACGCGGCTTACCTGTGGGAGGAGGTGCTTGGCGACCTGCGCCCCACCCGCCGCCGGGCTCTGGCGCTGCTGGCCCACGTTGGTCCGGTCGACGATGCGCTCGCCACTGCGGTGCTGGGCTACGACGCGGACGTCGCCGAGCTCACCGCCAATCTGCCGCTCGTGGCCGCGACCGCTGCCGGCGGTCGGCAGATCCACAGCTTGTGGCGCCCTCACCTGGCCCGGGCAGTGGACGCCGGGGACATCGCCGGCGCCCGTCGCCGGGCCGGGATCGAACTGGCCCGGGCCGGTGACGCCGCGACCGCGGTCCGGCTCCTCGCCGAAGCTGGCGCCTGGGATGACGTCACCGACGTGGTCGTCGACATCCTGGGAGCGGCCCACCCACCGATCGCCGGCGATGTGGTGGCGGCCTGGCTGGGTCGGCTGCCGAACCATCTGGCCGGAGGAGCGTTGGCCCGGCTGATGAGCGCAGTCGCCTCGGTGCAGACCGATCCTCGGGCCGCCACCCGGGAGCTGCAGGAGGCGGCCAACGCCTTTCGGGACGAGGGCAATCCCGCTGGCGAACTGGCCTGCATGGCCCAGCTCGGACAGCTGGCGTGGTGGTCGGAGCACCCCGACACGATCTTCGGTCTGGCATCCCGACTGTTCGAGATCGAGGCCCTGGGCCACGACAAGGCCACCCCCCTCGCCTGCCTGGCCCGAGCGCTGATCGCCGACCTTCAAGCCGATTGTGAGCGGGTCCTGCGCGAGCTGGCCGGAATCCCTCCCGGATCGCTGCACGAGACCTTGCAGAGCTTGGTCGACTGGTTGAGATCCACGTCGTTGAACCAACTCGGTCGGCTGGGCGAGGCGTTGGAGGCCGCCGAATCGGCGTGCGCCCACGCCAGTCCGCTGCTCGCGCCGGTCATGGAGTCCACCCGGCTGCAGGCGCTGTGGTTCCTCGGGCAGATCGAGGAGGTGCTGCAGGAGTTTCCGTCCATCGTCGAACGCACCGAAGCCACCGGGCTGCGCGACTACACCTCGCTGATGGCGGCGGCGTGCTGCATGGCGTTCGCCTCGGTCGGCCGGGCCGATGAGGCCTCGCACTACCTCGAGATCGCCCGTCGGTCCGCGGCCTCGCCGGGCCTTCCGCTGGTCGAAGTCAATCTGGTCATCGCCGAAGCTGCGACCGCGATAGCTCACGGTGACGAGATGACCGCGGCACAGGTGTTCGGCGAGCACCTGGAACGCTCAGCCCCGATCGGCACCGGACTGTCGGCGTTCCCCCAACAACGCAGCCTCAGCCTTTGGTACGTGCTGGCTCCGGCCAGTCGGGGGTCCTGGGACGGCGCCGCGCTAGGACCGTGCTACGCAGCCGGGCTCGAGCTGGCCCGGGCCATCGTCGCCATCCGAACCGACGGGCGGCTGCCCGCACCATCTGCTCCGGTCCCGGCCCCGGAGGTGGTCCGGGCGTTGCTGCCACTCCGCTGGACGACCGAACTGGCCTTGGCCCAAGCGGCGGACGGCAACCAGAACGCCTGGACGCTGCTCGAAGCGGTGTGGCCACAAGCGCAGGCTGCGGTGCGCCATCACGCCGACGATGCGGACTCGCCGCTCGCCCGCCCAGCCCGCCTCGCGCTGGCCCGGCTCCCGGTTCCGCCGCCGAGCCGGCTCGACCTCCGACTCCTCGGACCGGTCGAGCTCACCCGGGACGGAGTCCCGGTCGAGGCGCCCGAGTGGCGGCGGGAACGGGTTCGGTCCCTGCTCGTCCATCTGGTGCTGCATCGACCGGCTGGCCGCGAACGGCTGGCGTCGGATCTGTGGCCGAGCCTCGACGCCGAAGCCCAGCTGCGCAACCTGCGGGTGACCCTGACCCACCTCCGCCGGGCACTGGAGCCCGAGCGGGGGGAGCACGACGCGTCGTTCCTTATCAGACCGCACGGCAACGGTCTGATGCTGGACCGCAGCGAATGGTTCGGGACCGACCTGTGGCGCTTCGACGAGCTGTGGCGCCGTGCTACCGAGGCTGACCGTGACGGCGTTCCCTCGGCGGCCCTGGGAGCCATGCGCCAAGCGGTTGACCTGTGGCGCGATGACCCGAGCGAACTGGCGGCGCACGACTGGGCCCTGCCTGAGGTGGAGGAGCGGCGCGTTCGGCTCGTCAACATGGCTACGCGGGCCGCCGAGCTCCTCTTGGCCAGCGACGGTCTGGATGAGGCCCGTCGCCTGGCCGAGGTCGCAGTGCGCTGCGATCCCTGGTTCGAACGGGCTCACCGGGTCGTCGTAGCCGCCCACTTCGCAGCCCGCCATCACCGCGCGGCGCGCCAGGCCCTGCGGCGATATGCGGAGATGCTCGCGGAGCTCGGCCTGGATCCGGCCGCCAGCGCCCGAAGGCTGGAGCCGCTCACCCGGGGCCTTGTCGGCTGAGTGAACGGCTCCAGGAACGACGGGTGGTCAGAGGGCTTGCCCACCGAGGTTGGTGTAGCCCTGCCATCCTCCGACCCACTGGGTCCACAGAACGTTGCCCGCGGATCCGCGCACGAACAGGTTGGTGTTACCGCCGTGGACGGTGGCTCCAACCCCCGAGTTCGCTAGCCCCAGATCTGGCTGCTGGAACCAGTCCCCCCAGCCCGAGTTGGGGCGATACGCCTTGTAGTAGACCCGGCCGTCGGTGCCACGACCGTAGAGCTCCAGGTTGTCGGTCCACTGGACGACGCCCAGCGCGCTGGTGATCGAACCAGCCGCGCCGCCGGGCTGGATGGGTCCGGCCCAGGTCCGGGAGCTGTCGATCCAGAACACTTGATACGGGCGCCGGTCGGGGCGCGTGTACCAGACCTGCACCTGGTCGGTGCCGTAGCTGGTGGCGCTGGGGGCCGAATTGAGGACGTCGGTGGTCCGTCGCTGCCAGCCGCCCCAGGTGTAGCTCCACTCGCCGACGCGGGGCTGGAACGTCGGAGTGAGGACGCGGCTGTACAGATGTCCGTCCGTGCCTCGACCCATCAGGTAGAGCGAGCCATGGAGCACCGCCGCCGCCGGCTGGGTGGAGAGGTTGCCGCCGACGAGCAGCTGCCAGGGTTGCCACGTGGTCCCGCCGTCGAACGACGTCTGCCAGTACACCTGGGTGAGGCCGTTGGCGTCCTCGGCTCCGTTGGCGAACAGGTCGATGCGGTCCAAGCCGTTGTTGTCGGTCCAGGCGACGGCGGCGGGTGCCGAGCTCAGGATTCCAGGGCCAGTACTACGCCAATCGGCGCTCCACGCGGTCGTGAACGTGCGCTGATAGATCCGCCGGTCGGTTCCCCGGACGAACACATCCATCCGACTCGACGTCGATGTCGCCGCGGGCATCTCGCCGCAGTTGTTGCTGTAGACGCTCTTCCACTCGGTGTTGACCTGGCCGAACTCGCGACCGTTGAACCAGGGACGAACCCGCTCCGACCCCTCGAACCCCCAGCTCGCCTCGCCGTCTCCGTTGGTGTCGATGGCGGCCTCGAAATGCAGGTGCGGGACTTTGTTCGAGGTGGTGCCGGTTTTGCCGACCCGACCGATCTCCTGGCCCTGATGCACATGCTGGCCGACACTCACCGAGCGCGATTGCAGGTGCAGGTAGGTCGTGAACCAGCCGCCTCCATGGTTGATCTGGATCACCTCGCCGGCCCCCGTGCCGTCTGAGCGCTGGTGGAGGAACGACTGGTTGACCACCCCGTCCGCTGCGGCGACAACCAGGCTGCCCTCGGTGCCAGCCACGGTGGGCGAACGTTGCATGTCCAGCGCCGGAGCATGCGCCGGGCCGGAGGCGTCGAGCCACCACCGATCCCCGCACGGGAACGGCAGCTGGAACGCCGGACGCGGGCCGGGAGCCGCGCCTGCCGCCGGCGCCGCCAGCCATCCCGACACCGCCACCGTCAGCAGCAACGCCACCGTCGCCAACCTTCGTATGGATCTGAATCCCTTCATGGCCTCCCCTTTGGTTGGTCCGCCCGGAGGCGACCGTAAGAAGAGGTCCGCTATCCCAACGCTGCGCAACCGCTACGAGATGCCGAGCCACCAAGCTGAACTGCTGACCCCGGCCGCGGACCGCAGTTCTACCCCCCGCTACCAGCCGTCGACTGAACAGCGCCGCCGACTAGACCCGAATTCGTTGGCGGGGTTGGCGGTGTTGTTCGAGCGTGAGACGCGGGTGTGGTGGCGGCTCACCCAGAGCAAGGTTGGCGAGGCAGCGGCCGATCTCGGGGACGAACTTGAACCCGTGCCCTGAGAAGCCGGTGCCGACGACAACCGGGCCGACGGCGTCCAGCACGAAGTCGTGGCTCGGGGTGGACGTGTAGAGGCAGGTCATCGTGCTCACCATCTGGGGCACCAGACCCGGTAGCCAGGTGGCGACATACCGCTCCATCCGGGCAGTTCGGTCCGGGTCGGCGGCGAATGTGCGATCGTCGCCGGTCGTGATCTCCCCGGTGTGGTGCTCGCCGAGCTTGACCAGCCCTTGGGGCGTAGGCAGTCCGTAGATCGTGCGGTCATGCAAATGGAGGAACGACGGGACCGCCGTACGGGCGATCTTTGGGTCCGGGCGAAAGAAGAACACGTGCTCCTCGGTCGTGGTGAGGGGCGGCAAAGAAACGCCGGGCACGAGGTCGGCGGTCCACGCTCCCGCCGTGAGCACCACCGCGCTGGCACGGTACGTCTCGTCGCTCGCGCGAACTCGCACGCCGCCGTCGTCGACCTCGATGGCTGACACCCGAGTCCCGAACCGGAGGTCTGCGCCTCCCGCCGTCGCCCGTGCGGCCAGGCTCTCGACCGCGTCGGCGGCTCGCACCCAACCAGCGCTCGGCTGCATCAGCACCGTGTCACCGGGTGCGACCCGCATGACCGGCCAACGGTCGGTCGCGTCCGACGCGGTCAGCACCTCGGTCGCCACCCCGAACTGCTGCGCGACCTGTGTCATCTCGCTGAGCTCTCCGTCCGCCGTCCCGTGCTCGATCGATCCGACCCGGTGAAAGAGCGGACGTCCCGCATCACGCTCGAGTCGTTGCCAACCCTCATCGGCGGCCACGGCCATCTCTACGTAGGTGGGGTCGGCGTAGAGATAACGGAAGATGCGCTCGTCCCCGTGCGAAGCACCGCGATGGTGACCTGCTTCGAACCTCTCCAACACGACGACGCGCGCCCTGGGCGCCAACCACCACGCGGTCGAGAGCCCCATCGCCCCGCCCCCGATGACGACGACGTCCACATCTCGCGGGACCATGCTCTCAGCTTCCTCGATCGGCGCGGGGGTCAGGGGTCGAAGGCAAGCGCGAGGGCCAGCGCGCCGTACAGCGGGGCGTCGTCGACGAAGCGGGCCGCTGTGATCTCCGGCGGGAACGGAACGGCGCGCCGCACCGCCCTGCGGATGCCAGGCACTATCTGGTTGGCCGCAGCCATCATCCCTCCACCGAGCACCACGCGTTGGGGATCGAGGATGATGCACAGGTTGACCACGGTCATGGCCAATGCATCGAGGGCCTCGACCAAGACCGCCTCCAACCGGGGATCGTCACGCCGAGCGAACACGTCGGCGGCCGTCACCGGCTCGCCGAGCAGGGCCGACCCGCGACCGGCGAGTGCGCCACCGGAGACATGCTCCTCCAGCGGTGCCCGGCCGTCGGCGTAGCCGGGCTCGCCCGGACGTCTGAGCAGGTAGGCGATCTCACCAGCGCCGTCGTGTGCGCCCCGCACCACGCGGCCGTCGACGACGAGCCCCGCCGCCAGGCCAGTACCGAGATTGAAGTAGACACCGACGTCGACGCCCTTCAGCCGGCCCCAACGCAGCTCGGCCGCGGTCGCGGCCTTGACGTCGTTGTCGATCCGAATCCGAGCGGTGCCGAGCTCCTCGTGGAGCAGCCGCGGCAACTCCAGTCCATCCCAGCCGGGCACGTTGGGCGCCAGCCGCACCTGGCCGTCGCGCACCACGCCGGCGGTCGAGACGCCCACGGCGGTGAGCTGCCCGCCTCGCTGTGCCGTGGTCTCCGAGACCAGCCGGTGCGCGGCCTGCATCGACTCCCGTACGACCTCGGTGGCGCTGCCCCGCGTATCCACGCGGGTCTGGTGCAACACCCCGCCGTCCGGGGATCCGCCTTCGGCGCCCATGGTGGCCAGGGCGACCTTGGTCCCCCCGAAGTCGATTCCGAGGACGACGTTCACTGGCGGGCGGGTCGGGCGATTGAGTCGATCGCGACCGCGAGCGCCAGCACGCCCGCTGTGACCATGAACCGAACCGAGGAGTCCACGTTGAGCAGCAGCATCCCGTTGGTGACCGCTTGCAGGACGAGGATGCCCAGCAGCGCTGCGTAGGTCCGCCCCTTGCCCCCGTACAGGCTGGCACCGCCGATCACCGCGGCCGCGACGGCGATGAGCAGCGTGTCGCTTCCGCCCGAGCTCTGGTTGACCGCAGCCAGCCGACTGGCCGCCAGGATGCCGCCGATGGCCGCGAGTGTCGACGCCGACATGAATCCGATGATCCGCACCCGTCGCACGTTGATCCCAGCGCGGCGGGCGGCTTCGGCGTTGCCACCGACGGCATAGATCCGGCGGCCACCGACAGTGTGACGCAGGACGAGGTCGAGCAGCACCACCAGCGATCCGAAGATCAGGAAGGTGAGAGGAACGCCGCGGTCCGCCGACAGCACCGAGACCGCGGTCACGAGCACCACCGCGAGGCCCCCGATCCGCACCACGAGCCACGGCCAGGCCGTCACCGGCAGCCCGGCGTTGGCGCGGGCGCGTCGCGAGATCAGCAACACCGCTGCGTAGGTTCCGACGATCGCGGCGACGACGGCCCAGGCCAGGCCTGGCGCCAGCCAGGTGTCGGACAGGCTGGCTATCTCACCGTCGTAGGGCAGATCGATGGTGCCGCCCTTGCCGAGCAGGTAGAGCATGAGCCCCTGCCAGCCGATCAGGCCCGACAGGGTGACGACGAACGAGGGCATGCGCAGGAACGTCACCATCAACCCGTGCAGCAGCCCGATCGCCGCGCCGGTGGCGATCGCGGCGGCGACCGCGAGCCCCGGATGGACGTCGTGGCGGACGTTGAGCACGGTCATCTCCACCGCGCAGAGCCCGCTGACCGACCCGACCGATAGGTCGATCTCGCCGAGCAGCAGCACCATGATCACCCCGAGCGCGATGGTGCCGGTGGCGGCCATCTGCAGCGCCAGGTTGGTGAGGTTTTCCGCCGAGAGGAAGTGCTCGCTCAACGACCCGAACACCACCGCGATCACGAAGAGCCCAAGCACGACGGGGAGCGCTGTGTCCGTTGCCGCCGCCTTGATGGTGGGCTTGGCGGCCTTGATCGTCGGCACGATCGCTCGGATGGTGGCGCGCGTCGTGGGCTCGGTGTGCTCCGCCGTCACGGTCACAGCGCGTCTCCCGCACCCGTTATCGCCCCGACGATCTCCTGCGGGGACGTCTCCGACGTGACGAAGTCACCCGCGTTGCGACCGAGTCGCAGCACGACGATCCGATCGCTGACCGCGCGCACGTCCGCCAAGTTGTGGGAGATGACCAGGACGGCGAGGCCGCGATCGCGCAACCGGCCGATCAAGGCCAGCACGTGTGCCGTCTGCTCCACCCCGAGCGCCGCAGTGGGCTCGTCCAGGATGACCATGCGCGGCTGCCCGAGAAGGGCCCGGGTGATGGCGACCGACTGTCGCTGGCCTCCCGACAAGGTGGCGACGGGCGACCGGACGTCGGGGATGCGGACGTCGAGCGAGGCCAGCAGGTCACGGGTCGTGCGTTCCATCCGCACGTGGCCCAGCACCGACCACCGCCGCCGCTCGGTGCCCAGGAACAGGTTGGCCACGACGTCGAGGTTCTCGCAGAGCGCCAGGTCCTGGTACACCGTCGAGATCCCGAGCGTTTGGGCGTCGTGGGGGGACTTCATCCGGACGGGATGGCCGTCGAACTCCATGGCCACCTGGTCGGCGTGCACGACCCCGGAGATGACCTTGACCAGAGTGGACTTACCCGCCCCGTTGTCGCCGACGAGGGCAACCACCTCGCCGGCGGAAACATCGAGGGCTATGTCGTCCAGGGCTTGCACCGCCCCGAACTGCTTGGTCGCGCCCCGGATCGACAACACAGCCAACTAGTGGATCCCCGCTTCCTCGCACGCGGCGGCGAGCTCGTCGGTGCAGATCTCGTCGACCGTGTAGAAGCCGTCCTGCACGATCGTTTCGTTGATCTTGTCCTTGGTGACCGCGATCGGGTCGAGCAGGAAAGTCGGGATCTCGGTGGTGCCGTTGTCGACCGTCGTGGGGGCCGAGGGCTTCTCGCCGTTGATCAGGGCCACCGCCAGCTCGGCCGACTTCTCGGCCTGGGCCTTGATGTCGAGGTAGATGGTCATCGTCTGCTCGCCGGTGAGGATGCGCTGCACCGCCGCCAGCTCGGCGTCCTGGCCGGTGATCGGCGGCAGCTTGCTGTATCCGGCCCGCTTCATCGCAGTGATGGCGCCGCCGGCCATGCCGTCGTTGGCGGACAGCACACCGACGATGGAGTCGCGGCCCAGCGCGGTGATGGCCTGATCCATCTGGTCCTGAGCCTTGTCGGGACTCCAGTCGGGCGTGTCGAACTCGCGGCCGATGGTCACCTTGCCGTCGAGCACGTTGTGGGCGCCCGTCTTGTAGTCGCCCGAGCTCGGGTCAGTAGGTGAGCCGTTGATCATCACGATCTGGCCCGTGCCGGTGGCGCCGTTGGCGGCCATCGCGTCAAGGAGCGCTTGGCCCTGCATCTCTCCGACGGTCACGTTGTCGAAGGAGACGTAGTACTCGTATTCGATGCCGGTGATGAGCCGGTCGTAGGCGATGACCGGGATGTCCTGCCGCTTGGCCTGGTTGACCATCGATGCCACTGCTTCGGCATCCACGGCGTCGAGGGCGAGGACATCGGCTCCCTGGGTGAGCGCCGATTCGATCTGCGACTGCTGCTTGGCGGGATCCTGGTCGGCGTTGAAGTAGAGAACCTCGCAATCACTGCAGAGATCTGCGACTTTGGCCTCGAACAACGGCCGATCGAATGCCTCGTAACGCGTGGTCTTCGACTCGGGCAGGAACAGGGCGATGGTCTTCCCGTCACCGCCTCCGCCCTTGTCGGACGTGCTGTCGTCGTCCCCTCCGCACGCCGCCGCGAGTAAGACCGCGGCGATGCAAACCGCCAGCCACTGTCGATGCATGGCATCCACCCTTTCTCCCAACTGCTGCGACCATAATCCGATTGCGACCATTCGGCAAGGACCTTTACGAAGGGTTGCAATATGTATTGGATGGACGGGGTGGATGGACCTAGTCGCCTCTGTGGGACCCTTTGGCCGTGAGTGAAGCGACCGCCAGCACGACCAGCGTCATGCGGGTGATGAACGAGCGTGCGGCTTTCGCTCAACTGCTGCGGCACGGGCCCGCGTCACGGCCGGAGCTGGCCGCCGCGACCGGATTGTCCAAGCCGACGATCGCGGTGGCGCTCGCCGACCTGGAGCGGGTGGGGCTGATCCAGGCGATCGGGCGGCGTAGCGGAGGGGCGGGCCGGTCCGCGCAGGTCTACACGGTGCACCCGACCGCCGGGTGGGCCCTGGCCATCGACGTGGGGCGCGGCTTCGTTCGGGTGGCCCTGGCGAACCTCGTCGGGGAGATCGTCGTACGGCGCGACGAACGGTCTCAGGCGCGCAGCGCATCGGCGCTCATCACCCAAGCCGAGTCCCTGGTCGCCGACGTGGCCGCGGCGGCGGACATCAGCCCGGTGGACATCACCTACACGGTGTTCGGCACCCCTGGCATCCACGACGAGCAAACCGGCGCGCTCGTCCTGGCCCCCAACCTTCCCGGCTGGAATCACACGGGAGCGGTGGAGCGGCTGCGGAAGGTCACCCCCTCACCGTTCATCGTCGAGAACGACATCAATCTCGCAGCCCTGGGAGAGCAGGCTCGAGGGTTGGGGGCCGGGGTGCGAAACTTCGTGTTCCTGTCGATCGGCACGGGCATCGGCATGGGTGTCGTGATCGACGGTTGTCTCTACCGGGGATCACAGCGGGCCGCCGGCGAGATCTCCTACCTGCCCTTCGGGGAGACCGATCCGCTCGCCGCGCAGCCTGGTTCACGTCGCCGAGGTCTGCTGGAGTCGGTCGCGTCAGCGGACGGGATGGTGGAGGCCGCACGGCGCCGCGGCATGACCGGTCGGCTCACGGCCAAGCGAATCCTCGAGGCCGCCCGAGACGGCGACGAGACCGCACTGGCTGTGGTCGCGAAGGAGGCCGACTACCTGGCCCACGCGCTGGCCAGTGTGATCGCGGTCCTCGATCCCGAGCTCATCGTCCTCGGCGGCGGCATCGGTGCCCACGGCTCGGCCCTTCTCACCGAGCCGGTCAGGGAGAGGTTGCACGACCTTGTCGTGCTTCGGCCGCCCCGGATCGAAGTGTCCGCTCTGGGCGACGACGCCGTCGTTCTCGGGGCTCTGGCCACCGGACTCGACCGCGCCCGCGACCTCCTCTTCGACCGCGCCGTCGCCGCCCAACTCCCCTCCCCCTGACGTTGGTGTCCGCCTGGGGCCGGGCGCGCGGCCGCCCCGCGCGGAGGCGGGTCGGCCGCGGGGATGGCGGTGGAACGGCTCGGCGGTTCAGCCCTCAGTAGGGGTGTCGTCGGGGACGTAGGCGAGGTTCAGCACGCCGGTGCTGAACCTCTCCTCCGACACCAGCCGCAGCGGATGGGTGGGGGTGTCCTCGAACAACCGCTGGCCCTTGCCCACGGCGATGGGGTGGAGCAGGAGGTTCAGCTGGTCGACAAGGCCGTTGGCCAGCAGCCAGCGCACCAGCGTGGCACTGCCGGACATCGTGATGTCGCCAGCGATGCTGTCCTTGACCTCCCGGATCTCGGCCGCCAGGTCGGCACCGATGATCGTGGTGTTGTTCCAAGTCGCCTCGCTGAGGGTGCGGGAGGCGACGTACTTGGGTGAGTTGTTGAGGAACGACGCGAAGGGCTCGTCTTTGCTGTCGGGCCAGAAGCCGGCCCATTCCTCGTACAGCACACGGCCCATGAGGAAGGCCTCGGTGGTCTCGGCGGCCTTGCCGATGGCGTTGCCCATCTCGTCGTTGAAGTACGGGAAGTGCCATTTGTCGGGGGATTCCACGACACCGTCGAGCGAGATGAAGAAGTTCGACACGATCTTGCCCATTGCTGATTCTCCTTGGTGAAAGGTGCGACGTGCGCTCACGGAATGGCGAGCGCCTTCAAACTAAGCGGCGGCCCGCGCCGTCCGACGGCATCGAGCAGCCTCGAGACTGAGCACGAAGGCCAACCCCGCAACCAGGTGGGTCACCGAGAGGGCCAGCTTGGTTCCGCCATCGGTGTCGGCCGCCAGCGGTGCCCACACGCTGATCACGGCGAACACCCCTCCGACGTACTGCGCCACTCGGAGGACGCCGGCCCAGCGCAGCGCCAACAAGGCAGTGAGGACGTAGCCGATGACGAGGAATTGCACCGTCACGGCGGCCACTATCCCGGCGGTGATCTCCCAGGGCTCGCCGCCCTCGACGAGGACGAACGACGCGTCGGCGGCGCGTGCGATCAGGAACACGAGGAGGTTGCCGAGCACCGCGGCTGCGGTCCCCACGGCAACGGCTTGCCACCAACCCATGCCCGGATGCTTCTGGTCCACGGTTGGGGTTCGGGTGGTCGCATCCGCTGCGGCCGTTCCGGCGCTGGCCGTGGTGGGACGGATGCTGTCGAGCAGGCTCATCTTGGTCTCCTTCGGTTGACTGGCTGACGAGACCGCGACGCGGAGCTCTTGGGTTCGGCCAGCGTCTTGGCGGCACTCATGGGGCCATCGTGTGGCGCTGGAGTGCAGCGGCGTCCAACAGCTTGTTGACCGGTCTTGACAGCCTCTGGTTGTCAGCGCAGGAAGCCGCGCCTGCGGCGCTACCGGTCCTCGAGGCGCTGGAGGTTGGCCAGGTCGACATCCGGTAGCCAGTCGTGCTCCGGGTCGAAGGCGAGCCACCCGTCCGAGGTCCCGGCGTCGGCGATGAGCTCCAGCAACAGCGAGAGCGTCGGGTGACGGTCGGCGGTCCGCCAGACCAGCGACCACGGGTAGCGCGGCGTCGGGTCGAGGGGGATCATCCGGATGCCCGCATCGGCCGGGACCGGCCAGCTCGCGCCCAGCAGCGTGACCCGTGCCGGATCATCTCGCACCCGTTCCAGAACGTGGTCCAACCCCAGGTCCAACCCCAAGTTGGAGCCGCTGTCGTAGATGGGGATGGCGAAGTGCTTGGCGAACCGCTCCCAATATCCCTGCAGCTCGGTGGGGCTGCCCTGTGCAGGCACCCAGAACTCCCACTGCGTGAGCTCTGCGGGGTGAAGGACCGATGCATCCACCAGCGGGTGGTCGGTGTTCACGGCCAGCGCCAGCGGCGCCAGCAGGACCAGGCGATGTGCGAGCTCGTCGGGCCACGGGTGGGGCAGGTCGTTGACGCGACCGAAAGCGGCATCGATCTGGCCGCGCTGGAGGGCTTCGATGGCGGTGACGATGCTGCGGCGCATGCTCAGCTCGACCAGGAGATCCGGTGTCCGGTCGATCAGCCCACGCAGCCGGCGCAGCGGGTCCTGCAGGTGTCCCCACACGTCGACCCGCAGCGGACGGGAGTCCAGCCGGGCCGCAGCCGCAGCGGCGTCGGCGGTCGCCAACAGTTGACGAGCATGGGGGAGGAAGCGACGCCCGGCGTCGGTCAACCTCACACCCCGGGTATCCCGGACGAAGAGCTGCTCGCCGATGGCTCGTTCCAGTCGCTGGATCCGCTTCGAGAGGGCCTGCTGGGTGACGAAGAGCTGGGCGGCGGCACGACCGAAGTGCAGCTGCTCGCTGGTGGCGACGAAGGCGCGCACCTGACCCAGGTCCAGGTCCAGTTCCATGGGCCCCAACGTTGGCCGACAACCAACGGTGGTGCAACGCGGACAAACGGCTGTTGGACCGATCGAGTGACACGCGTTCTCCTGGACCGATGGATCTCGCAAGCAGACGGAGTCCGCGTGGACCCTCTTGAGCAGGGAGCGCCGACCCGGTGGCAGGGTGTCGCGGCCGGCGTTCCCTACGTTGCGCTGCCGCCCTACGAGGAGCGGGCGAGTGCTCCGGTGATCCTGGCCTGGCACTCGACCGAGCCGCCCCGCAGCGAAGCGGCGATGGCGGCCGCACTGCCCATGGCCGCGTTGCCGGCCTGGCGCGTGTATCTGGGCGTGCCCTTGCACCATCGCCCCGACCGACGCGATCTGCTCCAGGTCTTCGGCCATGCTGTCGTGCAGGCCACCGAGCAGGTCCCGGTGGCGCTGCGGGCGCTCGGTGAGCGCCTGCCCCTCGGCGACGGATCACTGGGACTGCTCGGTGGCTCGATCGGAGCCACGATCGCGCAGTTGGCCGTCACCGAGACCGACCTCGACATCGCCGCGCTGGCCCTGGTGAGCCCGGTGATCCAGCTGCGGAGCCTGGTGGAGGTTCCCGGCGCGGCAGAGGAGTCCCGGTCGATCGCCGACCGCCTGGACTTCCTCGCCCGCATCGACGCCATGATCGAACGTCGCCCGCCACCCTCCGTGCTTGTGGTGGTCGGTTCCGACGATGACCGACGCTTCGTCGACCCGGCCCTGCGGCTCTGGGGAGCTCTCAGCACCAGGGGATGCGCCGAGCGCACCTCGCTGGTGACGGTGCCCGGGATGGGACACGCCTTCGGCCACGAGACCAGCGACCACGCCGCGCACGTCGACAAGGTCTTGACCGACTGGTTCCACCGGCACCTACCCCTCCAGGACCCGGCACCGAGCTGACCGGAGTCTCGGGATCGACCGATCCGTTGCCAGCGGCCTCGGTGTCTAAACGAGCAACCGATCTGGAGGACTGAGATGACCGAGTACAAGACGGGAACTCGTGAGGAGTGGGTTGCCGCGCGTGCTGTGCTGTTGGAGCGTGAGAAGGAGCTCACTGCGATGAGCGATGCG
>DASXTK010000143.1:0-1793 GCA_036505485.1 Acidimicrobiales bacterium
GTGCAGGTAGGTGTCCAGCGCCGGCATGTCGCGCGCGAGGAAACCCCGGTCCGTCGCGATCGAGTTGCCGCAGAGGGGCGCGGTTCGCGGGTTCGGCACAAACTCTTTGATGTACGCCAGAACGGCCTCTTCCGCCTCTGGAACCGAGATCGTGGACCGCCGTACCTCGTCGGTCAGGCCGGATTTGGAATGCATGTCGCGCACGATCTCGGGCATCGCGTCGATTGCGGCGTCGTCGGCGTGGATGACCAGGTCGATGCCCTCGCCCAGCACGGTGAGTTCCGGATCGGTGACCAACGCGGCTACCTCTATCAGCTTGTCCTTGCCTAGGTCGAGACCGGTCATCTCACAGTCGATCCACACCAGAAGATCCGCCACGCGCCCAGCCTACGCGCAGGCCGGGCGGCATCGTCTCGGACTCAGATTGCGGCTAGCCAGAGTGACGCCGCGAACCCCACCACCACGAGCGGTCCGGTCAGCACACCCTCGACGTCGTACGCCTCGGGCAGCAGCGTGTCGGCCAGCATCGCCAGCAGCGCCCCCGCTGCGAACGCCTGCGCCAGCGCACCGCTGCGACCGCTGGCCGGGTCCAACAGCACATAGCCAGCGGCGGCCGACAACGCGGAGACGACCACCACCGCCAGCCACATCAGCATGACCCGGCTTCTCGCCCAGCCCGCCAGCTTCAGCCCGCTGGACGATGACATGCCCTCGGGAAGGTTCGAAAGCGCAACACCGGCGAGCAGTGACACGCTGACACCGCCCTGCAGGACGGTCAGGCCAAGCACGAATGACTCCGGGATCCCGTCGAGCACCGAGCCGAGCACGATCGGCAGCGGCGATCCCTCTGCCTGTGCCCCCGATGGATCCTTGCGATCGGCGCCCCCGCGCCGGCTCAGCACCCAGTCCCCGACCGTGAACACCGCCGCGCCCGCCAGGACCAGCAGCGCGACCGACCCGACGGTGCGGGTCTTGAGCGCCTCGTCGATGAGCTCGAAGGAGACCGAGCCGATCAACAGACCGGTACCAAGGGCCATCACCACCGCCATCACGGCGCGGCTCGGCGCAAACTGGTAGGCGATCAGCGCGCCCAGCAGCAGCGCGGACGCACCAAGTGCTCCCCAACCGAACGCCTCGGCCATTCAATCGCCTCATCCCGCCGACCAGCCCACCCTGGACCGCACAGAGAGGGTAATGGCGCTAGTGGATGCGAACGTCCCCTACTCCGTGTCGTTGTCCTGCTCTTCGGCAAGCTCGGTCAGCACGTCGGCCGCATCACGGTTGCCGCTGTCGGCGAGGCGGCGCAACTCATCCACATCCCCCCGCTCGCCCGCGAGCTCGACGAGCTGGTCGACGGCGTCGGTGTTACCGCTATCGGCAAGACGGCGCAGCTCATCCATATCACCCCGCTCGGCCGCCAGCTCGACCAGCTGATCGATGGCGTCCCGGTCACCGGTCGCGGCCCGCGCCCGCAGGTCCAACAAACCATCATCAGACATGCTGTGCACCTCTCAGTGCGTTCGACCCGACCAGGTGACGGACCGGAAAGATAAAGGCCAACCGGTCCCGCAAAGGCCACCGATAAAACCTAGACCAACCGTCAATCAACACCTGGGACAGGTGGGGCTGGACAAGGGTTCGAGAACGACCAGAGGCTAGGAAATCTTCGCGGTCATGGACAGCGTCGACTGGTCGATGTCGCTGGTCCTCAGCGTGAACTTGAACGTCCAGTCCCCCGCCTGCGGCAGCGCGATGTCGCCGATCGCGTGGAAGTCGGTGATCCGCAGCAACGG
>DASXTK010000144.1:0-4384 GCA_036505485.1 Acidimicrobiales bacterium
GCCGACTGGCCGATGCACCCGCACGCCGACGTCGAGGGGCTCACCTACGTCCTCGAGGGCACGTTCGAGCACGCCGACTCCCTCGGCAACGGCGGGACGCTGCGCCCCGGCGGCGTCCAGCGGATGACGCTCGGCTCCGGCGCCCACCACTCCGAGCGCAACGGATCCAAGATCGAGCCGATGAGGTTCCTGCAGTTCTGGATCCTGCCGGACACACCGTCGCTGCCACCGAGCCTCGAGCAGCGCCAGTTCACGCTCGGTGACCGACGGAACCGTCTGCTGCGGGTGGTCGGTCGGGACGGCGGCGATGTCGTGAAGGTGCACCAGGACGCGTCGGTCTTCGTCGCAGCGCTCGATCCCGGCGTCGGAGCAGCGCACCGCTTCGGCGACGGCAGAGCCGGATACCTCTACGTGATCGGCGGCGCGACCGAGCTCAACGAAACCCACAAGCTCGAGACGGGCGACGCGGTCAAGGCATTCGGGCCGGAGGAGGTCCGCATCCAGGCCGAGCAGCAGACGGAGCTCATCCTGATCGACGTGCCACGCCAGTACGTACCGGTCGGCGTGTGGGCGCGATGAAGGAAACGCCTTCCACCAGCAAGGGCCAGCCAGCAAGCGGAGGCTAGGATCACCGGTGTGGAGGCTGGACACCCAGAGTTCCGGAGCCCTCCGTGTCGGCGATCGACCAGCCCTGCGCGCGGAGCGCGGCTGCCTCCACGTCTTCCTCCCATGTCAGCATGGGGCGGGGCTCCTTGGGCTGCGGCGTCAGACACCGTCAGCATCAGGGAGCCCCCACTCCATGTGGTGGACCCTGCCGGCCACCGGGAGGCTCAGGGTGGGGAAGTTCAGTGAGCAGGTCCGGGGAGCATCAGATGAGCACCGTCATCGGCAGGACGCGACCTTGACCAGGCATCGGCTCATCCGCCCGACGCGACCCGCTCGATCCTGGCGCGACCGCTCACCTCGGCCGCTTCGAGGCGGCGGAACAGGTCGGCCACGGCAGTGTTGGGATCATCCCCCACGCCAACCCACCAGGCATTGGCCGCGAACCACGCTGCGCATATGGCATCGCCACCGAAGGCGCCATGCGGCAGTTCCTCGGTGGGGAAGGCGAGCCACCGGCCGCCCTCGTACATGCCGCCGTAGCGGCTGGGCGTCACCAGGCAAGGGGTCATTACCCCGTCGGGCCACAGGCTGACCCGGATCGGCGTCAAGTCGGCTGCCATGCCGGAGATGATCGTCGAGCGCCGATCCAGCCGCCAGCCACCTGTGGAGGCCCCAATGCCCTGCAGCCAAGCCCACCGCAGCCGACCTACTGGCGCAGGCCCTAAGCAGGGCGTGAGCCTCGACACGGTCGATGCTAGGAAGATAGCCGCATGCGCACCCCAGCCGAGCCAACTGCCCCCGTGGTCATCGACCGGGTCGACCACCTGGTCCTCACCGTCGCCGACATCGAGCAGACGATCGACTTCTACGTCCGCGTCCTGGGCATGGAGCCGGTCACCTTCGGCGCCGGGCGCCGCGCCCTGCTGTTCGGCCGCAACAAGCTCAACCTCCACCAGGCCGGCCACGAGTTCGACCCCAAGGCCCGCCGACCGACACCAGGCTCGACGGACGTCTGCCTGGTCACCACGACCCCGCTCGACCGGGTGGTCGCCCACCTGCGGGCCCGCGGCGTGCCGATCGAGGAGGGTCCGGTCTCCCGGACCGGCGCGACCGGCCCGATCACCTCGGTCTACTTCCGCGACCCTGACGGCAACCTCATCGAGGTCTCGACCTACGACGCCGAGGCCCACCACGCCGAAGAGCCCTGACGGCTTCGATCTCACGGGAGGGTGCGCACGATGCCACGACGCCCACGATACGACGCGTCGCAGGGGCCGCGGATCGTCGGGCCGCGGGACGGCAGGACGGTCGACCTCGGCGCGGTCGGGGTCCGGTTCCTGGTCTGGGGCGAGGAGTCAGGCGGCGGGTTCTCCCTGGTCGAGCACCCGATCCCGCCACGCCACCTGGCCGCGCCGTGGCACCGCCACAGCCGCGAGGACGAGTACAGCTACGTGCTGGAGGGCCGGCTGGGGGCACAGCTCGGCGACGACGTGGTCTACGCCGAGGCTGGCGACCTGGCGTTCAAGCCGCGCGAGCAGTGGCACACCTTCTGGAACGCCGGCGACGGCCCGTGCCGGATCCTGGAGATCATCTCCCCCGCCGGCTTCGAGCACTACTTCGACGAGGTCGCCGCGGGGGTCGGCTCGCAGGAGGAGTACCAGGCGCGCTACGGCACCCAGGTGGACCTCGACCGCACCCGCCGCCTGTGCGAGCAGCACGGGCTGGTGTTCCCCATCAACGACTGACCCCGCAACCCGACAGCCGGCGACCAGCCCGCGGCGACCTCACTCCCCGCGGTCGGCTCAGCCCCCGATCCCCAGCATCCCCGCCAGCTCCTTGCACCTGGGGCACACCGGGAACCGCTGCGGATCACGAACCGGGCTGAAGCGGTGGCCACACAAGGGCACGTTTCTTGCGTCCCCGCCCCCAACTGTTGGCGGGCCCCCGCGGGTAATCCGCCTGTGGAGCGCTGGCGGCGCTGTCGTTGGGGCGATCCTGGCCTTGTATTCGGCCGGCAGCCCGCACAACCGCCACTTCACCACCGGCCCGGTCGCCGGGTTCCTGGTCGACGACGTGGAGGCCGCCACCGCCGAGCTTGTCGCTGCCGGCGTCGAGGTCGTCCAGGCCCCCATGCACTGGCCGGACGGCAACGCCTGGGTGCACTTTCGCGCGCCCGACGGCAACCTCTACGAGCTCACCCAGGACCCCACCGTGGCTCGACCACGCAACCGGTAGGCCGCACGTAGGAGCAGCCGGCCCCCGTGGACGGGGCCGGCTGCTCCCGGGATTGTCAATCGTGCCGTGTGGAGGTCAGGGTGATGTCACGGCGGACGGGTCCGGCTTCAGGCGCAGGCGAAGAGGATCTCTACGGCACCGCTGGGAAGGGCGCGCTCACGCTTGAGCTTCAACCCCGTGTCGGTGCTGACCAACGGTGTCAGTTGCATCCCCTCGCCGAGCAGCAACGGCAGCACGACCAGGCCGAGCTCGTCGAGCGCTCCGAGGCACCGGAAGGTCTCGATCGTGCGCGGGCCGCCGATGAGGTGCACGTCGCCGCCCCGGTTCGCTGCCCGGACCTCCGCCAGCAGCCGCGTCGGGTCGCCGTCGACGACCACGTGGTCGGGCGTGCCGGATGGGCGGCATGAGCCCAGGACGAACACGTCCAGGTCTGCCCACGGCCAGTCGTCGGCGCTGACCGCGGGCTCGAACGTCGTGCGACCCATGAGCACCGCGTCGCAGCGTGCCTGGAACTCGGCGAACCCGTAGGCCTCGGGGTCCCAGGCCGGGTCGGCGAGCTGCGCCGGCCACCCGTCTGGCGTCGTCACGTAGCCGTCGGCGCTCATGCACATGCGGGTACGAATCTGCATCCCCGTTGGCTCCTATCTGAACTCGTCGTCCTGCCTGGTTCGCCCCTGTCTGGTGACCGCAGTGCGGATCGACCCCGAGATGCTCGTGATGGGCGGGACGCACACTGGGCAGTCGGAGCCACACGCGAGGAATCGACACGTGCGGGTGTCGAGCGGACGGCAGCGGTCGGCAGCATCTACGACACCATCCCGGTGCCCCGAGCTCCGGCGACATCCTGCCCGCCGCCGACGCGCAACGCCCACCAGGCAAGAGTGGGCCGACCGCGCGTGGCAAGTGGCTGTCGCCAGCGTCACCCACGGCGCCGCCGAGGTCATCGGGCAGGTCTTCGACGAGGCGACCCGCCGTGATCCGGCCACCACCGGACCTGGGTCGCGCCGGTCGACGGCAACAGCCACCAGATCGACCCTATCCCCGCCGATTCATCGGCACGCTCGGTACCGCGGGAGCACCCGAGGTGGGGCGATCGGCCAGAAGGCCATGACAGGATGCCTGCTTCAGCTCCTGCGAGGCGTCAGCACGCAGATCTCGTTGCCCTCGGGGTCGGCGAGCACCACCCAGGAGACCTCGCCCTGGCCGACGTCCGCCCGGCGCGCCCCCGCCCGGAGGAACCGTTCGACCTCGGCCTGCTGGTCGTCGGGCCGGAAGTCCAGGTGGAGCCGGTTCTTGGATACGAGTCCACCAGGCACCTGATCTCGCCTACGGGTCGGCCGCGAGAGCGGAAACCCCGTGGTTTGCCGGATGCTGACCGGCGCCTGACCTCCTAGCCTGCGGCAAGACCAATACGGCAGGGATCGCGACCGATGCCTTGTGGATAGAGGAGCGCTGTACCGTGAACGAGCCGGACTGGAAGGGGCCGTTAGGCGCGGCCTTCGACCATGCGCTGGCGTACCTGGAAGGGCTGCCCGCGCGTTCG
>DASXTK010000145.1:0-7523 GCA_036505485.1 Acidimicrobiales bacterium
GCCGGCTGCTGGGACCTGGACGACCCGGTCGAGGCCGACCGCCTGGTCCGCGGCCAGCTCCTGGCCGGCATCCTCGCCCCCACCCGAAATTGAGGCGTTTCTCGCGCATATAGCGCGGAAAACGCCTCAATTTCGGCGGGGAGACCACTAGACGCTGAGACGGATTCGTCGATAATGTCTCTTACATGGGGGCAGCACGGGGTGAGGCACAGACGCCGGTCGACGGCTGGGCCGGGCTGTACCTGTCGGCCGATGCGGTCGAGCGTGATCTCGCCGCCGCCGCCGTCCGCTGCGTAGCTCGCTGGGGTCTGGCCAAGACCTCGCTCGACGACATCGCCCGCGAGGCCGGAGTGAGCCGGGCCACCGCCTACCGGGTCTTCCCCGGCGGCAAGGAGCGCCTGGTCGAGACCGTCATCCGCTACGAGCTGGGCCGGTTGTTCCACGAGGCCGAGGCCGCGCTCCAGCAGGCCGAGACCCTCGATGAAGGACTCTGCATCGGGCTGACCATGGCCCTGCGCCAACTGACCGAGCACGAGGCCCTGCGTTACCTGCTGCACCACGAGCCCGAGGCCATCCTGCCCCATGTGGCGTTCCACCGGCTGGGCCCGCTGCTCGAGGAATCGGCCGAGCTGAGCCGACCCCACCTGGCCCGTTTCCTTCCCGAGGACCAGATCCGTCCCGCGGCCGAGCTGCTGGCACGGCTGGTCCTGTCCTACGCGTTCAGCCCATCCCCCGCGGTCAACCACCGCGACCCGAGCTCGATCCGCCGGTTGGTGCAGACCTATCTGCTGCCGGCAATCACCGCTGAGGAGCACCGTCCATGAGCACCAACGAGCAGATCATCGGCAGGGAGAACATCAACGACCTGGAGGCCATCCTCTCGGTCACCAACACCGATGTGAACGAGGTGGTCCACGCGGTGGAGGACAACGCCGAGGCCATCTTCACGTGGGACTACGAGAAGGGCGCTCGGCCCGCGCTCAACAAGCTCTACGAGAAGGCCAAAACCGCCCAGTGGAACGGTGAGACCGACCTGCCCTGGGAGACCGATGTCGATCAGGAAGCCGTGGTCATCAACAACGCCATGAACGGCGGCGGGTTCAGCTTCGGCATCGACACCTCGGTCATCGACAACACCCCGTTCGCCAAGTTCACCGTCGAGGACTGGGTCCGGGTCGGGGTCGAGACCCAGAACTGGACCCTGAGCCAGTTCATGCACGGCGAGCAGGGTGCGCTGGTGTGCACGGCCAAGATCGTCGAGACCGTGCCGTGGATCGACGCCAAGTACTACGCATCCACCCAGGTGATGGACGAGGCCCGCCACGTCGAGGTGTTCGCCAAGTACCTCGATACCAAGCTGTCCGGTCACTATCCGATCAACCCGCACCTGCGGCTGCTGCTCGACGACATCGTGGCCGACAGCCGCTGGGACATGACCTATCTGGGCATGCAGATCATGGTCGAGGGCCTGGCCCTCGCCGCCTTCGGATTCCTCCACAACCTCACCACCGAGCCGCTGCTCAAGCAGCTGCTGCGCTACGTCATGTCCGACGAGGCCCGGCACGTGGCCTTCGGGGTTCTGTCGCTGAAGGAGTACTACGCCCAGCTCACCGACGCCGAGCTGTTGGAGCGCCAGGAGTTCGCGTTCGAGGCCGCAGTGCGCATGCGGGACCGCTTCCTCCAACAGGAGGTGTGGGAGCGGATGGAGATCCCGGTCAAGGAGGTCCTGCCCCTGGTGGTGGCCTCGCCGCAGCGGTTGCTGTTCCAGTCGATGCTGTTCTCCAAGATCGTGCCCAACTGCAAGAAGCTGGGTCTGCTCGACGCCAACAACGGTTGGCTGCGGGAGCGGTTCACCGAGTTGGGGGTCATCCAGTTCGAGGACAACCCCGACACCGGCGAGGAGTACGACATGTTCGCGCTCGCCCAGGGCGAGGTGGCCAGCTAATCCTGACAAACACAGTGGCGACGCAGTCGTCGCCATACAGGGCGGCAGGGTGGGGTCGGGCGTTGCTTCATGCCCGGAGCAACGCCAGAACGAAGTCAAAGCCACAGGACAGCCCGCTGGTAGCCTCGGTCCGATGCCGCACCGGTCTGATTCGCGACTCCTGGTGCTGCATGGCCTTCGGCTCAAAGGCGTTGCCAGCGCCGCCGCGGTTGCCGCCGCGGTCGGACTTCCCCCAGCAACCGTGGCTGAGGAGCTGGGCTCGCTCGTCGAACTCGGATGGGTCGTGCAGCGCGACGGTCTGCTCTCAGGCTTCACGTTGACCGACGCCGGTCGGACCGGACACGAACGGGCGCTGGCCGACGAGCTGGTGACGGTGGGGGCGCGGTCCACCGTGGAGACGGGATATGACCGCTTCCGGCGGCTCAACCCTGGAGTGCTGGATGCGTGCAGTCGCTGGCAGGTCCGGCAGATTCGCGGCCAGCTGGTCCGCAACGATCACGGCGACGCTCGGCACGACGCCCGGGTCCTGGCCGATCTCGATGCCGCCCTCACCGGGGTGCGTCCGGTCGGCGAGCGGCTGGCCGCCGCGCTCGACCGGTTCAGCCCGTACGCACCCCAGCTGGAGGACGCGCTCGACCGGGTCCGCTCCGGTGATCCGGAGTACGTCACGCGGCCGATCATCCCGAGCTTTCACACGGTGTGGTTCGAATTGCACGAGGACCTGCTGGTCACGCTGGGTCTCGACCGGGTGTCGGAGATCGCAGGGGCCGGAGGAGGGAACTGATGGGTTCGGCACGTTTCGGTCGGGTTCTGACCGCCATGGTCACGCCGTTCCACGACGACGGGTCGTTGGACGCCGAGGGCGCGGCCGAGCTGGCCTGCTGGCTGGTGGCCCACGGCAACGACGGCCTGGTCCTCGCCGGCACCACCGGGGAGGCCCCAACGCTCACCGACGACGAGAAGGTCGAGCTGTGGACCGCCGTGCGGTCGGCGGTCGACGTCCCGCTGGTCGCCGGGAGCGGCAGCAACGACACACGCCACAGCGTGGAACTGTCGGTCCGCGCCGCCGATTGCGGTGTCGATGCGTTGCTCGTCGTCGTGCCGTACTACAACCGTCCGCCCCAGGCCGGCATCGCGGCGCACATGCGCGCCGTGGCCGGGGCAACTGATCTGCCGGTCGTCATGTACGACGTCCCGGTCCGCACCGGTCGACCGATGACGGTCGACACCATCGTCCAGCTTGCCAACGAGGTGACCAACATCGTGGGGATCAAAGACGCCCGCGCCAACCCAGCTGAAGCCGCCCGCATCGTGGCCGACGCACCCGATTCGTTCGATCTCTACTCCGGCGACGACTCCTACACCTTGCCCCTGCTGGCCGTGGGCGCGGTCGGCGTGGTCGGCGTAGCCACCCACTGGACAGGAAGCCATTTCACCGAGATGATCGCCGCCTTCGACAAAGGTGACCACGAGCAGGCCCGGGAGATCAACGCCCGGCTCCTCGACTCGTTCGCCTACGAATCGACCGAGCTGTGGCAGCACGCCACCGGGGTCAAGACCGTGCTCGGGGAACTGGGCCTGCCCTCGGGTCCGTGTCGGCTGCCCATGGCACCGGCGCCCGACGAGGCTCGCAGCCGGGCCCGGGAGATCATCGCCGCCCTGGGGGTCAGCAAGTGACCCAACCCGTCAAGGTCACCTTCCTGGGCGGATTGGGAGAGATAGGACGGAACTGTGCATGCATCGATGTGGAGGGGCGGATCCTGCTCCTCGACGTCGGGCTGATGTTCCCGGATCTGGACATGTTGGGCGTCGACCTGGTCCTGCCCGACTTCACCTTCCTGCGGGAGAACGCCGATCGGGTCGAAGCGGCGATCATCACCCACGGCCATGAGGACCACATGGGGGGTCTCAGCTTCCTCCTGCGGGAACTGTCCTTCCCGATCTACGGCTCGGAGCTGACCCTCGGGTTGGCCCGCAACCGCATCGAGGAGGCCGGCCTGCTCGACCGCACCGAGCTGCGCCCCGTGGCCGACGGGGAACGGCGCCGCATCGGTCCCTGCGAGGTCGAGTTCATCCCGGTCACCCACTCGGTACCCCACGGCTTCGCCACCGCGTTCCACACCCCGCAGGGGATCATCCTGCACACCGGTGACTTCAAGCTGGACCTGACCCCGGTGGACGGACGGCTGACCGACCTGGCCCGCATCGGGGCTCTGGCATCGACGGAGGGCATCCGGCTGCTGCTGTCGGACTCGACCAACGCCGACGAGCCCGGCCATGCCCGCAGCGAGACCTCGGTGGGCCAGGTCCTCTACGAGCTGTTCCACACCCACGAGGGCCGGCGGATCGTGATCGCCTGCTTCGCCAGCCACATCCACCGGGTGCAGCAGATCGCCGATGCCGCTGTGGCCTTCGGACGCAAGGTCGCCACCTTGGGCATGTCGATGAAGAAGAACGTGCGGCTGGCCCGGTCGATGGGCTTGCTGGACATCCCCGAGCACGCCCTGGTCGACATCGACGACGTCGCCGACCTGCCGCCGGGCCAGGTGTGCGTGATCTCCACCGGCAGCCAGGGCGAGCCCATGTCGGCCCTGGCCCTGATGGCCACCCGGAACAACCGCTGGCTCGAGATTGGCGAGGACGACACCGTCATCCTCTCGTCGCACCCCATTCCCGGCAACGAGATGAACGTCTCCAAGGTCATCGATGGCCTGGTGCGGTTGGGCGCCGACGTGGTCCATTCCGGTATCCACGATGTGCACGCCTCGGGCCATGCCAAGCAGGAGGAGCTCAAGACCCTGTTGTCGATCGCCCGGCCGGAGTGGTTCGTCCCGGTGCACGGCGAGTACCGCCACCTGGTGGCCCACGCCAAGCTGGCCCGCGGCATGGGCGTGGTGGCCGACGATCACGCCATCGTGTGCACCGACGGCGACCAGTTGGTGCTGGACGACAACGGCTTGGCCGTCGGGAGCCAGGTGCCGGCCGGCTACCTCTACGTCGATGGGATCGTCGGCGACGTGGGGCACGGGGTGCTGCGGGACCGCCGGGTCCTGGCCGAGGAGGGCGTGGTGGTGGTGGTCGTCACCGTCGACGTGGGCGACGGGGCCATCCTCACCGGACCCGAGGTGATCACCCGGGGCTGGGTCTATGCCCCGGAGGCCGAGCCCCTGTTGGCCGAGTGCGCCGACGAGGTCCGCCAGGCGGTCAAGGAGGCGTTCACCGAGAACGCCACCGACGTCGAGGCTCTGGGTCGGGTCGTGCGCAAGGCCGCCGGCCGCTTCGTGTCCGATCGCACCAAGCGCCGCCCCATGATCGTCCCTGTCGTCATGGAAGCCTGACCCGAGGTCGATGCCGGAGCTTCCCGAGGTCGAGACCATTCGGCGGGAGCTCGAGCCGCGGGTGGTCGGTCGGGAGCTGGGGGAGGCGTGGGCGTTTCCCCATCCCAAGTTCCTGCCGGCGCTCGAGGCGGCCGGAGCCACCATCGAGTCGGTGGATCGGCGGGGCAAGTACCTCTTGATCGGGTTGCACGATGCCCGTGAGCTGGTGGTTCATCTGGGCATGACCGGATCCCTGCAGATCACCCCCCGAAACGTGCCGCCGGACGACCCCTATCTCCGGGCCTGGTGGGAGCTGGGCGACGACGAGCGGTTGGAGTTCCGGGACGTGCGGCGGTTCGGCCGTCTCGCCGTGGTCGAGCCGGGGCAGTACCTGGGCACGCTCGCGGTGCAGGGTCTCGATGCCCTCGATCCGGCTCTGACCGCCGAGGACCTGTGGCAGTCCGTCCGCTCCAGCCGCCGTGCCCTGAAGACCCAACTGTTGAGCCAGCGGCCCCTGGCGGGCGTGGGCAACATCTACGCCGACGAGGCGTTGTGGCTGGCCAAGCTCAACCCTCGGCGGCGGTCGATCACCCGCAAGCAGGCGGCCGAGCTACTGGAGGCGGTGCGGGAGGTGTTGACCGCGGGCTTGGACAACGGAGGCACCACCTTGCGCAACTACCGCACCGTTGAGGGAGCCGAGGGCCGCAACCAGTACCGCCTGGCCTGTTACGGCCGGGCCGGCCAACCCTGCCTGCGCTGCGAGACGATCCTCCGCAAGACCTTGCTGGACGGTCGGGCCACCACCTGGTGCCCGATCTGCCAACCCGCCCGCTGACGTCGGCAGCTCAGTCGGCCAGGAGCCGGGCCAGCTTCGCCAGGGCCACGGTGGTCAACGGACCGACCGCGGCAGGATCGACGCCGAGTTGCTCGGCGATGTGTTCGTCGCTCGCACCTGCGTCCAACAGCTCGACGACCGCGGCATAGGCCGCGGGCAGTCGGGCGATGGCCTCAGCCCGCTCCATCCCCCGAGACGGTAGGGACGCCACGGCGGTCTGTCATGAGCAGTTGATTGCGCAACGCCGCGGCCCTTTCCGCACTATCTGTGCGCTGGTCACACCCATAGTGGTGAGGCGACTACTGTCGGTAGACCCAACATTCAAAGGAGTAGAGGTCGAGATGAGCCGTCGTCGTCGTGCCAGGATTCTTGGTGGACTGCTGGTGACACCGTTGTTCGTTGTTGTCGGTGCCGCTCCCGCGAACGCCCAGGAGCCAGCCGCCGATGCCGGACCCTGCTTTCCGTGGTTCGGGGCGACCTGCCCGACCAGTGCACCCGTTGCCGCTCCGCAGCGGCAGTGGCCCGCAGGGCAGACCCCGTCCATGACCCCGGCGGTCATGCCGTTGGCCCCGTCCATCCAATGGCCCGAGTGGACCGGTACACCGGCTCCGGCCGGTTCTCCGACGCCGACGGGCCAGTGGTCGGGTTGGCCGGAAGAAACGTCGCCGCCCACCTGGCCCGACGGCATCGCAATGCCGGCCGCGCAATATCCGACGACGCCCGACAGTTCCCCCGTACCGGAAGGGCAGTCGCCCAGCTGGCCCGATGGGACGCCGCCGCCCGAGGCGAACTGGCCCGGGATCGGCGAGGTGCACATCAACACCGGCGCCGCGGCCGAGGACGCCGATGCCGCTGCGACGGCGGCCACGACCCCAGCCCGGCGTCCTCGAGGCAACTCGCGCCCGGGGGGCATCGGCGCAGTCGGCGGGGTGCAAGCCAACGAGGGTGTTGACGGCGCGGCCGGGGCCGGTCCGACCGTCGATGCCGACGCTGAGGCGCGCGACACGGCCGCAGCGGAGGCGGCCAAGGCGGCCGCGGCGGCGGAGCAAGCAGCCAAGGCTCATCACGGCAAGGCCGCGACCCGGAACGCCGACGCCCACGCCAAGGACAAGGCCCACGATGTCTCCGCGGCGGTGAAGCATCGCAACAGCTCGTCGGGGTTCACGCCGTTCCTCTGGCTGCTCGGCGGGATGCTCCTGGCCGGTGGTCTGCTCTTGTTCGTCGTCGGCCGTCGCCACAACAACGAGGCGCGCCGCTCGCTGCTCGATCCGCCCGCCCGGTCTTAATCGGCTGGCGCGGTGCTCAGGCGCCGCGCCAGCTCGCTCCGACCGGTGACACCCAGCTTGTTGTAGACCCGGCCCAGCTGGTTGTCGACGGTCCGGATCGAGATCCCGAGACGCTGGCCGATCTCGCGGCTGGTCATCCC
>DASXTK010000146.1:0-2819 GCA_036505485.1 Acidimicrobiales bacterium
CATCGGCGAGTGCACGATCATGTTCTCCCCGTCGAACACCGGGCCGGTCTTCACCACCTACGCGGACGACGACCTCTACTTCCGGACCATCGCAGCGGACATCCTGCAGGGTCGGGTCCTGGCCCAGTTGGCCTTGGACGAAGGCTCCGAGACCGCGGGCATCCTGGCTCGTCAGGATCCCTACGGTGAGGGTCTGCACGACTTCATCAAGCAGGGCTTCGAAGAGGCCGGTGGCGAGATCACGTCTGATGCCCTCTACGACCCCGAGGCCGGTGACTTCTCGGCTGAGACCGAGGAGCTGGTATCGGCCGATCCGGACGCGTTGTTCCTGGTCGGGTTCGCTGAGTCGGCGACGATCATGACCGACCTGGCCGAGCAGGGCTTCACGCCGGACAAGAAGAAGATCTACTTCGTCGAAGGCAACATGTCCGACGCCACGGCCGAAGACCTGTCGCCGGGTGCGCTCGTCGGCGTCAAGGGGACCATTCCCGGTGCCCGGGTCTCCGCCGAGTTCGAGGCCCGTCTCCGGGCTCAGGACACCGGCCTCCCGGCGCTGACCTACGGCCCCGAGACCTACGACGCCCTGATCGTCATGGCCCTGGCCGCTGAGGTGGCCAAGACCGATCAGGCCGACGAGGTCGCCCGGGCCATCAACGGGGTCACCCGTGACGGCACCAAGTGCACGACGTACCAGCAGTGCAAGGACCTGGTCGCTGCCGGTACCGACATCGACTACGACGGTGCTTCCGGGCCGTTGGAGTTCTCCAAGCCCGGCGAGCCCAGCGCCGCGAGCTACGGGATCTTCCCGTGGCTAGCCGACAACACCATCGGTGATCCGGAGACCTACAAGGACGTCTCGATCTAGTCCCGAGACCCAGGCAAACGCCATCACGACGAGGCCGGTCCCCCCGGGGACCGGCCTCGGTCATTCCCCTCGGGGGCTGGCTTGGGCGCCTCGTTTCCGCGTTGCGGGCTAGTCGACGTGGACTAGGGAGCCGAGGTAGAGCTCGACGACCTTGGGGTCGTGGAGGAGGGCGCCGCCGGTGCCGGTGTAGGCGTTGCGGCCCTGGTCCAGGACGTAGCCGCGGTGGCAGATCTGCAGGCAGCGGTGGGCGTTCTGCTCGACCATGACGATCGACACGCCGGCGTCGTTGATCCGGCGGCAGTTGATGAACACCTCGTCCTGATAGGCCGGAGACAGACCGGCCGACGGCTCGTCGAGCAGCAGCACCCGGGGATCGAGCATGAGGGCCCGGCCCATGGCCAGCATCTGCCGCTCACCGCCGGACAACGATCCGGCCCGTTGGCGTCGACGCTCGGCCAGCCGGGGGAACATCTCGATCACGGCCTCGTAGCGGGCGCCGAAGCTGCGGGGCTTGAGGTAGGTGCCCATCTCCAGGTTCTCCTCGACCGTGAGCCGAGGGAACACGTTGTTCATCTGGGGCACGTAGCCGATGCCCTGGGCCACGAGGTCGTGGGCCTTGAGCCCGGTTATGTCACGGCCCTCGAACGTCACGGTGCCGCTGCGCACAGGCAGGAGCCCGAACAGCGCCTTGACCAGCGTGGACTTCCCCGCACCGTTGGGCCCGATGATGCCCACGAGCTCGCCCTCGAACAGGTCGAGGCTGGTGCCGTCGAGGATGTTCACCCCGGGCACGTAGCCAGCGACCACCTCATGGGCGGCCAGCAGCGCCTGCGCCTGCTCCTCCGCCTGCTGGTCACTCTCACTCATCGTCCGCCGCCTTCCCTTCGGCCTCAGCGGCCTGTTCCGCCTCGATCGCGGCCTCGTCTTCCGCCAGCTGCCGGTCCTGCGCCGCCCGATCCGCAGGCGTGACGTGGTGGGCGCCCAGGTAGGCGTCGATGACCCGCTGGTTGGTGACGATCGAATCGTGACAGCCCTCGGCGATCACCTCGCCTTCGCTCATCACCACCACCCAGTCGCTGACGGTCCGCACCACGTCCATGTCGTGCTCGACGAACACCACGGTCATACCCTCGTCGCGCAGCTGCCGGACGTGGCCCACGATGGTCTCGGCCAGGGCCGGGTTCACGCCGGCCATGGGCTCGTCCAGCAGGAGCATGGTCGGCTCGGTCATCAGGGCGCGAGCCATCTCCAGCAGCTTGCGCTGCCCGCCCGACAACTCGCCGGCGAACTCGTCGCGCATCTGGGTCAGGTTGAACCGCTCCAGCAGGGCGTCGGCCCGCTCCTCGATGGCCCGTTCCTGCTCCCGCCAGATCGAGCGGGTCAAGGCCCGGAAGAAGTTCTCGCCGGCCTGGCCCTTGGCCGCGAGCTTCATGTTGTCGATCACCCGCATCCGGGTGAGCGCCTTGGTGAGCTGGAAGGTCCGCACCGCGCCGAGCCGGGCGATCACATGGCTGGACAACCCCTCCAGCCCCTGACCATCGAAGGTCCACGTCCCGCTGTCGGCTCGGTCGAACCCGGTGATCAGGTTGAAGAACGTGGTCTTGCCGGCACCGTTGGGCCCGATGAGGGCGGTGATCGCGCCCCGCTGCACCTCGACGTGGTCGACGTTGACCGCGGTGACCCCGCCGAAGCGCCGCCGAACGTTGTCCACGACGAGCACGGCGTCGGCCTTGGAGACCCCCGGGGCCTCGTCGATCTCGCCGAACGGATCCAGCTGCACCTTGGTGAAACCGGTGGGGCGCGGCGAGTCCATCACAGCTCCAGCGCGATCTCGCGCTTGTCGCCGAAGATGCCCTGTGGTCGGAACACCACGAGCAGGATCAGCCCGACCCCCACCAGGATGAAGCGGATGTCGCCGATGTCCTGGGGTTGGAGGATCTTGTCGGAGATGGCC
>DASXTK010000147.1:0-1948 GCA_036505485.1 Acidimicrobiales bacterium
TGTCCACTAGCTCAGGAAGCACGGATTCCACTTCCTGCGCTATTACACCTATCCGGCTGCGGCGACTCGTGCGACTAGGAGAATCTTCCGGAGTAGCCCACTCGAACTGAACTGCTCCTACCCTCTCCTGACTCTTATCAAGGGTCCGCTTTTCGGCGGGTCGTAGGGCGTTGACCTGGGGTTTCGGTCGGGTGGTTGCGCACTAAATCGTGGCCCTTAGGCTTGTCGGCCGTGTCGCCGTACGTGCGCACCGTGAAGACGGCCTCGGGGGCGAGGGCGGTGCAGATCGTGCACTCCTCGCGGCGGGGCTCGCGCGATATCGAGCACATCGGGTCCGCGCACGACGAGGCTCAACTGGCGATGTTGAAGGCCGTGGCGCGACAACGGCTGGCCGCCGGTCAGGGCGAGCTGGATCTAGGGCTGGACGACAGCCCGGAGGCGGGCGGCCCGCTGGAGATCACCGGCTCCCGGATGGGGCACCTGTGGGAGGCGCTGTGCCGCGGGTTCGACCGTCTCGGATTCGGTGAGGCGACGAGGGATGACCAGGTATTCCGGCAACTGGTGCTGGCCCGGATCATCGAGCCGACCAGTAAGCAGGACAGCCTGCGGGTGCTGCAGGAGGTCGGGATCGACGTGGCATCGTATCCGACGGTGAACCGGCGCCTGCCGGTCTACGCCCGGGCCGGGTGGCGTCAGCGGGTGGCGGCGGCCTGCGCCGCGCACGCCCAACTCGGGCCGGCATCGCTGGTGCTGTACGACGTGTCGACCCTGTACTTCGAGACCGACACCGGCGACGGGTTCCGCGAGCCGGGATTCTCCAAGGAACGCCGCCTGGAGCCGCAGATCACGATCGGCCTGCTCACCGACCAGGCCGGGTTCCCGCTGACGGTCGAGGCGTTCGAGGGCAATAAAGCCGAAACCCTCACCATGCTGCCCACGATTCGCTCCTTTATGGACGCCCACCGGTTGGCGGACGTGACGATCGTGGCTGACGCCGGCATGATCTCCGCGGCCAACCAGAGGGCGATCGAGGACGCCGGGTTGTCGTTCATCCTCGGCGCTCGCATCCCAGACGTCCCCTACGTCGTGGCCGAGTGGCGCCGCGAGCACCCCGGCCAGGACATCCCCGACGGGCACGTGTTCTGCCAACCGTGGCCGGCCGGGCCGGCCGACCGGCGCCGCGACCAGGTCATCTACTACCAGTACCGGGCCGATCGGGCCCGACGCACCCTGCGCGGCATCGACGACCAGGTCGCCAAGGCCGAGAAGGCCGTCGCCGGGATAACGGCCGTCAAGCGCAACCGGTTCGTCCAGCTGTCCGGCGGCACCCGCACGGTGAACCGGGCCCTGGAGGCCAAGGCCCGGGCCCTGGCCGGGCTGAAGGGGTACGTCACCAACCTCGCCGCCTGCCCGGACGGCACCCCGGTGACCGCGGAGTTCGTGATCGACGCCTACCACCGGCTGTTCCAGATCGAAAGGTCGTTCCGAATGTCCAAGCACGACCTGCGTGCCCGGCCGATCTACCACCACAAGCGCGAGTCCATCGAGGCCCACCTCACGATCGTGCTCGCCGCCCTGGCCGTCAGCAGATGGATCGAACAGCGCACCGGCTGGTCCGTCAAGAAGTTCGTGCGCACCGCCCGCCGCTACCGCACCGTCACCATCCGCGTCGGCGACCACACCCTTACCGCCGCCGACCCCCTCCCCGACGACCTACGCCACGCCCTCAAAGCGATCAACGCCCCACCAGCTACGCACTAAATTGATAAGACTCGGGTCCCACGTTTACGGATGCAACAGACTGGCGCACGACCCACATTGCTCGACGGAGGCTGGTGGCCGCGTTCGACCGATCCGGTCGCGGAACTGCCCGGCCTGGTCCTCGCCATCGACGCTCTCCATGGACTCGTCACCGGGCTGGTACTGAGTAGTGACGGTTGGGACAGCC
>DASXTK010000148.1:0-11537 GCA_036505485.1 Acidimicrobiales bacterium
TCGGGTCGCGACGATGTCGACCGTGACCCGGGTGGCCGGGCGATGACCGCCGCAGGCCATCTCCTGGAGCCGGTCGTTGGCCACGCGGACGGCCGTGCCGGTTCGTCTCGCGAGCTCGATGGCGGCGATCGCTTCGATCCCGAGGCCCTGCTTGGCGCCGAACGCCCCGCCCACGAAGGGGGCATGCACCGTGACGTTCTGTTGGTCGAGGTCGAAGTGCTTCGCCACCTCGTGCGCCACCTGGCCGACGGTTTGGGTCGACACGTGAAGTGTGAGGGAATCGGGTCCAGGCCAGATCGCCACCGCTGCGTGAGGTTCGAGCGCGGTGTGGATCTGGTCCGAGGTTCGCCAAGTTCCCGAGACCAGCTCGAGGTTCGGGTTCGTCTCGACCGAGGCGATGACTCGTCTCGCCTTGCCCGCTCGAGGCGAGAACAGGCCGCCGCCGCGAATCCGGCGGGTGTTCCCGCGGAATCGACCGGGCGGGACCGGTCCTTCCGATGTGTTCGGGGGCCGCCTTGGCTTGCCTTCGTACACCGACGCGGCGTCGGCCTCGGCTTCATCCGGGTCGACGACGAAGGGCAAGTCGTCATACTCGACCGCGACCAGCCGCGCCGCTTGCTCGGCCAAGCGGGTGGTCGCGGCCGCCACCGCTGCTATCGGTTGGCCGACGTAGCGGACCATCCGATCGTCGTCCAACAGCTCGACCGCGGCCACGACGCCCGGCTGGGCCTGGGCCCCCGCCAGGTCGACACCGGTCACCCGGGCATGGGCCCTGGTCGAGCGCACGAACCGGGCCTCGAGCAAGCCGTCGTAGCGGACGTCGACGGTGTACACCGCTTCGCCGGTCACCTTGGCCCGGGCATCGACGCGAGCCGGCACCACCGGAGCGTCGCCGTCGAACTCACCCGCGCAGGCGCGGGCGACCGCGGCATAGATGCCTGGGTACGCGCCACAGCGGCACAGATGCCCCGACAGCGCGCCCGCGATGTCGTCGCGGCTCGGGATCCGGGCCCTCCACTCGTCGTAAAACGCGACCGCCTCGTTGATGAACCCCGGAGTGCAGAAGCCGCACTGGAGCGCGTCGGCCGCCATGAACGCCTTTTGCACCGGGTGCAGCCCGGCCCTGGCGTGGGCCTCGATCGTCTGCACCGAGCGACCTTCGAGCCGTTGGGCCGGAAGCAGACAGCTCGTGATCGGCGTGGCGTCGACAAGGATCGTGCACGCGCCGCACACGCCTGTCCCGCACACCAGCTTCGTGCCGGTCAGACCGAGCTGCTCCCGGATGACATCGATCGCTGCATCCCCGGCCCGCAGGTCGAACTCGACGACCTGACCATTCAGCTTCGTTCGCATCGTGGTCAACAATGCCTGGAAGGCAACGGCGTTCGTACTGTGTTTGACTGAACGCACTGGGGAGGTGGAGGCGATGGATGCTTCGATCGATGTCGACGCAACCGCACTGAGCCCGAGCGCGGTGCACCTTCCGACTCGGGAGATGATCTTCCCGAAAAACCTTCCGCTGCCCTACGGCTGGTTCCGTGCGGTGGACTCGTCCGATCTCGTCGCCGGTGCGGTGCTCCCGTTCGAGGCGTTGGAGCGATGGTTCGTGGCGTGGCGGGAGGAGACGGGAGCAGCCCACGTCACGAGTGCGTTCTGCCCCCACCTCGGGACCAACATCGGGTTCGGCGGCGAGGTCCACGGCGCCGAGCTGCGCTGTCCGTTCCACGGGTGGTGCTTCGACGGGTCCGGGAGGAACTCGCGGATCCCGTATAGCGATCGCACCATCCCCGACGCTCGCCTGGTGTCCTATCCCGTGGTCGAGACGGCCGACATCGTCATGTTCTGGTTCCACCCTGGGGGGATCGAGCCGGGCTGGGAGATCCCGATCCTGCCGGCGGTGCCCGCCGAGTCGTCGACCCCGTGGCGCAAGCACCAGTGGGAGATCGACATCTGTTGGCAGGAGATGAACGAGAACGGTGTCGATCTCGCTCATTTCCAGCAGTTCCACCGCCTCAGCGAGTTGCCGCGACTGGAGAGCTACGAGACCGACGGGCCGCTGGCCAAGATCCGCACGGTGCAGACCTTGGCCCGGCACCTGGGCTACGAGGAGGTCCGACTCGACAGCGACCAGTACGGACCGGGCTTCGGGGTGGCCCGACTGGGGGGCTTCTTCAATGCCGATGTGGTGGCGACGACCACTCCGATGACGAAGAACAGCTCCCGGATCCAGATCCAGTTCAGCATGCACCGCAACGAGCACGAGCATGTGACCCGCGTAGCGGAGGAGATGTTTCACCAAGCGATGGTCAACGAGTTCACGCAGGACGCGAAGATCCTCGCCCGCAAGGCCTACCTCCCTCGGCCCTACCTCGCTCCTGGCGACGGTCCGATCATGAAGTACCGGAGATGGGCCCAGCAGTTCCACATCGACGGATGACGCCGGAGCGCGGGGGAGGAGGGGCCATGGAGTCGCTCGCCCGGGTCGGGTCGGAGAACATCCTCCTGTCGATGCTCACCGACGAGATGCGAGCGGACCCCTATCCGCTCTACGAGCGGTGGCAGAGCGCGGCCGAGCTGTACGACTCCGGGCTCGGCGTCTGGTTCGTCCTGGGCCATCGCGAGGCATCGGCCCTGCTGAGGCGGCCGGACGTGGTCGTCGACTACCGCGACAGCGAGCCGTATCGCGCCTTTCTCACCGACGGCGCCGAGCCACCAGGGTTCGGGGATCTACCCCTGCTGATCCGCATCGATCCACCGGAGCACGGGCGGATTCGCGGTCTCGTGCGGCAGGCGTTCACCCCCCGTCGGGTCGAAGGCCTGCGGCATCGGGCCGCGGAGCTGGTCACGGCGGCCCTGGACCGCATCGAAGCTGCCGGTGAGGCCGACCTCGTGGCCGAGCTGGCTCGCCCGCTGCCGATCACGATCATCGCCGATCTGCTCGCGGTTCCGCGCAGCGATGTCGGCCAGCTGTCCGCGTGGTCCGACTGGGTCGTGCGGACCCTCGACCCGCTGCCTCTCCGCGGGGAGACGTTGAACGAGAAGATCAACGAAGCGATGGGGGAGCTGCTCGAGTACCTGCGGGCCCTGATCGACGAGCGCCGGCGATCAACCGGCGATGACCTGGTCACGGCGCTCGCCGCTGCCAGCCACGAGGGCGATCGGCTGAGCGATGACGAGCTGCTCGGGGTGCTCCTGCTGCTGTTCGTGGCCGGGCACGCCAACGTGACCGCCTTGATCGCCTGTGGAACCGTCGCGCTCGCGTCCCGTCCGGCCGAGCTGGCCGCCCTGCGCACCTGCGACGACGCCGGTGCCCGCCTCGCGGTCGACGAGCTCCTGCGCTTCGATTCGCCGGTCCAGATGACCCAGCGAACGACCATCGAGGACGTCGACGTCGGCGGCGTCACCATCCCGGCGAACCAGATCGTGGTGCTCATGGTGGCGGCGGCGAACCGGGATCCGAAGGTGTTCGAGCGACCACGCGAGCTCGATCTCCTCCGCCAGCCCAACCCGCACCTGTCCTTCGGCGGAGGCATCCATCACTGTCTCGGGGCGCTGCTGACCCACGTGGAGACCGAGGTCGCGTTCCCGCTCCTCGCCCGGCGCTTCTCGACCATCGAAGTTGGCGACACCGTCCTGCGCTCGACCCTGGTGGCGCGGTCGTACGAATCGCTGCACGTGCGGGTCTCGCCCTGACCGCTCGGAGGGGACCCATCTTGGCCCCTCGTGCAAACGATCACTAGGCTCCCGCGACGTGTCGGACCAGCTCCGCTCATATCTCGTAGCCGGTGTTTTTCTAGGTGTTTCCACCGCGTTGGTGGCCACGTTGATGGGCATCGGGAGCCTGCTTCGGCCCACCCGGCCACAAGCCGAGAAGTACATCAACTACGAGTCCGGGGTCGATCCAGTTGGCTCCGGCTGGGCCCAGAGCCAGGTGCGGTACTACCTGTTCGCCCTGCTCTTCGTGCTCTTCGATGTCGAAGCGGTGTTCGTCTTCCCGTTCGCGGTCCGGGTCGAGGCCTACGGCTGGTTCGGCTTCGTCGAGGTGGGGGTCTTCATAGCGATCCTCGCCCTCGGTCTGCTGTATGCGTGGAGGAAGAATGTTCTCCGCTGGATCTGACGGGATTGCGTGATGACCACCACCACGGTCACAACCTGACATGGGCCTTGTCGAGAGCGGCAAGCTCCCCAAGCCCCTCACCGCCCTGCTGAACCTCAGCCGCCGCTACAGCCTGTGGTGCTACCAGTGGGGTCTGGCCTGCTGCGCCATCGAGATGGGCGCAGCGTTCGCCGGCCCGCGCTACGACGTGATGCGGCTCGGGGTCATCCCGTTGCCGGCCAGCCCTCGCCAGGCCGACCTGGTGGTCATCTCCGGCACCGTGACCGACAAGATGGCGGTCTCGATCAAGCGGCTCTACGAGCAGATGCCGGATCCCAAGTACGTCATCTCGATGGGCTCGTGCACCAACTGCGGCGGCCCCTACTGGGACAGCTACTCGGTCACGAAGGGTGTTGATCAGATCGTCCCGGTCGACGTGTACGTCCCCGGCTGCCCGCCCCGGCCCGAGGCGTTGCTCGAGGGCATCGTGCTGCTCCAGCAGAAGATTCGCCATGAAGACCCCGCCGCCCGCTGGCGCGGCGATCCGATCGTGGTGCAATAGGGCCGGCAGGTAGGACCAGTGAGCGACACCACGAGCACGATCGACGGCGAGACCGAAGCCGCAGCACCGCCCGACGAGCTGCGCGAGGGCATGCTGGCCGCTTTCACCGAGGGTCTCGGTGACGCGGTGGTCGGCAGCCACATCATCGCGGGCCGGGAGCTGTGGGTACGGGTCCGGCGGGAGGCCTGGGCCGACGCCGCCGAGTTGGCGAAGTCCAAGTTGGCCTGCGGCTTCTTCGACTTCCTCTCGGCCATCGACTGGATGCCGTCTCCCTGGGGCCGTTACGAGTACGCGGTCCTCGACGCGGGACTCAAGCAGTTCGACCCAACTGCACCGATCACCACCGGATACGCCGGCGGTGACACCCGCTTCCAGGTCTTCTGTCGCCTCGCCAACCAGCGCAGGCCGTCGCCCGAGGGCGTGGTGGCGTCGGCCAGCGTGATCCTCAAGGCCGATCTGCCCGACGACGACCACAGCATCGCCAGCCTGGTGCCCCTGTTCGCCGGCGCCAACTGGCACGAGCGTGAGTGCTGGGAGATGTTCGGCATCACCTTCGACGGGCACCCCGGTCTGCGGCACATCTATCTCCCCGGCGCGTTCGAGGGACACCCGCTGCGCAAGGACTTCCCGTTGCTGGCCCGGCTGGTCAAGCCCTGGCCCGGGATCGTCGACGTGGAGCCGATGCCCGCTGGTCCCGAGGACGAGGCCGGCGAAGGCGAGACCAACGGTGACGGTACGGCCGAGGAGGCTGCGGACGCATGACCGTGACCGAGCGCCAACAGCGGGCCTACGTCGACAGCCAGGCCGCGGACATGCGGGTGGCGGTCGAGGTTGAGACCGACGAGGGCATGACCCTCAACCTGGGCCCCCAGCACCCGGCCACCCACGGCACCCTGCGGGTCATCGCCAAGCTCGACGGCGAGCAGGTGGTCTGGGCCGACATCGCGGCGGGCTACATGCACCGGGGCTACGAGAAGCTCTGCGAGGTCCGGACGTATCCCCAGGTCACGACCCTAGTCAACCGGATCGACTGGCTGGGCAGCTTCGCCAACGAGGTGCCGTTCATCCTGGCCGCCGAGCAGCTCATGGAGATCGAGGCCCCACCCCGGGCCAAGTACATCCGCACGATCCTGTTCGAGATGGCCCGGATCGCCAACATCGTGCTGTTCCTGGGCGACCTCGGGGTCCAGCTCGGCGCGGTGACCCCGGCGTTCTACGCCTTCCGGGACCGGGAGCACGTCCTCGACCAGATCGAGAGCGTCACCGGCGGACGCTTCCACCCCAACTTCGACCGCATCGGCGGCCTCAAGGACGACCTCCCCAAGGGCTGGATCGCCGACACCAAGGCGGTCATGGAGCGCATGCGGGGGTTCTGCGACGAGATCGAGGACCTGCTCTTCGGCAACGAGATCTTCGAGACCCGCACCCGCGGCATCGGGGTGATCCCGGCCGACGTGGCCCAGTCGTACGGACTGACCGGCGCCAACGCCCGGGCCTCGGGCATCGACTGGGACCTGCGCCGCGATGCCAACTACGGGCTGGCCCACGACGAGGTCGACTTCCGGGTCTGGACCCACCCCGACGGCGACAGCTTCGCCCGCTGCTGGGTCCGGCTCCAGGAGACCCGCGAGGCCACCAAGATCGTCGACCAGCTCTGCGACAAGCTGCCGGGCGGGCCGATCATGGCCAAAGTCCCCCGCATCATCAAGGTGCCCGAGGGCGAGGCCTACGTCGCCACCGAGAACCCGCTCGGAGCCATGGGCTACTACGTGATCAGCAAGGGGGACGTGGGGCCGTTCCGGGTGAAGATTCGCTCGGCCAGCTTCTCCAACGTGTCGGTGCTGTCGTGGCTGCTGCGCGGCGTGTACGTGCCCGACATCATCACCATCCTGGCCAGCCTCTACTTCATCCTCGGCGACATCGACCGCTGATCCGGCGGGCTCGACCGCCGTCAGATCGTGAACGCTCGGATGCGGTCCTGAACGTCGTCGGCCGCGGCACCGACGCCTCCGCCGTCGCCCATGGCGAAGGCCATGAGCTGGGTGAGGTCACCCCGGATGTCGATCTTCCCGGCCATGAACGCCTTGGTGGCCGCGCTGAAGTCGCCGTCGACCAGCAGGGAGTAGGCGACGTCGCGCTGGATCCGCACCTCGGTGTCGCAGTCGTCGCGCCGTCCCCGATGGAAGGTCCCGTCGGCGAAGTGCAGCCACACCAGTTCCTCCGGCCCGCCGACCCGGATGCGGATGTTGAACGCCGCGCCGTCGTCGATCGTGGACAGGCTTTCATGGTCGGTCGAATCGCGGACCTCCCGGACCGCCGCGAACCACTCCTCGGACAGGAATCGGTACTTGTCCATCTCATCTCCTTGTCAGGACGGCCCGGGTCGGGGGCCGCCGTGGCCCTGCTGGGTGGAGCGGTAGGCGGCGAGGGCGTGCAGCGGATAGATCAGCTCGGACTGCAGCGTGTAGCGGATGTCGTAGAGCGGAGCGAGGGCCGCAGCGGTGAACCGGTCCTCCCGCCATCGCCCGTCGGGTCGCTGGGTCCGGAGCAGGTACTCGACCCCGCGGCGTACCGAGTCGTGCGCGGGGTCGACCACCACCTGCCCCAACACCGCCCAGGCAGTCTGGGTCGGAGTGCTGTCCGCTGCGCCGAGCGTCCGGTCGGTGTACGAGCGGAAGCTCTCCCCCCAGCCGCCGTCCCGGTTCTGGCCGGCCCGCAGCCACTGCAGGGCCCGCTCGATGCTGGCATGGGAGGGGCTCATCCCGGCGCGCACCAGCGCGGCGATCACCGAGCTGGTGCCATGGACGTGGTTGACGTACCAGCCGCTGGGCCACGAGCCCTCGGGCTCCTGGCATCCCAGGAGCCAATCCCGCGCTCGTCGGATCGACGCCGCCTCCGGGCCCAGCTGGGGGACCAACGCCTCCACCACGTGGGCGGTGACGTCGGGCGTCGGCGGATCGGTCACCGGGCCGCTCCGATTGAACAGCGCTGCCGGCAGCGTGGAGGTGTTGTCGGCGCTGAACGCGCCCCATCCTCCGCTCCGGCATTGCATGCCCACGAGCCAAGCGACACCCCGGGCGATGGCGGCGGCCGCCGCGCCGTCGTCAGGTCCGCTGGCCAGGGTCAGGCTCTCCACGGCCCAAGCGGTGTCGTCGCAATCGGGGAACCAGTAGTTGCCGACCTCGAACGCCCAAGCCCCGGCCTCGAGCGTGGGTCGGTCGTTCTTCCAGTCCCCGGCGTGCCGGCACTCGGCAGCCAACAGGAACCGCCGCGCCGCGTGCATGGGCGGTTCGTCCGGGCCCAGTCCGGCGCAGCCCAGAGCGCGGGTGGCCAGCAGGGTGTCGCCCACGTCGGAGAGCAGCGGCTGCACGAACCGCTCGTCGCCCGACCGGACGGCCAGGGCGTCGATGGCCTCCAACGCCACCCGCACGACCGGGTGCTCCAGCGGGTAGCCCAACAGGCGCAGCCCGATCGGAGCGAAGGAGAATCCTCCACACCAATAGCCGGCATCGTCCTGATGGCGCAGGAGCCAGCGTTCGGCGCGGGCTTCGGCCCGGGGCTTCAGGAACGGGGACGGACGCAGCCGGGCCAGATGGAGCAGGGGGTCGAGGGCGTCGAACGCATCCAAGCCCTGGGCCCGGGCCGCGTCCTCCGCGACCAGCTCCGTGGTCCGGAAGTCGACGGGCGCCACCGGCCGATGCCGGGACATGAGGCTGCCGACCACGATGAGCTGGCGGATCCACGCGGCGAACGCGTTCAGGCCCAGCATCGACCGCTCGGGGAACAGGAGGATCTCGATGGGGATGGGATGCAGGTCGTTCCAGCTGATCTGCCCCAGCACCGCGAGCCACAGCTTGGTCGGGAAGCTCTGGGCGCGACCTCGGCCGCCGAGGTCTCGGATCACAGCCGCGGCCTGAAGCATGTGGGCGTCGTCGGGTTGGTCTCCGGCCAGGCGCATGAGCATGTAGGACTCGATCGAGGGGGAGAGCTCCGCGTCGCCGTCCCACGACTTGGCCCAGCCGCCGTCGGAGCGCTGACGGTTGCGGACGTAGTTGGCCGAGCGGCCCAGGTCGTCGGCGTCGAGGACTCCCAGGTAGTGACGCTGGAAGATGTCCTGGATGGTGGTCGTGACCCCCATCTCGGTGTGGCCTCGCCAGGAGCCGTCGGTCCGTTGCGCGGCGCACAGAGCCGTCGTCGCCTGGTCGATGCCCCGGTCCAGCCGCGGGATGGCCCCGTCGTCCGCCATGGTCGTCAGCCGTGCCGCGTCGGGGTGACGGCGTCGACCGTGGAGGCGGCCTTGATCGCGATCCGGGTCGCGAACTCCGCCAGCTCGTGCTTGGCAGCCTCGCTGCGCTCGTCGACCGCTTCCAAGGCCTGACGAGCCCGCTCGGTCTCGCGGGCCACCGCAGTCACCGTCTCCGACGGGCCGGGCGTGGCCAGGACCGCCGCGCGCACCCGGGCGGCGTCCTCCTCGGCGATGCCCGGACGCAGCGACTCGCCGAGCTCGGGTCGGTCGTGCAGGGCCAGCAACAGCGGCATGGTGTAGACGCCCTCGCGGATGTCCACCCCGGTGGGCTTGCCGGCGGTCTCGGCGTCGGCGCACAGGTCCACCAGGTCGTCGAGCATCTGGTACGCCCGGCCGGTGAGGCGTCCGTAGTCGTCCAGGGCAGCGACCGAGGCCTCGTCCCCGCCGCACACCCGGGCCCCCAGCCAGCAGGCCGCTCCCATCAGCCGGGCCGTCTTTCCATCGATGGCCGCGAGATAGTCGTCGATCGAACGTCCGGGGTTGAAGAGGTACCCGCTCTCCAGGATCTGGCCCCTGACCATGTCGCAGATGCACTCGGCCAGGGCCCGACCGGTCTCGGTGCCCATGCCCGACGCCACCTGGGTGGCGCGGGCCAGGAGGTAGTCGCCGGCGAGGATGGCGACGGTGTTGCCCCAAAGGGCGTTCACCGTGTCGACGCCGCGGCGGATGGTGCTGTCGTCGATCACGTCGTCATGGTGGAGGGTTCCCAGATGGACGAGCTCGGCGGCAACCGCGGCGTCGACGAGATCGCGCGGCGCGTCCCCTAGGGACGTTTCGACGACCCGACCGGCGAGCATCGCGAGCCGGGGCCGCAGCCGTTGTCCGCCCGACCGCAGGAGGTGGGTCATCACGGTCGACGCCAGGGGATGGGGTTCGTCCACCACCTCCTCGATGGCCTGGTCGACCCGGCGAAGGTCGTCGTCCAGCTGGTCGGCCAGCGGCATGTGCGGTCGGACCTGACTCATCACGATTCCACCTCGAGTCGTTGGGCGTCGTTGTCGTCACTCGCACGCGGACTTCTGGCGACGTAGTCGAAATAGCGGAGGAGGGGCCGATCCGCGGCGACCGTCACGCCGAGCCGGAACCTCAGCGTGTTCAGAACCGGCAGGTCCTGGAGGAGGAACCCCTCGATGCCGGCCAGCCCGAGCGCGAGGAGCCGCTCGTCGAGCGCGGGGTCGGTGGTCTCCTCCACCGCGGCGACGAAGAAGAACTCGGAGCGGCCCCCGCCGATGGGCCGGCCCGCCGCCACCGTGGCCAGGTCGAGACCGGCTATCCCGCCGGTCATGGTGAAAGCGTTGACCCCGAAGATCGTCGAGAACTGCTGGACCTCACCCACGACCGGGAGGGTGGAGCGTATGTCGAACTCGACGCGGTCGTCGAAGAAGCGGACCGACGGGTCTTCCAACAACCGCATGCCGTGCAGCGTGGTGATGTGCTGGACGTCGATGGCGTTGCCCACGACCAGCCAGGGCGGCTGTTCGAAGACCTGGATGCGACCGGTCTTGTAGCGGTGGGCGGCGGCACTGTTCGGACCGCGCAGGAACGGCAGGGCGCCCGGGCTCCGGCCTCGATAGGTCCAGATGAGGCCGAGCTCATCCCGGACCGGGAAGCTCTCCTGGCGAGCGGCCGCGGGGATGCGGTCCGTCGCGGGGATGTCCGTGCAGCACCCTCGGGCGTCGAAGCTCCAATGGTGGAACGGGCAGCGCAGATCCGCCCCGACCACCCGACCGAGGGCCAGGTCGGCGCCGAGGTGACAGCACTGGGCGTCGATGGCTCCGAGCTGGCCGTGCTCGTCCCTGAAGACGGCGACGCGGAGGTCGGCGAAGTCGACACCGATCACCTGCCCGGGCTGAACCGACTCACCGGTCCCGACCGGATACCAGCCCTCGAAGACGGCGTCGGCGTCGGCGACCACCCCGGCGGCCCGGTGCCGGCGCCGCGGCCCGCGCGCCCTCGGCCCGTCAGATGTCGCCGCCTCCCGGTCCTGCACGGTGACCCCAGTCGCTCGGGCTGACGCCGACCGCGCCGCCCACGCCTCGTGCGCCGGATCATACCCTTCGCACCGGGGCCGGGGCTTGGTGATCCGGGCTGCGGGCGGCGCCCGGAGCCATCTTGGCCCCTCGTGCAAACGATCACTAGGCTCCCGCGACGTGTCGGACCAGCTCCGCTCGTACCTCGTAGCCGGCGTTTTTCCCGGTGTTTCCACCGCGTTCGCGAAGCATGTCTTTCGCTGGATCTGAGCGGGCTCTGCGATGACGACCCTCACCGCGGTCACGACCATCACCGCCGACCTGGCGTGGTGGCAGGCGACCTCCCTCCGTTCGATCGGCGGCATGCTGGCGGTGCTCCTGCCGGCCAGCGCCCTCGTCTACGTCTTCCTTTTCAAGATGATGAGCTTCATGCAGAGCCGCCTCGGACCCATGGAGGCCGGACCCTACGGTTCGCTGCAGCTGCTGGCCGAGGTGGGCAAGTTCATCCAGAAGGAAGACATCATTCCGTGGCGGGCCGACCGCAAGGTCTTCGCCTTCGCCCCCTACGTGGTCGTCGCCACCGTCTTCTTGATCTACCTGGTG
>DASXTK010000149.1:0-2764 GCA_036505485.1 Acidimicrobiales bacterium
TCCTCGACGAAGGCGTCGTCGATGGGGAGGAACGGTTTGCTGACGGCCAGCGAGGTGAGGCCGTGGACTCGGGCCCAGAAGCCCAGCGTCACCCGGAACGGGTCGTTGTGCTCCGGCCGGAACCGGCCCGCCTCGATGCAGCGCTCCACCGCCTCGACGGTGTCGGCGAAGACCTTGGAGTGGGCCAGCCAGCTCTGCTGCTGGTCCAGCGGCACGCCCTCGGGTGCGGTCATGAACATGACCCGGTAGGGCTCTGGGTTGGCCATCCCGAAGCGGACGTAGGCGCGGCCCCGAGCCATCAGGGCGTCCACCGGGTCGTCGATCCCGGCCACCGCCTTGCCGATCTCCTCCTCCAGGGTGGTGAAGTGGCGCTCGGACACCTCGTAGATCAGCGACTGCTTGTCCGGGAAGTGGCGGTAGATCGACGGCGGCGTGATCCCGACGGCGTCGGCCACGCCCCGGATCGACACCTCCTCGGCCGAGCCGGTCTGCAACAGCAGCCGCTGGGTGGCGTCCAGGATCTCGTCGCGCAACCGCGGCCCCTCGCCCTTGCGGGCGCGGGACCGGCGGCGCAGCGTGAGCGACACTTCCGGCCGCGGCTCAGCCGACGTGGTGGAGCTCTCGGGATTTGGTGTCTTCGGAGCCATTGCTCCCGACAGCATCGCGCTCGTCGTCGAGGTCGGCGCTCTCGGAGATGCCGAAGCGGTCGTGGAACCGGCGCAGCGGTCCGGGCGCCCACCAGTTCCACTCGCCGGCCAGACGCATGAACGCCGGCACCAGCGTGCCCCGGATCACGAAGGCGTCCAGGAGTACGGCCAGGGTCAGCCCGACGCCGAACAGCTTCATGAAGCTGACCCCACCGGTGGCGAAGGACAGGAACACCACGGCGATCAACACCGCGGCGGCGGTAACGATCCGTCCGGTCCGCTCCAGGCCCACGGCGACCGACTTGGTGTTGCCGACGCCCCGGTCGTGCTCCTCCTTGATCCGGGACAGCAGGAACACCTCGTAGTCCATCGACAACCCGAAGGCCACGCAGAACATGAGGATGGGCATGGCGGCGGCCAGGCCACCCGTGGCGGTGAAGTTCAGGGCTCCGGACAGGTGTCCCTCTTGGAAGATCCACACCATGGCGCCAAAGGTCGCCGACAGGCTCAGCAGGTTCAGCACCACGGCCTTCACCGGGATCAGCACGCTGCCGAACATCAGGAACAGCAGCACCGTGGTCACGGCGGCGATGATGGCGAGGGCGATGGGCAGGCGATCGAACAGCGCGTCCTTGGCATCGACCAGCTCGGCCGACGGTCCGGTGACCTGCACCGGGAACGGCGAGCGGTGTTCCCGAACCGCATGGACCAGCTGCTCGCCGGCCTCGGAGTTGGGCTCGATCGAGGGCACGACCGACAGATAGGTCCCGCCGTTGGCGACGAAGCCGGCGTAGCGCGGCGCGCTGTCCGGTCCGAGCACCAGGTCACCCGGGGTGCAGCCGAGCTCCTCGGCCAGGCCGGCGCCGCAGTAGCTGCCGGTGGCGGCGTCCACCCGGGACACGCCGGGCAGGCGGGCCAGCTCGGTGGCGTAGTCGTCGATGGCGGTGGTGAGCGCCGGGGCGGAAGGACCGTCGGTAGTGGGGGCAACGACCGACAGCGCCCCGGCCTCCCTGGAGTTGAACTCGTCGCGGATGGTCTCGTGGACCTGGCGGCTGGTGGCCGACTCCGGCAGCACCCGGTCGTCGGGCAGGGTCAGGTTCACGCCCAGGAACGGTGCGCCCATCACCAGCAGGAACACGATCACCACGGTGGCGATGGGGATGGGCCGGCGCATCACCAGCAGGGCGATGCGGTGCCAGATCCCCTCCTCCGGTGGGGTCACCGAGCGCTTCCACAGGGTGAGGGAGTTGACCCGGTGGCCCAGCACCATGAGCAACGCGGGCAGAACCACCAGGGAGAAGAACCCGGCGAGCAGGCCGACGGCCACTCCGGCGTAGGCCATGGAGCGCAGGAAGGCGAAGGGGAACACCAGGGCCGCGCACAGCGAGGCGGCCACGGTGAGGGCCGAGAAGGCCACCGTCCTCCCGGCCGAGCGGACTGTGCGCATCACCGCGGCCCGGGGTTCGTGTCCGGCTCGGAGCTCCTCCCGGAACCGGGCGACCACGAACATGCTGTAGTCGATGGCCAGCCCCAAGCCCATGGCGGTGGTGAGGTTGAGGGCGTAGATCGACACCTCGGTGACCCCGGACAGCAGCTGGAGGGCCAGGAACGTCCCCACGATCGACAGCACCCCGACCACCAGCGGCAGGCTGGCCGCCACCACGCTGCCGAAGATCAGCACCAGCAGGATGAGGGTGATGGGCAGGGCGATCATCTCGGCCCGCACCAGGTCGTCCTCGATGGTGGCGCCGACCTCGTGGAACACCTCGGCGAACCCGCCCACCTCGACCTTGATCACCCCGTTGTCCCGGCGCATCTGGGGGGCCAGGTTCTCGATGCGGTCGTTCAGCTCGTCGTCGTTGTCGGAGTCGATGCGTCCCAGCACCAGGGCCCGGGTGCCGTCGTTGTTGCGCAGCGGCGGGGCGTTGCTCTCCGACCAGTAGGAGATGACGTCGGTGACCCCGTGGGCCGCGACCAGCTCCGCGGCGATCTGTCCGCCGGCCAGCGCCACCTTGGGATCATCGACGCTCTTGCCGTCCTTGGCCGTCACCACCAGCACCACGTTGGGGACGCCGGTGCCGAACTGGTCGGCCAGCACGTCGTCGGCTTCGGCCGAT
>DASXTK010000150.1:0-10997 GCA_036505485.1 Acidimicrobiales bacterium
CCCCCACCCCCACTTGAGGGCACCCCCTCACCAGGGGGTTCTGGCGTTTCTGTGGGACTGTGACGAAGGGAACTCAGTTGCCGTTGGGGTCGAGGGTTATATGGCCATTTGTGATGTGGACTTGGGCCAGGTGGAGGTAGCGGCTGCTGGGGTAGCCGACGTTGGGTTCGGAGAAGGCGTGGAAGGCGGCCCAGAGGGAAGCGTCGGCGGCGCGGAACACCTCGACGCCGCCGGGTCCGGCGATGCGTTGGCCCGACGTGAGGATGCGTCCGTCGGCGGGCTTGGTGCACGGACCGGCGGGTCCGGCACAGGTTGCGTAGGCCGTCGAGTAGTTCCGCGAGTTCCAGTCGGCAGCGGCGTAGAGGAGGAAGTAGGTGCCACCCTCCCGCACCATTGAAGGCGCCTCGACCACGCCTCGCTCGAACGACCGGTCGACCGACAGCAGTTGCTGAGCGGAAACGGTCAGCCCCAGCCCGTCCCCGGTCAGCTCCTGCGACCAGATCACTGGGGGGACGTCACCCACCGCCTCGGCCTTCCACAGCAGGTAGGCCCGGCCGTCGGCGTCGACGAAGGGGCTGGGATCGATCGATCCGCCGAACTGGCACATCAGCGGCCCGGCCGAATCGTCGCGGAACGGCCCAGCCGGCGAGGACGCCACCGCCCGGGAGATGCACTGCCGCTGCGTGGCCGCCTCCCGGACCGTGTAGTACACGACATATCCCCCACCCCGGGGCAGAACGGAAGGCGCCCAGGTGGCATGGGGCGACGCCCATCCGGGAAGGCCCGCGAGCGCGTTCCCCACGAGCTCCCAGTCGACCAGGTTGGCCGAGCGGATCACCTGGATGTCACCGGCGCCCGAGTTGGTCGAGTACCCGTAGTACGCGCCGCCGGCCCGCAACACGAACGGGTCGGCGAAGTCGAACGGGAACCGGGCTCCGGTGGCATAGGCCAACGTGTGGGTGCAATGAGCGATGACGCCCCGCAGGGCGCCGACCGACGTCTGGTCGTCACCACCGCGGCTGGCACGGACGGCCTGGGAGACGCCGTCGAAGCAGGCCCGGGCCTCGTTGGAGTTGGCGGCTATCAACCACCGTGCGTTGTCGACCTGGGTGCGGTTGGCATCTACGGCCACGATCTCGGTCTGGGCGTTGGCCGTGAGGGCATCGATCCAGGTGCGGGTGTCGATGGCGAGAGCGATGTCCGCCTGGATCTGGTCGAGCTCGTTCTGTGTGGCCGTGTGTTCCTGACGAACCTGGTCGAGGTTGTCCCGGACGTCGGCAAGACGAGCGGTTGCCTCGTTGAGCTGGGCCCGCTTGTCCGCCAGTTGAACCCGGGCCCGCCAGTAGGAGAACCCGAACAGTCCGACAACGGCCAGTACGACCACGCAGGCGGCGATCACCACCACTCGAGGAGGAACCCGCAAACGAGGGCTCAGAGGCGTCTCCTCCTCCGACTCCACGTCGACGTCGACGTCAAGGTCGGCGGCCGCGGTCACAGAACGGCTCCGGCCTCGGCGCAGCTGCCCTCGATGCTCCGCATGGTGGCGCCCAGACCCCCGATGTCCCCCACCGCCGCCTGGTTCAGCGCCTCGGCGATGCCGACCAGGCACTGGTCGAACGCATCCCGCCGAGCCGTGCTGTCGGCCAGGTCGGTGGTCGCGGCGTCGAGCTGGGCCCTCAGATCGGTCAGCAGAGCGCCCGCAGTATCCAGCGCCGCCTGCGCCGTATCGCGCTCTCCCTCCCGCACACCCAGGGTCGCCCGCTCGCCGTCACGCTCCGCCTGCAGGTCCTCGAGCTGGTCGGTGGCCGCGGCCAGGTCGTCCCGGGCTCCAGCGAGATCGTCACGCCGGTCGTGCAGGGCTGCGACCGTGCGATTCGTCGCATCACGGGTCGAGAACCAGGCGTGAACGGCAAAGCCGACCCCGAGGACGCTCCCGACGACCGCGATCGCCAGTCCGACTCGCCACCAGCGCTCGGCCAGCGCTCGTAGACCCATCCGCCGCCTCTTCCCTTCGATCGTCATCGGAACCCTGGCTTGCGCCAGCGATGCGACCTGCCCGCCGAGGATCCTAGATGCGGCTAGCGCCGCGAATGCCGCGCCCCTACGGCCAACCGACGCCAGGTGCCGGCGCCTCCACGGTCAGTACCTGACCGGTGCGCGCCCCATCGGCCACCGCCGACGGACCACCCCATTCCGCCGCCACCATGAACAGAAGAGGATGATCGTCCTCGCCCCCGAGCATGCAGGCGAAGCACCCACGGTCGAGGTCAACGGTCTGCAGGACCTCCCCGCCCTCCCGGACACGCACACAACGCTTGTTGGGCACATCTCCGTACCAAACCGCACCGTCCGCATCCAGGCAGATGCCGTCGGGGACACCGTCGCGGAGATCGGCCCATACCCTGCGGTTCGACAAGTCTCCGCCCGAGCCGATGTCGAAGGCGGTGAGCCGGCTGGCGTAGGACTCGGCGACGATCAGCGTCGCGTTGTCGGGGGTCACGACCATGCCGTTGGGGAACATGACCCCATCGGCCACCGGCCGGACCGAGCCATCGGGCGTGACCAGGGCGATCACCCCGGCCGTGGGCGCCTCACCGGTCATGAGCTCGAAGCCGATGCTGTTCACATAGGTGTTTCCCCGCCCGTCCACCACGATCTCGTTCCACGGCCGGTCGCAGACCCCACGCAGGTCGGCGTGGGTCACGAGCGACCCGTCGGGCTCCCGGCTCTGCAGCACCCGATCGTCGGACACCACGACGAGCAGACGCCCGTCCGGCAGCCAGTCGATGCTGAACGGCAACGACTGGACGGAGAGGACCACCACCTCGCTCTTCCCGAAGAGATCGACGGCCACCATCTCGTGCGCGCCCCAGTCGCAGAACCACAGGCGCCCGTCATGCCACCGCGGCGACTCGCCCAGCACCAACCCACTCATCAACGTGTGCACGTCGGACAAGACGACGGTCAGCACCAGAACTCATCGCGGGCAAGTACTAGACCTTGCGGGCCATTAGCCTCCTCGTCCATGGGTCGGCCCCAGGTGCACTCGGACCAAACCATCCTCGACGCGGCCCGGACCCTGGTCCTCGATCACGGGGTGCGGGCCGCCACCGTCGCCGCCATCGCCCAGGCCAGCGGGGCGCCGAAGGGCTCCATCTACCACCGGTTCGCCTCCCGGGAAGACCTCCTCGCCGAGATGTGGATCCGGGCGGTGCGCAGGTCACAGGACCGCTTCATCGAGGCGGTGTCCGGCCCCGATCCGCTCGAGGCCGCGGTCGCCGGGGCCCTGTCGCTGTATGACTTCGCCCAGCGGGAACCGGGAGATGCCCGGCTGCTGGCCGCGGTCCGACGGGAGGATCTCGTGGCGAGCGTGGAGTCAGCCGAGATCCGCCATCAGCTCGCTGATCTCAACATCCCGTTGCGCGATGCCCTGCGGGAGCTGACCCGGCGGCTGTACGGCAAGTCCACCACCGCGGCGGTGGAACAGACGACGTTCGCGGTCGTCGACCTCCCCTTGGGCGGAATCCGCCGCCACCTGATCGCGGCGTCGCCGCTTCCGAGGACCATGCGCGACCAGCTCGCCGCGGCGGTGCGGGCCGCGCTGCAGGCCGAGCCGCAGCTATAGGCCAGCCTGGCGGAGGAAGCGGACGACCGACGCGGTGTCGAAGTGGAACATCTGGGCCCGGGCGAACATCCCGTCGCGGACCTCGTAGAGACCCAGCACCGGAGCGTCGAACCGCTCCCCGGCCGCAGCGACGGCACGCTGCCGCCACAGGACCACGACCTCGTCCCCGGCCGCGGCCACCACCCGGGGATCCATGCTGCGCTCGGCCTCGGTGGGCTGCAGCGGATCCCAGGTGCTGACCCAGCTGGCCGTGAGCTCGCCACGCTGGCCCATCAGTTCCTTGCCCCGGAAGGTCCCGCCGTAGGGCAGCGACGGGGCCTCGTGGAACTCGACCTCCGGGTGGTAGAGGGCCAACAACCCCGCCAGATCCCGCGTCTCCACCGCCCGGAAGGCTCGCAGGACGACATCGACCTTGTCCTTGTCCATAGCCACATAATAGACCAGATGGTCTAATTTGTCAGCACACCACGCCGGGGTTGAGGATTCCGGCCGGGTCGAGCTCGCGCTTGGCCGCGGCCAGCGCTCGGCCGACGGGTTCGGGTCGCTGGCGGCGGTACCAGGCGTCGTGATCGCGGCCTATGGCGTGATGGTGGGTGATCGTCGCCCCGCACTCCAGCAGGACCTCCGATGCCACGGCCTTGATGTCGGCCCACTGCTCCAGCTCGGAACCCGGCCGACCGGCGGCGATGACGCTGAAGTACGGCGCCGGTCCGTCCGGGTAGACGTGGGTGAACCGACACGTCACCCAACCGTTCCCGCTGATGCGGCTGATCGCTTTCCCGACCGTCTCGGTGACCGCGGCATGCAGGTCGGGGAACCGGTCCCACGTGCAGGCGGTCTCGAAGGTCTCGCAGATGACCCCACAGCGCACCAGCCCATCGCGGGTGTAGGGCGCCCGGATGAAGGCGCTGCGCCACGCCCCGGCAGCTCCCTCCCGACCGGCGCTGGTGTCCTCGCTCAGCTTGACCTCATCCGCCGGCACGGTGCCGCCGTGGTCTCGGCACAGCTCCAGGGCTCGGTCCAGCCACGGGCCGACCGGGTGGTCGGCCGACTCGAAGCCGACCAGCAGCAGCCCTCCACCAGCGACGACGTCACCGACGCCAGCGGTGATGAGGGCCTCGCCGGCGTCGAGCAACCGGCAGTTGCTGGGGAACAGGCCCGACTGGGACAGCGCCCGCACCGCCTCGGCGCCGTCGCCGAACTGGCCGAAGCGGACGCCGGCGGATCCCTTCCAGCGCGGTCGATCCTGGAGCCTCATCCACGCCTCGGTGATCACGCCGAGCGAACCCTCGCTGCCCAGGAACATCCGGTCGGGCGACGGTCCGGCGCCGCTGCCCGGCAGGCGCCGGGACTCGCTCACGCCGGTGGGGGTGACGACCCGCATCGACTCCACCAGGTCGTCGATGTGGGTGTAGACGGTGGCGTAGTGACCGCCGGAGCGGGTGGCGAGCCACCCACCCAGGGTCGACACCTCGAAGCTCTGGGGGAAGTGGCGCAGGGTCAGACCGCGGGGCCGCAGCTGGTCCTCCAGCACCGGTCCCAGGACGCCGGCCTGGATGCGAGCGGCGCGGCTCGTGCGATCGATCTCGACAACGCGGTCCAGGCCGGTGAGGTCCAGGGACACCACGCCGGGGAACCGCTCGTGCAGGCCGACAGGTTCCACGCCGCCGACCACCGAAGAACCGCCGCCGAACGGGATGCAGGCGATGCCGCTGGTGGTGCACCAAGCGAGGATGGCCACGACATCGGCCTCGGTCTCCGGATAGACGACGAGGTCGACGGGATGATCGAACTGTCCCCGGACGCCACGGATCACGTCGCGGTAGCTGCGACCGTGGCTGTGCAACGCCCGCTCGTACGGATCGTCGTGGGCCAGGTGCGCCAGCGACGCCGGCGGCTCGATGCGAGGCGGGGGCAACTGCACGTCGTCCAGGCGGGGTGCCGGCATCACGTCGATCTCGACACCAAGCCGCTGGGCCACCGCGGCGCCAAGCGAGGCGACCTGGTCGTTGGTCATGGCGGCATCCTCGTAACCCCAACCCCACCACGACCGCGCTCGCTCACCGTTCCGAGGCACGGCCGGGACGCTAGGACAACAATCCACGACAGCGCGGACCAACGCGGCTAGACCACGACCTGATGGTCGTCCCAACCCCGACGGTGTACCGCCGATGGTTGGGCTGGCATGCGTCCGCACTGCGGCGACTCGTGATCGCCGCGTTGGCCGGGCTGGTGGTGGGGCTCGGGTTGTCGTTGGTCGTCACCTGGCACGTGGCGGTGCTCGGCGGCTGGGACACCGCCGCCTTCACGTTCCTCGTTGCCGTTGCGCCGATCGTCCTTGGCACCGACGGTGCCGGCACCGCGCACCTCGCCACCCGGGAGGACGTGAACCGCGACACCGCCCGGCTGCTCCTGCTGGCGGCCTGTGGCGCCAGCCTGGTTGCCGTGAGCTTCGCCCTGGGCCTGGCCCGGCACGAGAACGGAGGCGAGCGGGTGCTGCTCGTCACCATCGCCACCCTGACCGTCGTGGTCTCGTGGACGGTGGTCAACACCGTCTTCACCTTGCGCTACGCCCACCTCTACTACCTGGCGCCCGGGGGCGGGATCGACTTCGGCTCGTCGCCAGAGACCGACAAGCCGGACTACCGCGACTTCGCCTACCTCGCGTTCACCATCGGCATGACCTACCAGGTCTCCGACACGCTGCTGCGCGATCGCCGAATCCGGCGCACCGTGTTGCTCCACGCCCTGCTGTCGTACATCTTCGGCGTGGTGATCGTGGCCGCCGGCGTCAACGTGGTCGCCGGGCTGGTGGGCTGAGCGCCCCCGCTAGTCGCTGCCGGTCTCGTACTTGAACGAGAGCTTCACCTTGGCCCGATAGGCCCGGATCTGACCATCCTCGATCTGGAGGTCGAGCTCCGACACCTCGGCGATTCGCAGCTCTCGTAGGGACTGAGCGGCCGTGGCCACGGCAGCGGCGGCTGCCTTCTCCCACGACTCGGTGCTGGTCCCGACCAGTTCGATGATCTTGTAGACGCTCTCGGCCATGCCCGACGCATTACCCGGTTTGCCGCGGGGCATTCACTCAGTCGTTGATGGCCCCGTAGGCGCAGGTCCAGAAGTCCTGGAACACCGGTGGAGGGATAGGAGACTCCCACGCCTGGTTGGCGAGCATGATGCCAATGAGGTCCTCGGCCGGGTCGTTGGACCACGTGGAGCCCATGCCGCCGTCCCACCAGTAGCTGCCGGGCGAGAGGGTCGGCCCGCGACGACGAAGTTGGGTGCCGACCCCGAACCCCCACCCGACCGCTCCCGAGGTGTCTGGGCTCGAGGTCGTGAGCTGCTCGGGGGTGAGGTAGTTGGTGGTCATGGCCTCGACCGTGGGCCGGGACAGGAGGCGCGTGCCTCGATAGGTCCCGCCGGCCAACAGCATCTCGGAGAAGGCCAGCCAGTCGTCGACCGTGGACACCAGGCCCGCGCCTCCGCCGGGGAACGCCGGCGGCTTGCTCCACTGGCCGTCGGGCGGGTCGTAAACGGCGCGCTCGCCGGTTTCCGGGTCCTTCCAGAAGCACGGGCCGAACCGGTCCATCTTGCTCGCCGGCACCCAGAAGCCGGTGTCCACCATCCCCAGCGGCTCGAAGATCCGCTCGGCCAGGAACGTCTCGAACGGTTGCCCCGAAGCCCGGGCGATGAGCACCCCGAGCACGTCGGCGCCGGTGTGGTAGAGCCAGCGCTCGCCCGGTTGGTACTCGAGCGGCAATGACCCGAGCCGGCGCATCCACTCGTCGGGCTCCGGCGGACCCGCAGGTGCCGGCGGCCCGACTCCCAGTTCCAGCTTTCCCATGGCCTCCATGACCGGCTGAGGGATGGTGCCGGTGAAGTCGCCTCCCAGCCCCATGCGGAACGTGAGCAGGTCCCGGACCGAGATCGGCCGCTTCGCCGGCACGGTGTCGTCCAAAGATCCGTGGACATCGGCGAGCACCTGGCGGTCGGCCAGCTCGGGCAGGAGCCGATCGACGGGCTCGTCGAGCCGAAGCTTGCACTCCTCGATCAGGAGCAGCGCCGCCACGGCGGTGACCGGCTTGGTCATCGAGGTGACCCGCACGATGAAGTCGCGCGCCACCGGATCGGAACTATCGGCCTGCATCCCTCCGGCCCACCCGGTGTGGACCTCACCACGCCGAGACACCAGCCACACCAACCCGGGTACGTCACCCCGCTCGACGTAGCCGCTCATCACATCCCGCAATCGCGCCACCCCGGCGCCCGACAACGCGTCCATGCGTGGAAAGTAGCGGCCCTGTCGAACTTGCCCCCGAAACCCGTGATGGGCCACGGGTTTCGGGGGCAAGTTCGAGGTTGATGGCCTTCTTGTGTTGACAATGGGGTTATGTGCGCACACTATAACCCCATGCCGAAGGTGAACGTGTACCTGCCGGAGGGGTTGGCCGCGGCGGTCCGGGATGCCCAGATCCCGGTCTCCGCAGTGTGCCAGGCCGCCTTGGAGCGAGCCGTGCGCGACGTCACCGCGGCCAGAAGCGCCGAGGGGGAACTACCGAACGAGCTGCCCAGCAGTGGCTTGTTCGGGCGGTTCACCCCACGGGCGCGAGCCGCGGTGACAACGCTGGCCCAGCAAGCGGCTCGCGACTCGTCAGCTGACCACGTCGGCACCGAGCACATCCTGCTGGGCATCCTCGACGAGGGCGGCAACCTTGCGGTCAAGGTGCTGGCCGACCTCGACGTGGACGCCGAGGACCTGCGTACAGAACTGCAGGCCTCAATGGATCCGAAGACCGGGGCGGCGCCGGAGGGGCACGTCCCGTTCACCGCGCTGTCCAAGCGGGCACTCGAGCTGGCAACCAAGGAGGCACTGGCTCTCTTGCACAACTACATCGGCTGCGAGCATCTCCTCCTCGGGTTGCTGGCCGCCGAAGAAGGACTCGCCAGCAAGGTGCTGCGACGCATGGGAGTCGAGCTGCGCACGACGCGACTCGCGGTGACTGCCGCGCTCGGGGCCTTCCTCGCTCAGCAGGGCAAACCGCCGGCCCCGACCACACCGTCGCCAACCACGCTGGACCAGATCCTCCAGCGCCTCGACGCCATCGAACGCCGCCTACCTAGCTGACGGCGGTGCTCACGACCTGACCGGCGCGACGGACGGCGTCCAGGTCCCAGCCGTCGGCCGGCATGTTGAACGTGACGCCGTCGAGTCCGAGCCCGAGCAGCGACTGGATCTGCTCGCCGGCGCTGTCGGCGTCGCCGACGACGAAACGGGAGCCGATCATGGCCTTGAAGTCGTCGCCGAGCTGGTCCCACGGCGGCAGCCCCCGCTCCTGGAGCAGGGTCGTGCGCTTGCCCTCGGCCTCCTCCATGGTGTCGCCGACGATGAGCGAGCCAAGGGGCGTCTTGTTGATGGTGTCGATGTCGCGTCCCACCGTGGCGCAATGGCCGGCCAGGACCTCCAGCTTGCGGGGCAGGTCGTCGAACCCGGAGGTGAGGTTGGCCATGTCGGCGTGCTCGGCCATGAGCCGGAGGGTCTTCTTCTCGCCCTGCCCCCCGACCATGATCGGCGGGCCGCCGGGGGTGATCGGCGCCGGCGAGTTGATGGCGTCCTTGACCCGGTAGTGCTTGCCCTCGAACGTCGGCCGCTCGCATCGGAACATGGCCCGGCAGATGTGCAGGGCCTCCTCGAGCCGCTCGAACCGCTCCCGGACCGGGGGGAAGTCGACCCCCAACCCGTCGTGCTCCTGGTCGAACCAGGCGGCACCGATCCCCAGGAAGGCCCGGCCCTTGGAGATCACATCGAGCGAGGTGACGATCTTGGCCAGGATCGCCGGGTTGCGATACGTCACCCCGGTGACGAGGGTTCCCAGCTTCACCGTCGATGTCCGGGCCGCCAGCGCTCCGAGCAGGGTGTAGGACTCGAACATCTCGAGCTCGGGCGGGCCGAGCATCGGCAGTTGGTAGAAGTGATCCATCACCATGACGGTGTCGAAGCCGGACTCCTCGGCGGCGACGGCGACGTCGGCGATGCGCTCGAACAGCTCCTCCGGCGCCACTCCGGGATAGGTGAAGTTCGGAATCTGTAGCCCTGCCTGGATCATGACCGGACGCTATCCCGGCCACGGCCCCTACCTGTCGACCAGGCCAAATGAGCGGCTCGGTGGCAGGATGCCCGGATGACGAGCGAGCGGATGGAGGTCCAGAGGACCATCGCAGCGGACCCGGCGACGATCTTCCAGGTGCTGTGCGACCCTCAGGGCCATGTGGCGATCGACAGCTCGGGGATGCTGATGGACGCCACCGGCGACCCGGTGACCGCCGTCGGCGACAGCTTCGTCGTGCACATGGACCGCGAGGCCCTGAACGACTATCCCCTCGGGCTGTACGACGTCACGGTCAGAATCACCAAGCTCGTTCCCGACCGGGAGATCGCGTGGACGATCCTGAGCCGGCTCCGCCCGCAGATCGGGCACGTCTACGGCTACACGCTCGAGCCCACCGACGACGGCACACTCGTGACCTCGTACTACGACTGGTCGTCGATCGACCCGGTGTGGAAGGAGGCCAACGTCTTCCCGGTGCTATCCGAGGGAGCACTGCGGGCCACGTTGGGGATCCTCGCCCGGACAGTGAAGCGGAGCCGGTGAGGCTACGAAGCAATGCCCGAGTACGCCGACGTGACGCCCGAGGTCGTGGCCGAGCTGCGGTCGATGTGTCTCGGATTGCCGGAGGTCTACGAGGAGCCGGCGTGGACCGGGACCCGCTGGCGCGTCCGTAAGCGGACCATCGCCCACGTCCTCACGATCGACTCGGCCGACGGTCCGATCACGGTGATGACGTTCCGGTCGTCGGGGGCCGAGCTCGAGGCGCTGTGGGCGGCGGGCCATCCGTTCTTCCGCCCCGGCTCGGGAACCAACGTCGTCGGCATGGTCCTCGACGAGAACGTCGACTGGGAGGAAGTAGCAGAGCTCCTCACCGAGAGCTACTGCGTCCTAGCTCCGAAGAAACTCATCGCCCAGGTCGACCGCCCCACCGACTGATGCTCCCCGGGCCCACAGCCCGAAATAGAGGTGCGGAGTAGTAGGGCTCAGCGCCGTTCTCCGGCCCACGATCCGCTCGTGATGAGCGCGACCGGCGCGACGACACGTCTGCTCCACGCTCCGGGCCACGGAGCGCCCGATCCGGCGCCCGTGGGGTAGCGACGCGGCTGCTATCACTCCGCGGATCTAATTGAGGCTCTTGTGACCTATCCGTGGGTCGAGTTTCGCGGCTCGGTGACGCCATGGGCTGCTCTCGGTGGCTAAATGACGCTTCGAGGGAAGGGCGGCGGCCAAACGAGCTGGCCCCGAACGGTCTTTGTGGCTCAACC
>DASXTK010000151.1:0-14044 GCA_036505485.1 Acidimicrobiales bacterium
GCCTCACCGGGATGTACGACGCTCGTAAGGGTTACGCCGCCGATGGTTCGAAGTCCGCGGCGGCCAGGTTGGCGCGGGACGCGAGGTGTTCGTTGAAGGCGATGCGGCACCAGGTGTATCTGTCGAAGCGGTTGTGGTTGATGCCACGGGTGGCGGAGGCGTTCGCGGCGGGGACGATCAGCGAGGACCATGTCCGGGTGTTCGCCCGCGTGGCCGGGTCGCATAGTCCGGCGGTGAAAGCAGCGTTCCCCGACGCCGAAAAGCTGCTGTTGGACCACGCCTGTGATCTTGAGTTCGCGGAGTTTGTGGCCGCGGTGCGGTATTGGGAACAACTGGTGGACGAGGACGGCGCCGAAGACAAAGCCACCAACGACTACCAGGCCCGCCGCCTCAACGTGTCCGAGATGCTCGACGGGGTGAAACGCATCGACGGGCAGATGGACCCGATCGGTGGGGAGATCTTCGCCACCGAACTCGAACGGCTCGAAACCGCCCTGTTCAAAGCCGACTGGGCCGAAGCGAAAGCCACCTGGGGCGACCAGACCAGTATCGACAAACTGGCTCGGACGTCGGGGCAGCGTCGCCACGACGCCCTGGTGGAGATGGCGACCCGCTCCGCCACCATGCCCAAAGACGGACGCCGGCCGTCGCCGCTGTTCACGGTCCTGGTCGGCTGGGAGACATTCAAGGGCCGCATCTGCAAACTGGCCTCGGGGCAGACCATCACCCCGGGACAAGCAGCACCATGGCTGTTCGACGCCGAAATCGAACGCGTCGTGTTCGATACCCCGGCGCGGGTGATCGAGGTCGGGAGACGGGATCGGTTCTTCCGTGGGGGGTTACGCCGGGCCATCCAGGTCCGAGACCAACACTGCACGTCGCCGGGCTGCGACATCCCCTATCCGCACTGTGCGGTGGATCATGCCCAGCCCTTCGACAAAGACGGGGAGACCATTCAGAGCAACGGGCGGCTCAGATGTCGTCACCACAACCCCTCAGACAACGGCTGGACACCCCAACCCGACCCCGACGCTGACGATGACGATGAGGACGAAGAAGACGACGACACCAGTTAGTTCATGGAACGGGATCCTGCGGTGGTGTGCGTGAGAGGATACGGAGAGTGTGGCGGGGCGTTTGGCGGTGGTTGCTGGCCGATCCGGGGTCGGACAAAGACCGTGCGGTGCTGCGGGAGGCGCAGCGGCAGACCAAGTGGGCGCGGCGGGGGACGATCGTCGGTGGGCTTTCTCTTGGCGCGACTTGTGCTGTCTGGGTGGTCTCCAACTGGAGGTTTCCTGCGGATCGCGTTTCGGATCCGATCACCATCGTCACGGCGGTCAACTCCGGCTGCGGGATCACCTGGTTCACCGCCCGTCCCCCCGACGAGATCGACTTCGGTGCCGTCGACGACATCGAGCCGGACTGGTCCGAGGTCTCGGGGGCGATGCCGGCGGACGTGACGGTCGTGCAGGCCACCATCCAGGGGCGCAGCGGCGCCGAGGTGGCGCTGACCGGTATCGACATCGAGGTCCGCGAGCGACGGCGGCCGCCGTCGGGCACGGCACTCCGGGCCATGGTGTGCGGCGACGTCGGGGCGATCCGCTGGATGACGGTCGATCTGGACGACGATCGTCCCCGGGCCAGCATCAACTACAGCGAGGCCGCCGCGGACTTGTTGGACGCGCCCACTGAGCAGCGGCGCCCGATCCAGTTCCCCTACGTGGTCTCAGTGGACGACCTCGAAACCTTCGAGATCACGGCCACCACCGATGGGTGTGACTGCGAGTGGGTTGCGCTCTTGCACTGGCGCTCGGAGGGACGTGCAGGCACCGACGTGATCGACGACAACGGCAAGCCGTTCCGCACGGTCAGCATCGCCAACGCCCGCACCCACTGCGATGGCGCCGGGGAGTGCACCTGATGGCCAGCCCCTCGGCAACCGTGACCGAACGAGCCCCGCCGGCCGGGCACCGGACCCTGTCACCTCGGTTGATGCTGCTCATCGGGGGCGTGGCGCTGATCCTGCAGCTGCTGTTCCTGATCCCGGCGGTGGCCAACTACCTCCGCGGCTACGACGGCTTCCTGGCCCAGCTCCCAGGTGGCGCCGCGGCGTTCTCGATCGGCAAGACCGGTCCGGCGTTCTACATGCCCCCCGATTCCGGCTCCGCGTTCAGCCGCGAGCTCCTCAGGACTGGGAGCTTCGCGGCGATCTTCAGCGCCGGGTACTGGCTCATGTTGGACCGCTCCCGTAGCCGGTCGGCGTCCTACTGGATCGTGTGCGGGGTCCTGGTGGGCTCGGTAGCAGGTCTCCTGTCGTTCCTGGTTTGGAGCGTGCCGGTCTGGCTGGGTGCCCCGTCCCGCGCCTTGGCCAATCAGAACCTCGCCACGATCTTCGGCAGCACCGGCACGTTCGCGTCCGGCGCCGGGAACGGGATGGCGGTAGGGCTGCTGGTCGGGACCGGCTTCACGATCCTCCTGCGAGAACAACGCCGACGCTTCGGGCCCGACGCCGCGGCGACCCCGACCCCGTCGCCCGGGATCGCCGCCCCGGTGGTCATCGGGCTCCTGTGGATCTTCGTTTTCGATTCGACGCGCTTCGCCCGCCTGGTTTCGGGCTCTTCGATCGGCGCCACCCTGCTGCGGCTGCTGCGCCCCTCGTTCCCCTGGAACGCCTTCCCCAACGGATGGCTCGACGTGCGGATGTCGCTGCCGACCTACCTGCTTCTCGTGCCGCTGGCCTTCGCCGCGTACAACGCCTACTTCGCCCACGCCTGGGAGGCCGGTCGCAATCGGTGGGTGACCTTCGGCGCTCGGTGGGCCGCCAGCGGTGCGGCGCTGACGATGCTGGTGTTCGCTCAGGCCATGCGCAGCGAGGTGCTGCTCGAGTTCAACGTGGATCGAGCCAGCGGACGTCGTCTGCTCTTCCACGGGATCCGGTACCTGCAGCTGCCGACGGAGGCCCTGGCCGTGGTCGGGCTCGCCATCGCCGCGCTCAGCATGCTGGTCAGGAAGCGCTCGGCGCCGGCCGGGCCGATCTGGCGGGCACCGCAGGGGTACGTCTACCGGCCGGCGGCGGGTCCGGGACCGATGCCGGCAGCAGCCGGGAGCTTCTACGTCCCGCGGACGCCGAAGCGCCTGTCGCCGGCCCGGGCCTGGGTGGGCGCCGGCTTGGCGACGATGCTGGGCGTGTTCGGGACCACGGCGGTCCAGCTGGCGATGGCGCTGCCGGACTCCCGCTCCAACCCGAGCTTGCCGACCACGGACCCGGATCCGCCCCAGGCGATGACTTACCCGACGGCAACTGGGCCGGCATGTCCGACCGAGGAGCCGTTCCAGTGCGTGGCGGCCGACAGCGGGGATGTCGACGGCGATGGTGCGATCGACCAGGTCGCGCTCTACATCGAGCCTCCGGACCTCAACCCGACGCTGACCGTGCGGGTCGTCTACGCCCGAGGCACCACGGAGGAGCAGACGATCGACGCCGCGATCGCCATCGCCCTGCTCGGGGTCACCGATCTGGACGGCGACGGTCGGGAGGAGGTGGCGTTCCTCCACGATGGCGGCGCCCACACGTCGTACGGCACCTTCCTCGGAACCGCGGTGACCGGGCAGCTCCATCCCGTCGGGTTCGGGGTCGGCGAGGTGGTGATCGACTCCTCCGCGGCGATGGATGCCGGGTTCTCCTGCCCCGATCTCGACGGCGACGGTCGACCGGAGCTGGTCACCACCGCCGTCTTCGTCGAGTTCGGCCAGGACATCGAGGTGGCTCGAACGAGCTACCGATGGGTCGACGACCGTCTCGAGCAGATCGATCAGACGGTTGAGACCATCGCCGGGGACATCCCGTCCGCCGCGCTCGAGGATGAGGCCGGTGCCCACTGTGGTGACCTCAGCCGTTGGGGCGGTTGAGTTCCACTAGGCCGGGGGGACTAGGCGGTTGATGCTGTCGTCCAGGCCGCCGGGGCGGCTGGTTTTCAGCCAGGCTGCGCGTTGCAGGGCTACTGCTTCCTCGAAGTCGGTGGGGAGGGCGGTGGTGTCTACTTGGCCGTCGCCTCGGGTCTGGCGGAGGCGCCAGAGTCCGTGGCGGGCCAGGCGGCAGACGGCGACCAGCTCGGCGGTGGTTTGCTCGGCTCGGGGTCCGAGGAACGGTGTGGTGGCGAAGAGCTCCAGCGACTCCTCGATGAGGATCTCCAGCTCGTCGGCGGCGACGGAGTTCAGCTCACCGACCAGAGGCAGACGTGCTTCTCGGATCATGCTGGTGAGCACTGGGCTGCCGTTGAAGGAGAAGACGCCGAGCCGGGCGTAGATGTTCCCCAGTTGCGCCAGTTGGGCGCCGACCCCGGACCCGGCCTGAGCGTCGAGCAACCGGTCCACGATCGGAGGGGCGTTGACAGTGTGATTGGCCTCGTGACACCAGGCGACCCCGGCGCCGAAGGCCAGACCCAGCAGGCCGAGGACCAGGGGCTGCGGGTGTCCGTTGTCGCCCCAGTCGGTGACCAGGAACCCGCGGGCGCCGGTGTCGAGCCCCACCGTCGCGGCGTCGAGCAGGTTCTTGCGGGCATTGGACCAGCGGCCGACCAGCGAGTTCCACGAGGAGGTGCCGGGGGCGACCCAGAACGGATATCCGGCCTCGGCATAGGGCTTCACGTACGAACAGAAGCCGCGATGCGACTGGTCGGGCAGCTGCAGGAACTCGGCGAGCTCGGCGCCGATGAACTTCTCGGTGCCAAACGTGTCGGGCCTTGGCGCCTCGTAGTTCCACACCACAGCCGTCCCGCCATCCGGGAGCTGGTCCATCAGCTCGGGATGGCGGACCAGGGCGTCTCCCCAGAACTGCACATCGTGACCTTTGGCCACCAGCGGATCGACCAGCCGATGCAGGTGATCCAGGAACACCGCCGGCCGACCCCGTGAGGCCACCGCGGCCTCGCTCCGCCCAAGCCCGAGATCGAACGGCTCGTCGCAGCCGATGTTCACCCGCTTCGACATCAGGTTGTCCGCCATCTCCCGGACCAGCCCAAGAGCGAACGAGGCATTGTCGGAGGTGGGTTCGAGGCTCCACGGAGGCAGGTGGGCATTGGCCAGCGGGTGGTGGGAACCATCGGGACACTCGGCCCGGTCCCGGTAGGCCGGCTGCGTCAGCCAGCGGGTCATGTGGCCGAAGGTGTTCTGGTTCGCCGACAACTCGATGCCCGCCGCAGCGCACGAGGCGTCGAGGCGACACAGCTCGTCCGCAGTGATCGGCGAGGCGTCCCGCCAGACCGTCTCGTGGTCGGCGTAGGCGAAGGTGTGCTCGGTGTAGAGCTCCAGGTGGTTGTAACGCAGCTCGGCCAGCTTGGAGATCAGCCAGTCGAGGGTGGCCATGGTCGGCACCCGGTCGCGGGAGATGTCGAGCATGTAGCCCCGGACCGGGAAGTCGGGCCAGTCCCGGATCCGTCCCGCCGGCACATCCGACATCCCCGCCAACTGAGCCAGGGTCTGGCGCCCGTAGCGCTGCCCCGCTTCGTCGGCGTAGCGCAGCGAGGTGCCACCGGAGCTGATCGTCAGCTCGTACCCCTGGGGCGGGAGCGAAGCGTCCCGAGCGGCGGAGAGCTCGACCGCAGAACCCAGCCCGCCGCCAGCCAGCGAGACCTCACGGGGCCGGGGGAAGACGTCCAGGTCATCCGTCGCCATCGACGGAGTCTGTCCTACGAGGTGCCGGTCGTGGGTTCCAAGCCCTGCGCCAGGGCGAGGAAGGCCGAACGGGTGGACTCGAAGGGATTGCTCCCAGCCGGGTCGGCGATCCAGGCCCGCAGCACCGCGTTGAGCACGGCGATCACCGCGGTGGCCAGCAGCTGGGCCTCCATCGAGCTCTCGGCGACCCCGAGCCGGCGGGCGAACTCGGCGGCCAGACGGTCGGTGATCTGGGTGACCTTCCAGAAGAAGTGACCAGTCAGCGACGGGCTCTGCATCAGCAGCTGGATGGTGAGGACCTCCTCCTGCCCGGGCACCAGGCCCAGCCCGTCGGGCGTGTCCATCACCCCGAGGCAGGCCTGCAACGGCAGCTCGTGCTCGGGTCGGGCGGCTAGAGCGTCGAGGACCGCGTCGATGCGGGACATCAGCGCGACCAGCGCCACCTCCTCCTTGGAGGAGAAATAGCGGAAGAAGGTGGCCTCCGAGACGTCCGCGGCCTCGGCGATGTCGCTGACCCGGGTCGAGCTGTAGCCCTTGCCGACGAACAGCGTTAGCGCGGCGCGGTGGATGGCGGCACGGGTCTCCCGCTTCTTGCGCTCACGCCGCCCCAAGGGCGGAGCGGTCTCGCTCACGGACCTGCAGCGTAGTCATAGGGCGATGGCGAGAGTCGCTATCATCTGATAGACACCCTCATGTTTCGGAGAACGTGAGAGGCAGCCGGGGGGAACATGCCGTTGGACGAGGGGGTGCGGATGGCGGGCACCGTCACCGATGCCCGGCGCGAACGCAACGGCGCCTCCGGTCCCGGGCTGCACGGTCGAGGTCGACGGTCCCGGACCGCGATCATGCCGTCGGTCCTCGACGGGGGAGAGGCCGCCGGGGGCTGGACCCCTCCGCCGTCGGCCTGGAGCCGTCTCCGCATCGACCCCGACTTCGTGCGGCTTCGACGGGTCTTCGGACCGGCCATCTGCATCGTCGCCCTGCAGTTCGCCTTGTTCTCCATGCCCGCCGGGGTCTACCTCTACGGCCTGGTCCTGGGCGTACTCGGGGCCCTGGTGGCGGTGGGCATGGCGCTGGTCTACCGAGCCAACCGCATCGTCAACTTCGCCCAGGCCCAGCTGGGGGTGGTGCCCGCCACCCTCGCCACCGCGCTGGTGGTGTTCAACGGGGTCTCGTTCCCCGTGGCCTTCGCTATCGGACTGACCGCCTCGGTGGCCATGGGCGCCGCGGTCGACCTGATCGTCATCCAGCGGTTCAAACACGCCCCCCGTCTGGTGCTGACCGTGGCCACCATCGGTTTTGCCCAGCTGCTGTCGGTGACCGCGCTGGGCATGCCGTTCCTGTGGGGACGGACACCGGTGGAGATCACCACCGGCGTGGTCAGCCTGCCGTTCAGCCGCAGCCTGGAGATCTCCCCGATCACCTTCACCGCCGACCACCTGTTCGCCCTGGTGACCGCGCCGCTGTGCCTGTGGTGCGTCTCGGTGTTCTTCCGCAAGACCCCGGCCGGCATCGCGGTGCGGGCCGCGGCGGAACGGGCCGATCGGGCCGCCCTGCTGGGTGTCCCGGTGGCCCGCCTGGAAACCCTGGTGTGGGTCCTGGCCGCGGTCCTGTCGTTCCTCGGCGTGTTCCTGCGGGCCACCGTGCTCACGCTGCCGCTGAGCAACCCGTTCCTGATCTTCGGTACGGCCCTGGGGGCGCTGGCTGCGTTGACCCTCGGGCGCATGGACGACCTCCCATCGGTGGCCGCTTCGGCGGTGGCCCTGGGCATCCTCGAACAGGGCGTTCTGTGGAACCGGGGTGACACCCCCGAGCTGGTGTATCCGATCTTCGCCCTGGTGGTGGCCGTCGGTCTGGGTCTGCGCCAGCTCGACAAGCTGCGGGACTCCCAGGGAGACATCAGCACCTGGCAGACCGCGGGCGAGATCCGGCCGATGCCCCGCCAGCTCCGCCGATTGCCCGAAGTCCGGCTGGGCAAGGTGTTGGGCATCGGCGGGGCGTTGGCCATCGCTCTGGTCCTGCCGAACTTCCTGGGATCAGGGGAGGAACTGAAGGCCTCGGCGGTGCTGGTGTTCGCCATCGTCGGGCTCTCGGTCGTGGTCCTCACCGGCTGGGCCGGACAGGTGTCGCTGGGCCAGATGGCCTTCGCCGGCTACGGCGCGGCGTGGGGGTCGATCGCCTTCCTGGACCTGGGCTGGGACGCCATGCTGGCCATTCCGGTGGCCGGACTGTTCGGCGCGGCCATCGCGGTGCTCGTCGGACTGCCGGCGCTGAAGCTGCGCGGCATCTTTCTGGCCGCCATCACCCTGGCCTTCTCGGTGGGGTCGGCGAGCTACGTGCTCAGCCAGCGCCACATGGACTGGATCCCCCGGGGCCGTATCGAGAACGTCAAGATCTTCCTGGTCGTCGACATCGCCAACCAGCGAGATTCCTACTACCTGTGCCTGGGACTGGCGGTGGTGCTGTTCGCGGCCATGAGCGGGATCCGCCGCAGTCGCACCGGCCGGGTGCTCATGGCCCTGAGGGAGAACGAGCTGGCGGCGCAGGCCCATGGCATCAGCGTGACCCGCGCCAAGCTCACCGGGTTCGCTCTCTCCGGAGCCCTGGCCGCCATGGCCGGCTGTGTCTACGTCGTGGCCGTGCTGGGCTACTCCGAGACCCTGTTCCAGCCCACCGAGGGCTTCGTCGTGTTCACGTCCACGGTGGTGGGCGGCATCGGGTCGATGGCCGGGGCCATCATCGGGGCGCTGTTCTCCCGCGGCGGCACCTGGTTCCTCCACGGAAACTGGGTCTACGTACCCTCCGCCGTCGGGGTGCTGCTGGTGCTGTGGCTGTTCCCGAGCGGGATCGGCGGCGCGCTGTACCACCTCCGCGACCGGTGGCTGCGACAGCTGGCGGCCCGGCGGGGCATCGACATCCCGGCCTTGCGGGGTCAGCGGGACGAGGTGCTGGCGTCGCCGATCGGCACCGAGGGCGGACCGGCCGGCGCCCAGATCGCCCGGGTGCGGCGTCAGCGGGACGGGCCTGGTCCGCTGCTGGAGGTCCGGGACCTTGACGTGGCCTACGGCGACGTGCAGGTGCTGTTCGGCGTGGACCTCGATGTGGCCCCGGGCGAGGTGGTCGCCCTGCTCGGCACCAACGGATCCGGCAAGTCCACGCTGCTCAAGACCATCTCCGGGCTGCTGACCCCGTCCCGGGGAACGGTCGAGCTCGACGGCCGGGACATCACCCGTGTCCCGGCCCACCAGATAGTGGAGACCGGTGTGGTGCAGATGCCCGGCGGCCACGGGGTGTTCCCGTCGCTCACCGTGGCCGAGAACCTGCGCATGGCCTGCTGGCTGGAGAACGGCGCCGGCCCGGGCGCGGTCGGACCCACCGGACCCGTGGGTGAGCGGGTCCAGCAGGTGCTGGAGCTGTTCCCGACCCTGCAGCATCGGATGGACAACCAGGCCGGCGATCTGTCCGGCGGCGGGCAGCAGATGCTGTCGCTGGCCATGGCCCTGCTGGTGCGGCCCCGCATCCTGCTCATCGACGAGCTGAGCCTGGGTCTGGCCCCGATCATCGTGGCCCAGCTGCTCGACGTGGTCCGGGCCGTTGCCGCCCGCGGGACCGCGGTGGTCCTGGTGGAGCAGTCGGTCAACGTGGCGCTCAACCTGGCCGAGCGGGCGGTGTTCATGGAGAAGGGCCAGGTGCGGTTCAGCGGTCCGACCGCCCATCTGCTCGACCGGCCCGACCTGCTGCGTTCGGTGTTCTTGGAAGGCGCCAAGAGCCAGCTTGCCCCCGACGATCTCGGTGGTCTGGGATCGCCGGGGGCAGGTACGGGTTCGCTCGGCCAGGCGGTGGAGTCGGACTGGTCGGCCCTGCCCACCAGTGCCAACCGGGCGCCGCTGTTCGAGCTGCGCGGCGTGACCGTGAGCTTCGGCGGGATCCGGGCCCTGGACGACGTGGCCATGGCGGTCGAGCCGGGCGAGATCGTGGGGATCATCGGTCCCAACGGCGCCGGCAAGACCACCTTGTTCGATGTCATCTCCGGCGTAACCCGGGCCGAGCGCGGTCTGGTGCTGCTCGACGGAGTAGACGTGGCCCGGCTCCCCACCGACGAGCGAGCTCGGGGTGGACTGGGCCGATCGTTCCAGGACGCCCGGCTCTACCCGGCGCTCACCGTCGAGGAGACGCTGGCGGTGGCCCTGGACCGCTGGCAGCCGGTGAAGGATCCGTTCCGGGCCGCGCTCCGGCTCCCGGTGGCCGGGTTGGAGGCCGAGGTCGAGGAGCGGGTCGACGAGCTGATCGCGCTGCTGGGTCTGGAGCAGTTCCGGGACAAGTTCACCCACGAGCTGTCGACCGGGTCGCGGCGCATCGTCGACCTGGCCTGCGTGCTGGCCCACCATCCGTCGGTGGTGCTGCTGGACGAGCCGTCGAGCGGCATCGCCCAACGCGAGGCCGAGGCCCTGGGCCCGCTGCTGCGCCGGGTCCGGGACGTGCTCGGCGCCACCATGATCGTGATCGAGCACGACATGAGCCTGATCGCGTCCGTGGCCGACCGGCTGGTGGCCCTCGACCAGGGCCAGGTCATCGCCGCTGGCTCGGCCCAGGAGGTGCTGCACCATCCCGCGGTCGTGGCGTCGTACCTGGGGTCCTCACAGGCCGCGATCCAACGTTCGGGGGCGCGCACGCCGACCGGGTTCGGCGGGACGCCCGCAGCCTCGCCGGTTGTCGACTTCGGAGGGCCGGGAGGTCCCAATGGTGGTGACGGCGTTGGTGGAGACGGCTCCGGTGGAGATGGGGGGACCGGTGGCCGGCCGCGGCACTCGGGCGGAGGGGGACGTCGTCCCCGCTCGTCCCGACGGCCCAGCCGGCTGCGCACCTATGCCGGACCGATCGGCACCGCCTTGGCGGTGTTCACCTTCGCGGTCGCCGGTGGACTCGGGCGCGCTCCGGGGGACAGCGCGCTCGAGCCGCCGACGCCGTCGGAGCGCATGGCCATCCCCGAGACCTCCGAGGTGCCGCTGATCTGGCAGGACGCCAACCGCGAGCAGCAGGACACCGTGCAGTGGGTGCAGAACTGCGACCCCAACACCGGCCGGATCATGATGCCGACGATCTACGCGCCACCGTGCGTGCCGGCCTACAACCCCACCAACTACCCCGACGGCAGCGGCGGGGTCGGCAACGGCGACGCCACGACACCGGGGGTCACGGCGGACACCATCACCGTGGCCATCTATGTGCCTCAGGCCGGGGACCTGCGGCAGCTCATCCAGAACGCCATCGATCCCGAGGACGCCATCGAGCAGACCGGCAACAACTACGTGGCGATGATGGAGGACCTCTTCGAGACCTACGGTCGGCGGCTCAACCTGATCCGGTTCAACGCCTCCGGAGCCATGGACGACGAGGTCGCGGCCCGGGCCGACGCCCTGCGCCTGTTCGAGGAGGTCAAGCCGTTCGCGGTGATCGGGGGACCGCCGCTCACCACCGCGTTCGCCGAGGAGCTGGCGGCCCGGGGCATCTTCTGCTTCGACTGCGGTCTGGCCACGCCGGACTCGTTCCACCAGGACAACGCCCCGTTCATCTGGGGACCGCTGCCCACTCCCGAGGAGTTCCTGGTGATCCTGGGCGACTTCCTGTTCAGCCGGGTGCTCGGGCACAAGGCCGAGTTCGCCGGCGACCCCGACATGCGCGACGAGGAACGCCGCTTCGGCATCGTGCGCTTCGAGCAGAAGATCCCAGTGTTCGCCGAGGTCATGGATCTGGTCGACATGATCGGCTCGGCCAACGGCCTGGAACCCAAGGCCAACGAGGTCTACATCTTCGATCTGGAGAAGATGCCGGAGAGGGCCACCCAGATCATCGCCAAGATGAAGTCCGCCGACGTGACCTCGATCGTCTTCGTCGGCGACCCGATCATGCCGATCTACCTGACCCAGGCGGCCACGGCCCAGCACTACTTCCCCGAGTGGATCATCACCGGCACGGTGCTCACCGACAGCACGGTCATGGGCCGGCAGTACGACCAGCAGCAATGGGCCCACGCCTTCGGTCTGTCGAACCTGCCGGTGAAGACCCCGGTGGCCAACCTCGAGGCCTACAAGCTGCACCAGTGGTACTTCGGCACGCCTCCGCCGGCGAAGGTGACCGCGCAGCTGATCATGCAATCGCTGGCCCAGGTGTTCCTAGGCATCCATCTGGCTGGACCCAACCTCACTCCGGCGACCTTCCGGGACGGGTTGTTCAACTATCCGCCGACGGGCGGAGGACCGACCACGCCCCGGATCAGCTACGGCCACAACGGCTTGTTCATCTCCGAGGATCTCGGCCGCCGCACCGACTACCTCGCGGTCGACGACATGGCCGAGGTGTGGTGGGACGCCGACGCGGTCGGACCCGACGAGATCGGCGTCGAGGGCAAGGGGATGTGGCGCTTCGCCAACGGCGGCAAGCGCTACCTGCCGGGCGAGATGCCCGAGACGCCGACCGACGCCTTCCGGGAGGAGGGATCGGTGCTCACCATGGACGACGCGCCGCCCGAGACCCGAGCGCCCGACTACCCGCCCCCGGCGCGGGGCGCGGGTGATCCGTAGTTCCCCAATGCAATCCCCAACCCAAACTGGGCCGGGGGTGGGCAGAGAAAACACCCATCCCCGGCTCAGTCCCCCAGGGTTAGGACTTGGTCTCGTGCATCCACCGGTCGAAGAGGGCCTGCCGGGCTTCGGCGCTGAGCCCGGCCTTGCGGGCACTGCGGCGCCGGCGGATCACCATGCGGGGGAGCAGCCGGGTGAAGGAGAGCAGGACCCGCGTCCGTAGACGCAGGGTGCCCAGCTGAGGTCGGCGCCGTTCCCGCACCGCTTGGAACAGGGTCCGGCGGGCCATGGACGCGGTGGTGAGCTGGAACCGGAACGCCAGCCAGGCGGCGAAGCGGGCCGGGGCGTTCTTGGTGAACACCAGTAGCCGGTTGCGCTCCACGTGGAAGGTGAAGAACGGGCTCCACTCGCCGCTGGAGGCCGAGTGGAGATGGCGGACCACCGCATCGGGCGCGTAGCGGATGCTCCAGCCCGCGGCCTGCAGCCGCCAGGACAGGTCGGTGTCCTCGTAGTACATGAAGAAGTCGTCGTCGAACACGCCGACCTGGTCCAAGGCCTCACGGCGCAGGCAGACCGCGGCGCCGCACAACAGGAACACGTCCTCCGGGATGTCGAACTGGCCCTCGTCGGGTTCCTGGTAGCCCCGGTCGGCGGCGTAGCCGGGGAGATGCATGAAGCTGCCGACGTTGTTGATCACGTCGACCAGCCGGGCTCCGGCCGGGACGATGACCTCGTGGTCGGCGTCGTCTTTGGTGATCGTGATCGTGGCCTCGCCACCGGGCCAGCGCAGCGTCAGCTGCTTGTCCTCGTCGGCGCAGGCCCGCACCACGATCCGCACATCGCTCGGGGTCGATGCCGAGGCTCGCACCGGCACCATCACCCGGCCGGCGGCGAAGCTCCAGCGGAACCGGCGGTCGCCGTACTGCTCGGCCCCGTAGGCCCCGTGGTCCCACAGCACCTCACCCGTGACGTCGGCGCCGTCGACGGTGACGCCGACCATCTGGACGCCCAGCGCCCGGGGATCACCGGGGGGCCGGAAGGCCGGCGTCTCGAAGTCGACCTCGAGGAAGCGGGGCTCGAACAGCAGCTTGGAGGTGACCGCGGCGACTCGCTCGGCGTCGGGAGCCTGGGCCGAGGCCAGCAGCCGGCGGAGCCAGTCCGGCTCGGGATAGGCGTCGTTGTTGAGCAGTACCACGAAGGGGGTGGTGGCGGTGCGCATGGCCACGTTGTTGCCGCCGGCGTAGCCGAGGTTGGCGCCGTTCTCCACGACGTGGATGCGGGGATAGTCCCGGGCCAGCAGCTCCAGCGAGTCGTCGGTGGAGCCGTTGTCGACCACCCAGGTCTGCCACAGGCCGGGGTCGAGGTCCTGCTTGGCCAGCGTGTCGAGACAGTCCGGCAGCAGCCGGCTGCCGTTCCAGTTGAGCACCACCACCGTCACCAAGGGCTGCGACTCTGCTGCGCCGGGCATGGATCGACGGTAGCCGCGCCGGTTCGACGGCTCGGACTGCAACGATGTCGGTCGAACCGGACATGTGGGGGCACGTGGGGAGTCGTCGGCGGGAAGAGTTCGAAGAGCTCTACCGGGCCCAGGTGCGCTCGCTGCTCGCCTACGCGCTCCGTCGGGTCGATCACCCGGAGCAGGCGGCGGACGTGGTGGCCGAGACCATGCTGGTGGCCTGGCGCCGGCTCGACCAGGTGCCGCCCGGTGACGAGGCCCGGCTGTGGCTGTTCGGCGTCGCTCGCCGAGTGTTGGCCAACCAGAGGCGGGGCTCGGCTCGACGCGACCGGCT